>JBKDHA010000130.1:0-73833 GCA_046335555.1 Bacteroidota bacterium
GGTGATGTATTGGCTGAAAAATAAATCCCGCAGCCGAGGAAAGCTGCGGGAAATTTACCGGAACAAGAGCGGTCTGAACTGTGCCGGCAATTATATAGATCATTTGCCGGAAATATAACGTTCAGCTATTTAAAGGATACAGCTGTGATCAGAATTTTAGTTGTACCTGCAGGGCTACATTGCGGGGGGGCTGCAAATCGGCTGGTCTGGAGCTATACTCTCTATTGAAAATATTATTACCGATCAGCGAAAGGCGAGCCACATCATTCATTTGCCAGAGAATACGCGCATCAAAAATTATATCGCCGTGTTCATTGTCGATACGGTAGTCTTTTACACCCGGAATAAGTGTTTCAAATACCTGGTCAATATTTTCCATAAAGCTGTTGTAGCGCATACTCATGCCCAGAGCAAGAGATTTGTACTTCCATTCGGCATCAAATTTTGCAATATGGCGATAGCGATATTTAAGAATATTTTCGGGTGTAGAATTGATCAATGTATCCTGAGCCGCATTGAACCGCAGCGATACCGGATTCATCCAGGTATAACCAGCCAATAAACTCAATGTCGATTTTTTGATTTGTCCTTGCCCGATCACCGAGAAGTCGATACCGGTCGTGCGGGTGCTTCCGATATTGAGAGATTTAAAGCCGAGACCAAAAAGCGGATCAGGATTTGGGCCAAAAGGATTGCCCCATTGTCCGAAGGCAAATTCCATCATATTTCTGTATTCCATCCAGAACACAGAAAGGTCGGCGAAGCCTTTCCAATTGCCAACAGCAATGCCTTGTTTTACGCCAAGTTCAGCCGACTGGCCTGTTTCCGGTTCAAGCCGCGGATTGGGGTAAATTTCGAGACCACTTGCACTTGTGCGCACAAATTTTTCGGCAATAGAGGGGAATCGGTATCCCTGTCCGTAAGAAGCACGTACATAAGTAGCTTTGAATAGTTGATAGTTAACCCCAAAGCGGAACACAGGGCGAAAGGGAAGTGTAAGTGTATCTTTTTTATTCAGAGATACTGTATATTCCGTAGAGGCAGTATCGACCCGGAAGTATTCACCCCGGAGGCCGGTAGAAATAGTAAGCCGGTTGAAGAAGCGTTTTTCGGCTTGAATATATCCGGCAAAGTTGGATGATGAGTGATCGTTGTAGAGTTGTGATTTTACAACGCTTCCGGTAGCTACAAGTCCGCTTGTGAGTGTGAGTTCGTTTTTGAACCGGAACTGGTGCTGATATTCACCGTACCAGAGATCGGCCAAAGCACTTTGCTCTTTATCGTTTGCGTTATCGGTGCGATAAAACCGGGTTCTAAGTGTGTGGCGATGTCCTTTGGGGCTAAAGTAAGTAATGAAAGGGTCAATTGTAAATCGCTTATTGGTATATGCCTGAATTGCACTATCGGCCGGGATATATGCTAGAGAGTCATTATACCAAAGGATAAATAACCCGCCTGATGTTTGCATCATATTGGTATTTATTCCTGCACTGAGGCCGGGTATTTTTTTGAAACGGTAGCGGGTATTTACATTAAAGCGCACACGTTGTTCGGTTTCCAGATAGCGATAACCATCATCATCAAAAAAGTTTCCTCCGATCACAAGATCCAGATTCCCGATTTGCCGCGAATGATTAAATGACAAGCCAGAAGTAGCCGGTGCAACTTTTCCCCACCAACGCAGTTCGGGGCGGAGGGGAGCATCATAAATACCCGAGAAAAGAGTAATTGTTGTTTGTGGTTTCAGTCCCGGATATGCAGTCCGGAAATGGATAACGCCATTTAGAGCAGAAGAACCGAAGAGTGCTGAAGAAGCACCTTTCAGCACTTCAACCTGAGATACATTTTCGACAGGAAGAAAGTTCCATTTTACATCGCCCGCATCGCCAGAGATCATTGGCATATCATCAACCACCATCAGAACACGGCTTCCGGCTCCGTAGCTGAAACCACTACCGCCCCTAATATTAGCTTGGCCATCGGTTACATTAACGCCCGGGGTTTGGTCGATAATGGTTTCCATGTTGGTTGTGTTTTTATTTTCAATGATAGCCGGTTTTATAACCTCCATTGAAACTGTTACATCAGTAATATTTTGTTCGTAGCGACCTGCTGAAACTACGACCAGATTAAGTTGCCGAGAAGTGTTTGAAAGTTTGACGTCTAGCTGTTGGGTTTCGGATTCGGAGAGAGTAATATCGAAAGATTGGCTGGCATAGCCGGTGTATCTGAAATCCAGTTTGTATGAGCCGGGTGCAAGTTGTAAACTGTAATTACCGGCTACATCTGTTACAGCCCCATTTCCGTTTGAAGCAACAACAACGACACCGATAAGCGCTTCGTTACTGGCACTGTCACTAACGATACCTTTGACTGTCGCAGTTTGCCCTAAAAGTGAGGAGCAGAAGAGGGAGAGGGAAAAAAATATGAACAGGTGCCGAAAGGGGGGGAGGAGGCTGTACATTTGGGGAGGGAAAATTTGGATTGTAAGGTAATGTTTATGGATGAACGAATTTATCAAATAGCATTGAGTCAGTTATCCGGTATTGGGCCGGTTTTATCAAGAAAGCTTTTAACACATTGTGGTTCAGCATCGGCAGTATTTGCTGAAAAACCAGATTTGCTCCGGAAAATAAGTGGATTTGGGGCTGCAAAGATTTCTTTGCTTAGAGATAAAGCAATTTTTAAGCGGGCAGAAACTGAACTACGGTTTATCGAGCAGCATAAGTTGCAGATGGTGTTTATTGGTGAAAAGGATTTTCCGGATCGGTTGATGCATTGCTATGACAGTCCGATACTGCTTTATCATTGCGGAAACACAGATTTGAATGCCCCGCGAATTGTAAGTATTGTAGGAACTCGTGAACCATCGGGATATGGTCGGGATCTTTGTGAGCAATTGGTTGCAGATTTGGCTGCTTACAATGTACTTGTTGTAAGTGGTTTGGCTTATGGAATTGATGCAATTGCACATAGGACTGCAATAGAATGCAAGGTAAAAACCTTAGGCGTGCTGGCTCACGGACTTGATCAGATTTATCCCTTTGCACATCGGGCATTAGCAAGAAAAATGGTAGAAAGCGGAGGGCTTCTTACTGATTTTCCAAGCAATACAAAGCCAGATCGGGAAAACTTTCCGATGCGAAACCGCATTGTAGCGGGGTTGGCAGATGCTGTTATTGTTGTGGAATCAGGAGAGTCAGGAGGTTCATTGATTACAGCGGAGTATGCCAACAATTATAACCGTGATGTGTTTGCATTTCCCGGAAGAGTAGGTGATGAACGTTCAGCGGGTTGTTTAAAATTGATTCGCAACCACAAGGCAGCCTTAATTACTTCGGCAGAAGACATTGCCAATTTGATGAGTTGGGATGCCGGTTCGCAAGCGAAATTAAAAGCAGAAATACTGCCCGATGTCTCGAATTTAGAACCACAGGAAGCCCATGTTGTACAATTAATGAATGGCAGCGGAGAACTTCATCTTCTTGAAATTTCAAGAAAGGCGAACCTGTGTACAGATACTGTGCTAAATGTTATGACGGGCTTAGAATTTACCGGCTGGATCCGCTCTCTTCCCGGGCAATATTACAAACTGAATGGGTTTTCGACTGTGAGGGCTGTTTGTTGATCCAATGCATGAGTGCTGATAGGACTTGACAAAATGCTGATTCGTTATTGGTCTGAATGCAAAAAGCCTGATTACACGCTGTAATCAGGCTTAAGTTGGATGTTTTGAGGAGTCAGGTTAAGGTGATTTTTGCTGCTGCAGTCTTTGCCTTTTCTACAAGCAGTTTTATATCTGTTTGCGTATCACCCCAGCTTAATGCAACTCCCATACGCCGATGTGGTCGCATAATCGGTTTGCCGAAAATACGTACATCAGTTTGCGGCATAGAGAGTACATCCGCAATGCCCTTAATAACAGGAGTAGCTTCACGATCAGCTAAAATAACTGCACTTGCTCCGGCGCGTTCGAGTGTAATCTCCGGAATGGGTAAACCGAGAACAGCCCGAAGATGCAATTCAAATTCGTTAAGCGGTAAGGTATTGGCAAGCGTAACCATGCCGGTATCGTGCGGGCGAGGAGAAAGCTCTGAGAAATAGACACCCTTTTCAGTCAGGAAAAACTCTACGCCCCAGATGCCGGTTCCGGTAAGCGCACGGGTTACTTTGCCTGCCATTTCCTGCGCTTCGGCAAGGTGCTCGGCCGACATGGGATGCGGCATCCAGCTTTCCTGATAATCGCCGCGTTCCTGACGATGACCAATTGGCGGACAAAAAAGTGTTTTACCGTTTTGCTGGGTTACAGTTAGCAGTGTAATCTCGGTATCAAAAGGGATAAACTCTTCTACAATTACTTCAAGAAGATCGCCGCGTGAGCCGGCCATTGCGTAATTCCAAGATTTCTCAATATCGGTTTCTGTACGAAGTACGCTTTGCCCTTTGCCCGATGAAGACATCAGCGGTTTAACCACACAGGGCAAACCAATTGCATCTATTGCAGCACGGAATGAATCGAGGCTTGTAGCATAAGCATATTTGGCTGTTCGTAATCCCAGTTCCTGTGCGGCAAGGTCACGAATCGCCTTTCGGTTCATTGTATAATTGGCTGCACGGGCACTGGGCACAACCTGAATGCCCTTGCTTTCGTAATCGTAGAACCGCTCGGTACGAATAGCCTCGATTTCAGGGACAATAATATCAGGACGGTGCTTGGCTACAACTGCATCAAGTGCATTTCCGTCAAGCATATTAATAACCTCACGAGCCTGTGCAACCTGCTGCGCAGGAGCATTGTCGTATGAGTCAACAGCTATAACATACTGCCCCAGCCGTTGTGCGGCGATAACAAATTCTTTTCCTAATTCGCCTGAGCCCAGAAGCAAAATCTTTTTTTGCATAAGTCTTTATTCAAATGGATTGCGAAAGTAGGGCATTGAGCAGATATACGCACAATTTATTTCACCGGGCTGCCCGGGTTTTAAAAAACTGTGTAAATGAATCCCGAATAATTTTTTATTCACCACCGTTCCCGTTAATTTCGTGCCGCATCTATCTCAGCCAATATTATGTACAGCCAGGAATTTCATAAACAACTCAGCCAGGAACTGACCAATATTCAGGAAGCAGGCCTTTTCAAACGCGAACGTGTAATCACAACTCCTCAGGATGCTGTGGTGAAGGTGAACGGAAAAGATGTGATTATCTTCTGCGCCAATAACTACCTCGGCCTGTCATCGCATCCGAAAGTACTGGAAGCTGCTCATAAAGCTCTTGATTCTCACGGATTCGGAATGTCGTCGGTGCGGTTTATTTGCGGCACGCAAGACATTCATAAAACGCTTGAGGCTAAAATTGCAGGCTTCCTCGGTACAGAAGATACAATTTTGTATGCAGCGGCTTTTGATGCCAATGGTGGTGTTTTTGAGCCGCTTTTTGGCGAAGAAGATGCTATTATTTCAGACGAACTAAATCACGCCTCTATCATCGACGGCGTTCGTCTCTGCAAAGCGCAGCGCTATCGCTACAAAAATTGTGATATGGCTGATCTCGAAGAACAACTTAAAAAAGCACAGGCGCAGCGCCATCGAATCATCGTTACAGACGGTGTTTTTTCGATGGATGGATTTGTAGCTCCTCTCGATAAAATTTGTGATCTGGCCGATAAATACAATGCACTGGTGATGGTTGATGAATGTCACGCAACCGGCTTCATTGGTAAAACAGGGCGCGGCACAATTGAACATCGCAATGTAATGGGGCGTGTTGATATTATTACCGGAACACTTGGCAAAGCTTTGGGTGGTGCAATGGGTGGTTTTACAACTGGCAAAAAAGAAGTAATTGAGTTGCTTCGCCAGCGTTCACGTCCCTATCTTTTTTCAAACGCATTGGCACCGGCAATTATCGGCGCTTCTATTGCAGTTTTTGATATGCTTAGCGAAACTACAACGCTTCGTGATAAGTTAGAATGGAATGTAAACTACTTCAAGGAAGGCATCCGTAAGGCTGGTCTTGAGTTTAAAGACGGTGAATCAGCAATTGTGCCGGTGATGCTTTATGATGCAAAACTCTCGCAGCAATTTGCTGATCGTTTGCTCGAAGAAGGAATTTATGTAATCGGATTCTTTTATCCCGTTGTTGCAAAAGGTCAGGCACGCATCCGTGTTCAGCTTTCGGCAGCACACGAGAAAGAGCATCTTGATAAAGCTATTGCAGCCTTTGAGAAAATTGGCCGCGAACTTGGCGTCATCAAGTAGCAAATACTCCTGATTTGCATGTAATTACCGGCAGACTTTTTCTCTTGCTCTTCCGTATATTCGTTTTGTATGAAAAAGCATCTGCACCTGCTTGTCTGTTTTATGTTTTTGCCAATATTATATTTTGGTCAGGACATAGCAAGGCTTCGTAGTTCTTTGCAAAAACTTGAAATAACTCCCGAAGATACAAGCCGTGTAAATCTGCTGTGCAATATTGGTTGGGATACAAGTTATTTTGATCTCGCAGTTGGTCGTCTTTATGCCGAGCAGGGTTTAACACTTGCCGAGAAACTCGATTATAAAGAAGGAATTGTGCGCGCCTGCAATGTAATTGGTGCCATTTGCCTTGATATGGGCGATCTCGAAAAATCGCTGGAAATCCATTTGCGCGGTTTGCATCTGGCCGATTCAATGAAGCTGACTAAGCAAATTGCATCCGGCAACATGAATTTAGCGAATGTGTATGCGGTTCGCGGCAATACTGCAAAACAACAGGAACATCTTGAAAAATCAATAGCCAACTACCGGCAACTTGAGAAATCGAATGGCTTGGGTGTAGCACTTGCAAATCTTGGCTTTCTTTATTTTTTGCGTGACAGTATTGAACGTGCTGAGCCACTTTTTAAAGAAGCTTTAGAACTCGCAACAATTGCCAATGATCCGTTTAAAATTGCAGCATCGCTTTCGGGAATGGCCCGTTGCAAAGCCAGAAAGGGTTATACAAAAGACGCAGTCAGTCTCATGCAGCGGGCTTTGCTTACGAACGATACAGCCGGTAATTTATATGAATACGGGATTATTACTTTTGATTACGCGATGATGAATATCGATCTGCAAAGGTTCGACTCAGCAGATGTTTATTTTGATAAATCAATGGCAATTTCCCGCCGTCTTAATATTCCCAGCCGACAGCAAGCCGTGCACGAAGGGCGGGCAAAACTCGAAGAGACCAGAGGCAACTGGCAAAAAGCATTATTTCATTTCCGCGAAGCTGCAAAACTGAAAGACTCACTTCAAACCGATCGGGCATTGCAGCATCTGCGAAACATGGAAACCATGTACAACCTGAACGAAAAAGAACAAGCCATTGTATTACTCAATCAGCAAAAATCATCGCAGCGAACTTACCTGTGGTTTGCTGTTGCTGGATGTTTGCTGCTCTTATTGTTTATAGGAGTATTGTTTAATAGAAATAAACTTCGCCAGCGAACCAATCTCCTGCTCGAAAAGCAAAAATCACAGCTTCAGATTCAGAACGCTACAATTGAAGAGAAAAACAAAAGCATTACCGACAGTATAAATTATGCGCAACGAATTCAGAGCGCACTTTGGCCCAGAGCAAAGGATTTTGAGCAATATCTTAAAGGAGGGTTTGTAATGCTTCGCCCGAAAGATATTGTAAGCGGAGATTTTTACTGGCTTGCTGAACGCGATGGTTATATTTTCCTCGCAACAGTTGATTGTACCGGACACGGTGTACCGGGCGGATTTATGAGCATGCTCGGTTCGCTGCTGTTAACGGAAATAATTACAGATAAAGGCGTGCTTGAGCCAGCCGAAGTTTTGAATCAGCTTCGCAGCCGTGTTATTTCGGCATTACGTCAGACCGGCGAAACAAATGAATCAAAGGACGGTATGGATATGGTGCTTTGCCGTTACGACAAATCAACACGAGAATTAGTGTATGCTGCAGCCAATAACAGCTTTTATATTATTACAGGTGAAGAGTTGCAGGAATGTTTGCCCGACAAACAGCCAGTTGGCTATCATATCGATATGAAGCCATTCAAACAGTATGCAGTAACGCTGACGCCGGATTAGGTGGTTTATACATTTACCGATGGTATAGCCGACCAGTTTGGAGGCCCTGCCGGAAAAAAATTCAAGTACAAACAGTTTCGTGAGGTATTGCTAAAAAATGCCGGTTTAGGACTTTATGATCAGGAAATTAAACTACAGGAGTCGCTTGAAAATTGGCAGGGAAATCACGAGCAGGTAGATGATATTTTAGTTTTGGCGATCAAATTTTGGTAGGAAATTGGGTTAAGAAACTGTAATTCAGGCGAATAAATTTCTTTTCAAGTGCTGCAACCCTTTAAAAGCCTGTTTTTACAGGAACGCTTTTCAACAATTTATTTGTGGATAAGTTTGCCGGGTTGGAAAATGTGCTTATCTTCGCAGCCCCATTGAAGGGAAAGGACTACAATTTGTAGAACTATACAACTGAAGGTCAAGTGAATACGATCTCTTACAAAACCATCTCCACCAAACCCGCCGATGTCAAGAAGGACTGGCTGCTAGTGGACGCAGAAAATGAAACGGTGGGCCGTCTCGCCTCTAAGGTAGCATACCTTATTCGCGGTAAGCACAAGCCCTCGTTCACCCCGCACGTGGACTGCGGCGATAACATTGTCATCATCAATGCTGACAAGGTACGCTTTACGGGCAATAAAACCGAAGACAAGGTGTACACCAGGTACACTGGCTATCCCGGCGGACAGCGCTTTACCACTCCGAAGGAGCTTTTTGCGAAGCATCCTGAGCGTGTGTTAGAGTTGGCTATTGGCCGGATGCTGCCTAAAACTCGCCTCGGTGAACGCCTCCGTCGAAACGTATTCATTTACGCCGGCCCTGACCACAAGCAGGAGGCACAGAATCCGAAGAAAATAGATCTTTCAACCATTAAGGAACGCGCATAATGGAAGTTACCAACACCCTCGGTCGCCGTAAAACAGCGGTAGCCCGTGTTTACCTGCAGCGCGGTAACGGTACAATTACCGTAAACGGCCGCGATTTCAAAAACTACTTCCCCACCGAAGTCCTGCAGATTAAAGTTCAGCAGGCTCTCACCATCACCAATAATGTTGGCCAGTTCGACATTACAGTGAATGTTGATGGCGGTGGCGTAACTGGTCAGGCCGAAGCAATTCGTCTGGCTATCGCTCGTGCCTTGGTTGAACTTGATGAAACCGTGAAGCCCGCTCTGCGCGCAGAAGGTCTGATGACTCGCGATCCCCGCATGGTGGAGCGTAAGAAATTCGGCCAGAAAAAAGCCCGCCGTCGCTTCCAGTTCAGCAAGCGTTAATCCGATCCGTTTTCTCACAGTATATATCGTTCAACGAAGTACAAATGTCAAGAACCACTTTCAACGAATTGCTGCAGGCAGGTGCCCATTTTGGCCACCTCAAGCGCAAGTGGAACCCGGCAATGGCGCCGTTTATCTTCACCGAGAAGAACGGCATTCATATCATTGACCTGAATAAAACCGTTGTTAAGGTTGAAGAAACCTGCGCAGCTCTCAAACAAATTGCACGCTCCGGCAAAAAAGTGCTTTTCGTTGCTACCAAAAAGCAAGCGAAAGACATCGTAGCCGAAAAAGTGAAGGCTGTTGGTATGCCTTACGTTACCGAGCGCTGGCCTGGTGGAATGCTCACCAACTTTGCAACCATCCGTAAGGCGGTTCGCAAAATGGCGAACATCGACAAGATGGCTACCGACGGAACGTTCGACGTTCTCTCTAAGAAAGAAAAGCTTATGCTCTCTCGTGAGCGCGCTAAACTTGAGCACCAGCTCGGTTCTATCGCCGATCTCACACGTCTGCCGGCTGCTCTTTTCATCGTAGATATCGTAAAAGAACATATCGCAGTTGCTGAAGCAAAACGCCTCGGCATCCCAACTTTTGCTATCGTTGATACAAACGGCGATCCGAAAAGCGTAGATTACGCTATTCCCGCTAACGACGACGCTTCAACCTCTATCGAATTGCTCCTCAGCATCGTTACCAAAGCAGTTGCTGAAGGTATCGAAGAGCGCAAACTCGATAAAGACAAAGGCGACGACGATAAAGACGATAACGAAGAAGAATTTGACGACCGCAAATACCAGCAAGGTTCTGAAGACGGTGAAGACCGTCGCCGTAAAGGCGGACCTGCCGGCGGTGCCAAGAAACCCGGTACAACCGGTGGTGGCCAACGTCGTGGTGGCAGCGGAAATGCTGGTGGCCAGCGTCGCCCCGCACGTCCATAGTCAATTTCAATCACCGTTTTTGAATAAACAATATCATGAGCGTTACGATCACAGCATCAGACGTAAATAAACTGCGCACCATGACAGGTGCCGGTATGATGGATTGCAAAAAAGCGTTGACAGAAGCTAACGGCGATTTTGAAGCCGCTATCGATCTGCTCCGTAAAAAAGGTCAGAAAGTTGCTGCCAACCGCAGCGACCGTGATGCCAAAGAAGGTCTGGTAATTGCCCAAACCAATGGTACACGCGGTGTGGTTATCGTACTCAACTGCGAAACCGACTTTGTGGCTAAAAACGAAGACTTCGGCAAAGTAGCTGAAAGCTTCGCTAAAATTGCTCTCGAACAGAAGCCCGCAGATCTCACCTCTTTGCTCGCCCTCAACTATGAAGGCATGCCGATCAGTGAGAAGATTGTTGAAATGGTTGGTAAAATCGGTGAGAAGATTGAGATCTCTGCTTACGAGCAGGCCGAATCTACTCAGGTTACCGCTTACAACCACCCCGGAAACAAACTTGCCTGCATTGTTGCTTTCAACAAAGCAATCAGCGAAGGTGCTGCACGCGACGTAGCTATGCAGGTTGCCGCTATGGCTCCGGTAGCTGTTGATAAAGACGACGTTGATACTACCGTTCTCGAACGCGAACTCGACGTTGCCCGCGAACAAGTACGCGCCGAAGGTAAACCCGAAGACATGGTTGAGAAAATTGCTCAAGGTAAACTGAACAAGTTCTACAAAGAGTCAACACTCCTCAATCAGGAATTCATCAAAGACGCAAAGAAAACTATTCGTCAGTATCTCCAGGAGACAGACAAAGAAATGACGGTAACGACGTTCAAACGTATTGCTCTCGGATAATTGATAAGCATCCAAATCCCCTCTGCGGTGCAGAGGGGATTTTTTTTGACCAATAGCGACGAACCACACATATCATATATCCATGAAATACAAACGGATTCTTCTCAAACTCAGCGGCGAGGCCCTGATGGGAAACAAGCAGTTTGGGATTGATAACGATATACTCACACAGTATGCTGTTGAGATCAAAGCTGTAGTTGAAACCGGTGTTCAGGTAGCAATTGTAATTGGCGGCGGGAATATTTTCCGCGGCATTCAGGCTGCTGAAGGCGGAATGGAACGTACACAGGGCGACTACATGGGAATGCTGGCCACAGTAATTAACAGTATGGCGCTCCAGGCGGCTCTCGAAAAGCACAATGTTCCGACACGTTTGCAAAGCGCTATCGAAATGAAAGAAATTTGCGAACCGTTCATTCGCCGCCGCGCAGTTCGTCATCTCGAAAAAGGACGTGTTGTGATTTTTGGTGCCGGAACCGGAAATCCTTATTTCACCACGGATACAGCCGGATCACTCCGTGCTATTGAAATTGAAGCCAATGTTGTGTTGAAAGGTACACGGGTTGACGGTATTTACACTGCTGATCCCGAGAAAGACAAAACCGCTGTGAAATACGATACCATCACTTTTAACGAAGTGTATGAGAAAAATCTCAGCGTGATGGATATGACAGCATTCACATTGTGCAACGAAAACAAGCTGCCAATCATTGTATTTGACATGAACAAGCCCGGAAACTTGAAAAAGGTTGTGCTTGGTGAGCGAGTTGGAACACTTGTCGAGTTTTAAGCACTGCAAACTTCAAAGCACCAACAACACTGCTTTTTCATTATTTTAGCACCTCACAATTTTATCAGCCGCATACTATGAATGAAGATCTCCAGCTGATTATTGATGCCATGGAAGAATCCATGCAAAATTCAGTATCGCATCTCGAAGACGAACTGAGCCGCATTCGCGGTGGCCGTGCATCATCAAGCCTTCTCGACGGCGTTTATGTTGATTACTACGGAAGCAGCACACCGCTGAGTCAGGTAGCCAACGTAAATACGCCCGATGCCCGCACCATTTCGGTTCAGCCCTGGGAAAAAAACATGATTGATCCTATTATGCGCGCCATCCAGGCAGCGAACCTCGGCTTCAATCCCACCAATAATGGTTCACTCATCATTTGCGCAATTCCGCCGATGACCGAAGAGCGCCGCCGCGATCTCGTGAAACGAGCTAAATCGGAAGGCGAAAACGCCAAAGTAAGCGTTCGCAGTGCCCGCCGCGATGCAAACGAGGAAATTAAAAAACTCGCAAAAAATGGCTTGCCTGAAGATGAAGGCAAAGAAGGTGAAGCCAAAGTGCAGCAAATGACTGATGCCTATATCGGAAAAGTAGATAAGCATCTCGAAATAAAAGAAAAGGAAATTCTTACTGTGTAAGTTTTCTCAGCATAAAAAGGAAAGCCCGATTTTACGAATCGGGCTTTCCTTTTTTTAAAATATTACCAAAGTTTCCACCAAGGCTTTTTCTCTGATAGCATTTCTTGCTCATTATCTTGTTTTACCTCGTTTTCCTTAACAGTAATATCATCAGCAATTTTAGCTAGCTGATCAGCCAAATCCTTTAATTCCTCTGGCGAAAAGACCTCTGCTAGAAAGTTTGTTTCGTCGATAAGTTTGAAGTGAGAATCACCGGATAAAATCGGCAAAATCTGATTGTATTTAATTTTATAAATGGTGTTTTTTGAATCGATATTGATCGAAACAAATATCCAGTCGGCTTTGTAGATATAGCTCGCTATTTCCGGGCTCCAAATAATTGCCGGTTCAGGTTTACCGCCCACAGGTCCGTCAACCTGATAGCGCGAAGGAATAAAGTAGTTCTGCAGCGAATTTTGATGCTCGGTGAAATGCGCTACAAGTTTTTCAAACACTGTTTTTTCATCGTTATTCTCTATGCCGAGTTGTCTAAGCAGTTTTTTGCCTATTGCATAATCGCCGCGATAGCCAAAGAGTGTGATCGGGCCTTTCCCTTCGCCGATCAGTGTTGTAATTACATTTACCCCTTGCAGCGCCTGTTCAGTTATCCAACTATCTGTTACGAGTTCTTTGAACGCGCTGGTTTTCATCTCCGGATGATTCTCAGGCTGGATAAGGTCTTCGGCAAACTCAGCTATGGTGATTGCTGCTTTTACAGCCAACTGCCAATCAGCAATTGATGCCAAAACACTGAGAGATACCTCATATCCTTTTTCTCCTCTGTAAACACTTGCTCCCCGTGTTGAGCGTCCGGGACGGTGAAGTTTTTCGCCCTCATCAAGCTGAGTCTCGTCCAGAATCGCGTTGCTGTGTTTTGAATGCTCATCTTCATTGAGAAGTTGCTTAAACAACCAGCCTTTGGTGATTGATTTTTTTGAGGGAATGTAAAAAACGAAACTCATTGCTGTTGTTAGTTTGATGCTGCAAATACTTTTGTGCCTTCTGAGCAGTTGGCGCAAATATCAATACTGTTGCGCGATTGAAGAATTGCTCCGCGAAAATTTTGATACGAAGAATTTTTCCAGATATGTTTGAGCGATTGCGATGTTAAATCACCAAGCTGATGCGCCGCATCTTTGTCAAAGCAACACGGAACTACTTTCCCGTCCCAGGTCACAACGCAAGAGTGCCACATTTTCCAGCACTGATTGAGCAGTTGTCCGCGAAGTTTGTATTTCCCGTTCGGCATCCGCACATATCTTGAAAATTCTTCGTTTTCCGGCATCAGCTCATTTCCGTTTTCGTAATCATACAGTTGTGCTGTTTTGAAAACAATTTCATCAACCCCAATTTCAGCGGCTAGTTTTTTTGCCGCTTCAATTTCATTTTCATTGGCGCGAACAACAAGAAATTGAAACACTACAAAAGGTGTTGCCGATTGCATTTCCTGACGCATTTGCATGAGTGTGCGCGCTCCTTCAAGCACAGTACTTAGCTTTCCTCCGATGCGATAATTGGAGTAGGATTCCTGTGAAACACCATCGAGCGAAATGATGAGTTTGCTTAGTCCCGATGCTATTGTTTTTCTTGCATTCTCAGGAGTGAGGTAATGTGCATTGGTTGATGTAACAGTTGTAAGTTTTTGTTTGGCAGCCGTTGCAACCATTTCCGTAAACTGAGGATGCAGATACGGTTCACCCTGAAAATAAAAAGTCAGGTATGCAGCATGCGATTTTATTTCATCCGAAATTTTCTCAAACAATTTTTGATCAAGCATACCTGTTGGCCGCGTAAAACTTCGTAAGCCGCTCGGGCATTCCGGACAGCGCAGGTTGCAGGATGTAGTTGGCTCAACTGCAATAGCAGAAGGCAATGCGGGCATCCATGCTTTGCGGGTAATGCGTGAAAAGTGATAAGAGATAAACAGCAATGCAGCATTCAGAAACCTGCGCATGGTAAAACTGCGCAGCAAAATGCGGTTCCATGAAATGCGCGGCAGTGTAGCTGGTTTCACAACTCCGAAGGTACGAAGCCCCGCGAATAGTTGTAACGCAAAAACACCTCTGTAAAAATTACAGAGGTGTTTGACAAACAAGTATATCAACTAGTATTTACGCGTCAATTTTAGCGTAGCGCGCATTTTTCTCAATAAACTCGCGGCGCGGCGGAACATCATCGCCCATGAGCATGGAGAAAATACGATCAGCTTCTGCGGCACTCTCAATAGTTACCCGGCGCAGTGTGCGGAAATCAGGGTTGAGTGTGGTTGACCAAAGCTGCTCTGCATTCATTTCACCGAGACCTTTGTAACGCTGAATGTTTACAGAACTTTCTTTGCCTTCGCCGGCAAGTTCTTTCACAAAAGTATCACGCTGCTCTTCGGTCCAGCAGTAACGTTCTTCTTTTCCTTTTTTCACCAGATAGAGTGGTGGCGTGGCAATGTAGATGTAGCCAAGCTCAACCAGTTCTTTCATGTGGCGGAAGAAGAAGGTGAGAATAAGTGTGGTGATGTGGCTGCCGTCAACGTCGGCATCGCACATGATAATTACTTTATGGTAACGAAGTTTATCGAGATTGAGTGCGCGTTCATCTTCTGATGTTCCGCGGAATACGCCGAGCGCAGTGAAGATGTTTTTAATTTCCTCGTTCTCGTAAATCTTGTGCTCCATTGCTTTCTCCACGTTCAGGATTTTACCGCGGAGCGGAAGGATAGCCTGAAATGCGCGGTTACGGCCTTGTTTAGCTGTTCCGCCGGCCGAGTCACCTTCGACGAGGAAAAGCTCACATTTTGAAGCATCGCTTTCTGCGCAATCGGCAAGTTTGCCGGGAAGTCCGCCGCCGGTAAGTGCGCCTTTGCGCTGCACCATTTCGCGGGCTTTGCGGGCAGCATGGCGGGCAGTTGCTGCAAGAATTACTTTGTCAACAATCATGCGCGCCTGTTTGGGATGCTCTTCAAGATAGTTGTTGAGCATTTCACTAACGGCAGCACTAACTGCTCCGTCAACATCACTGTTGCCAAGTTTGGTTTTTGTCTGTCCTTCAAATTGCGGCTCGGCAACTTTTACGGAAATAACGGCTGTAAGACCTTCGCGGAAATCGTCGCCGTTAACTTCAAACTTAAGTTTTGAAAGCATGCCTTCTTTATCGGCATAGGCTTTAAGTGTACGTGTAAGACCGCGACGGAAACCGGCAACGTGTGTACCGCCTTCGTGTGTGTTGATGTTGTTTACATACGAGTGCAGGTTCTCACTGAATGTTGAGTTATACTGCATGGCAACTTCAACTGGAATGCCGTTGCGTTCGCCTTCCATGTAAATTACATCTTCGATCAGCTTCTCGCGGTTAGCATCGAGATACTCAACAAATTCGCGAAGACCGCCCTGCGAATAAAACACATCACCGGGATGCGAACCATCGTCGTTAGTTACACGACGATCTTCAAGTGTAATGGTGATGCCTTTGTTAAGATAAGCCAATTCACGCATACGTGCAGCCAGCGTATCGTAATTGTATTCTGATACAATGAAAATTGTGGCATCAGGGTGAAAATGAACTTCTGTACCGGTTTCATCACTTACTCCGATTTCTTTAACCGGATAAAGAGGCTTACCGATGCTGAACTCCTGCTGGTAAATTTTACCCTGACGGCGAACAGTAACTTTGAGGTGATCAGATAACGCATTTACGCATGAAACGCCTACACCATGCAAACCGCCCGATACTTTGTAAGAATCTTTGTCGAATTTACCTCCGGCATGAAGCACGGTCATTACAACTTCCAATGCCGAACGCTGTTCTTTCTGGTGCATATCAACCGGAATACCCCGGCCATCATCTTTAACAGTAATTGAGTTGTCAGGATTAATGGCTACAGAGATATTATTACAATGCCCGGCAAGCGCTTCATCAATTGAATTATCCACTACCTCATACACAAGGTGGTGTAATCCCTTCACACCAATATCACCGATATACATTGCCGGACGCTTACGAACGGCTTCCAGACCTTCAAGAACCTGGATACTGTCGGCCGAATAGTCAGAGGCCTGTTTTTCTTTCACGATTTCTTCCATAGTTGAACCCAGTATTATCCCTTTGGGATTGGGTATTGCAAATATACCGAAAATACACGAGCAGACAGGCTCAAAACCGCGAAAAACGGGGCTGTTTTTCCACAGTATGTGTAAAAAAACAGCCCCGAAAATTTGGTGATACGAAGTTTTTGATTTTAGCGCAAAATCTTACGTATTCAGACCGGAAAATTTGTTCAGAGTTAAAATGTGAATGTCAGACCTGCAAGAACATTGAATCGTTGTGTTGGATACGCGTACCAGCGATAATAACGCTGTGCGCCAAGGTTATTGAAATTGGCGAAAACAGAAAGGAATTTTGTGTAACGATATTCAAAACCAATATTGATATCAGGCACACCTTTCAGCAATTTCGCTGTAAATACAGTGCCGGAACTGTCGGCAAGACGGGCATATTGTCCGTTCAGGTAATAAGCCTGCATACGAACAATTATTTTATCGCGCAGGTTGTATTGCCCGGTAAGTCCCATGCGCAGCGTAGGTGTATGCCACGGATGCTGCTGCGTATTCATATCATACTGGAACCAGTCAACAGTAGCAGTAATATTCAATCGTTCGCGCTGTTGCCACGAAAGTTGTCCGTGAACAGTAAGCACCTGAACAGTATCCCAAACAATTGCAAAGTGATTCTGCCCTGCATCCTGTGCTTCAAAAGTATTCACGAAGAAAGGAGCATCAACAAGTTCAAAGCGACCGGCACGAATATCATAAGCGAGGTTAGAACTTACACTTCCCCGAATACCGGCAGCAACATCAAACTTCCGTTGTGTAAACCGCAATGCTGTGCTTTGTGATGAAAGCAGGTACGGATTGAGATCAGTAATGCTTCTGTAGCTGTTGCGACTTAGTCCGCCGGTCATTTGCAGATACGGCACAAATAAATTGTGAAAGAGTTTTACGCCAATTGAAGCCTGCGGATAGAAGAAGGTATTGCCTTTTCCGCCCTGATAAATTGCAATACCTACCGATGCATCAAACAATTCGTTTTGTGCATGATATTCGGGCTTTAACCAGCCGAATGTGTTTTGGGCAGTATCAGTTGGTGTTGCATTGCGGTTGTAGTCAATACCCAATTCAGCAGTTACAAACTCTTTTCCGCGAATGTAGCGATGTCCGAAACCGGTGAGCCGGATGTTGTCTTCGTTGGCTTTAAACGCATCGTTGAGGTGGTGATAATCGACCCGGAAATGGTGATTGATTGCATCCGAATCGCTGAGATGGCTTTGCAGTTCGCCTCCGGCTGAGAATAACTGAAAACGCTGCCGGCTGTCTTTCTTCGAGAAACTCAGCGTGGTATCAACACTTCCATAATAGTAAACAGCATTCCGGTTATAGCCAAGATCGCCGCCGATGGTATGTTTTTTCAAAAAACGTTTTCCGGAAAGATTGATTCCCGACTGACTGAAACCGGAGAAATCGCCCTGCACATCTTTCGGTCCAGATGAGGCTGAGAGATGCCGGAGATTTGCATTCCACGCCCCATTTTTTGAGCGCATGCTCATTACATCAAACTCACCATAAAAAGTGGCGTAGTTGCCAACACCGGCTCGCGCATACGTTCTGTAAAGCTTGGCTACAGGCTCGTTGCTGAGTTTAGCAGCCGGAATTGTATCACTTACATACTCAACCGGAATTTGTTTTGGCTGGAGTTTGTAGGTGAATGACGGAGGAGCAAGAATGGTGTCTTTTGTTCTCGACGTATCCGAAATTTTGGTTACGTCTTTCATAATTACCGGCGAAGCACCACCGACAGCTTCAATTACTTCGATTTGTGCTTTTGCACTGATTGCGAAAAGAACAAAAACTGTGATTGCGAGAATACGTATCATTGTCCGCCTCCTTCCTGGCTGTCAATCGGGACTTCTATTTCTTCGGGTGCTTTGCGCTGGGTGGCATTTTCTTCGGCAACTATGGCTGCTAATTTATCTTTTGCCTCCTGCACAAGCTCTGGTACATCGCCATTGTCGATGTAGTTTTGAAGTACAAGCTTGGCCTGAAATTTATCTTTCATCGCCACATAATTATCCGCCAGAAGAATCATCGCCCGGCCGCTCCACTGCGGGTAACCGGCATAGTCGCTCACAAATTTCAAGCCTTCTTTTTCAACCTTCTTGAACTCTTTGCGGCGGTATTTGATGACCAGAATAGAGTAGTTGGCTTCGGCAGCAAAATTGGTAAGCGGCAATTCTTTAATCACTTTCTGGAAATGCTGTTCAGCAGCTTTGTCATTCATCTTCGCAAATTCATCGCGACCGAGCAGGTAATGTGCTTTCACTGCAATTCCGCTCGGGAGCTTAGGAACTTCAAGCACCGCAGCTGCATATACTGTTGCCGAGTCTAGTTCCTCCAGATTCATAAATGCCAGCAAGAGGTTTACAGTTGCATTGTTTTTCACTTCGGGATCGCTGGTTTCTTTTTGGAGGCGCGTGTACATTTTTACAGCATTTCTGTAATCGCTCCTCTTGTAGTAAATCTGCGATGCGCGAATCAAGCTCTGTTCCGAATAACGGGTGCGGCCTTTGTCAATAACAGCAATGTAGCTGCCCAGTGCAGTTGTCGTATCTCCTTCTTTAAAGCTGCATTCGGCGCGCATAAAATGCACATCGGTGATGTAGCTGCCCGAAGGGAATTTCACAATGTATTTGTTGAGTTGCTTGAGCGCTTCGGTGCAGTTGCCTTCGCCGTAGAACCGGTTGGCAACAACAAACGTTGTACTGTCGGCTACCTGCTGACTTTCGGCAAAGCCTTGTGAAGCTGAGAATGCTTCCCACTGATCAAGCTGCCCGAGCGCAACATAGATTTCTTTGATTTCGCGCATAATGCCGGGCAATTGTCCCGTGCCATCATTTTTATATGCAGCAGCAGCTTTTTTGAATTGCTCTAAAGCTTTTTGCTGTTCGTTTTTTGCGCGGTAAATAAGTCCCATATTCACCAGACACAACTTGCCTTCGTTGCTTTGCGGATCAATTGTATTTACATTTTCATAGAGCACCAAAGCCTCGTCATAACGCCTCATATCATGCAAAGCGCGGGCTTCCTGAAAGCGTGATGAGGCGAGGTATTTCGAGTTCGGATACGTGGTGCGAAGTTTTTTCAGCAAATCAGCTTTTTCGTTTTTCTTTCCGAGATAACCCAATGCCATTGCTTGCTGAAATAAGGCATAATCTTTATAAACAGCATTGCCGGTTTTTTCCTCAGCCGCTTTTCCGTAAAACTCAGCCGCATTTACATAATCTTTCATCCTGAAATACGCATCACCCATACGCAAATCAGCATCCATAATCATCTTGCTCGATTCACCTGCAGGAATACTAACATATTTCCTGAACCAGATTACAGAATTTTCCCAGTCGCTTTTTTCAAAGTAGCAATAAGCGATATTGTAATTAACGCGATTGAAATTTGGTTGCAAACTGGCTTCGGGTGCAAGCTGAAATGCTTTGTATTCAGCAATTGCTTTATCATAGTTTGATGTTTCGCTTCCACCATTTTTTTCACCGGTCTGATACCAAGCTTCACCTTTCCAGTAACGGGCTTGTGCCGCAAGGTCGCGGTTAACGGGATATTTCAGCGATAAGTCAAAATGTTTTATTGACTCAGCATAGCTCTGCTGCTGAAATAATTCAACCGCACGGTTATATGCCATTTGCTGATAAACCGGCTGCATTGCAGGTGAAAGCGTTTTGATACGACTTATCGACTGCAAGCCCAGCGCATAGTTTTTATTGCTCAGATAAACATTCGTAAGCAAAGTATAAGCCTCGTCATGCCGGGCTGTATTCGGATACTGATCGAGATAATTTTGCAGCGCTACTATTGCTTCGTTGTAAGGGCTGAGCGAAAGTTCGTAGCTCAATCGTGCAAAGTTGAACAGTGCATCTTCGCGGATAGCCGGGTCAAACGTTAATGCCGATGCTTTTCCGAATGCAGTGCGGGCTTCTACTTTATTGCCTTGCTTGAGGTTGCAATCAGCCAAATGATACCAGGCATTTTGTTCAAGCAAATCGGCCGTGTCGCCCATTACCTGCTGGAAATACTCGGCAGCTTGCACCGCACTGTCAGACCGGTAATAAGCGTAGCCTAATTCATAAGCCTCTTCACGGGTAAGAACTACAGCACCTTTTCGGTAACGCTGCAGATAGGGAATTGCCTCGCGGAATTTTGAAGTGCGGTAATAAGATTCGCCGATGATGCGTGCAATTTGCGGCTGGCGCTTGGTATCGGCCGAGTCGAGTAGAGGAGGAGCATACAGAATTACCTGATCGTAGCGCTTTTGCAGGTAATAAATTTGCGCAATATAGAACGGAACAATTGGCCCGAACGATTCGTTGGAAACGAGGCGCTGAAAGCCTTGCAGCGCGGTTTCATAATTGCCTTCGATGTATGCAATATGTGAGAAATAGTAATTGGCCGGAGCACTGTATTTTGTGTCAATATCTTTGATTTCGTAAAAATCTTTTTTTGCCGAATCAATGTGATTGAGTTGGTAATGCGCATAACCACGTTTGAAGTAATATTCAGATGTTTCTTCTTTTTTCAGATTGAAAAAATCTGTTTTGCGAAACCAAATCAGCACATCATCATACTGCTTTTTGCGGAAGTAATATTTGCCAAGCTGAAAGCAGGCTCCCGGTACTTTCTGACTTTCGGGATGATGTTCAATGAATTTGCTCAAACGCCATTCGGCATCTTTGTGAAAGAGCTCAAGCGCACAAATTGCCGCATAGTACTCAGCATCTATGGTGTAGATGTTTTTTTTATCGGGATGTTTGCGAACATACTCGTCGAAACTTTCCTGAGCTGCCGCATATTTTTGTTTCTCGAACAAATCGAGAGCCTTCCTGAATGCAGCATCAGGAGCAACATAAGTCTGCGTTTGCTGTGCATTGAGCACCCCGGCTGCAAACAACCAGGTGAAAAGCAGAAAACTGAAATAACGAATAGCAACCATCCACACGTATTTTAACGGATAAAAGTAGCTTCTCTGGTTGCATAGATCAGGTTTAAGGAATATTGAGTTATCAACGCAAACGTGTTGAAATTATTGCTGCTAAAGCCCATTCCCGGCAACACGGGCAAAGCAATCTTGCTAACTTTGTTAACCGTTTCACATTTTTTATGGATTCATCGCCAATCATTTCGCTCGATCAGGTTACTGTTTTTCAGCAGCACAATATGGTGTTGTCGAACGTTAGTTTTACAGTTAACAAAGGTGAGTTCATTTATCTGGTTGGTAAAACCGGTTCCGGTAAAAGCAGTCTCATGCGCACGCTTTATGCTGATGTGCCTATGAGCAAAGGCAGTGCGTCGGTTGCCGGATATAATCTGAATACGATTCGCCGGAAAGAAATTCCGTATCTGCGCCGCAAACTCGGTATTGTATTTCAGGATTTTCAGTTGCTGTATGATCGCAGTGTGAACGATAATTTGATTTTTGTACTTCGCGCAACAGGCTGGAACGACAAAAAGAAAATGGCCGACCGCGCACAGGAAGTGCTGGACAAAGTTGGATTGGCAACCAAAGGACATAAACTTCCGCACGAGCTTTCGGGCGGCGAGCAGCAGCGGGTGGCTATTGCCCGTGCATTGCTCAACGATCCTGAAGTTATTCTTGCCGATGAGCCAACCGGCAACCTCGATCCTGATACCTCCGAAGGAATTATTCGTTTGCTGAAAGACATCAGCAGCACCGGCCGTGCTGTTGTTGTGGCTACGCACGATGTTTTACAGATTCAGCGTAATCCCTCGCGCACACTGCGTTGCGAGAATGGTGCTGTGTCTGACACGGCTGCGGTTATCAGTTAATCGCCAATAATTTTTGAGCAAAATTCTGAATTAACGGGAAGTCTCCTCATTCAGCACATTATTGATCGCTGCAATCAGTTTCCCTGCATTTTCGGCATTTGAAAAACGTGATCCGAGAATGCTTTTGCGTTTTGCAATATCCGTTTCTCCGAAAGGCAGTAAGGCAATTTTATCTAATGCAGTTCGGAAAGCTGCGGCATCTGTACACATTACACATAAATCATCGAGACCGGTATTGGCAATCATCGGGGCATTTACAAGGCAGTGCCGGCCTCTGAACAGCGCAGCCAGCAATTTTAGTTTAATGCCTGTTGCCTGAAATGTTGGTAAGATATTGCAATGTGCTTCTGCAATCAGCGTGTCGATTTCGGCTGTGCTAATGTTAAGCCGGAGTTCAACATTGCTGTGTCGTGCTGCCGAATCACGCAAAGTCTGCGGAGGATTATTGCCGGCGATAATAAGTTGATGTGATGTGCCGGCAAATACTTCGTTAATCAGAAACAAAGCAGCCTGCTGGTTCTCGGCTACTTCAAGATTGCCGTGGTACAATGCAAATTTTCCGATGCCGCTGGTGATTTGTACGCCTGTGTTCGGATGAAAAGCCATTACATGCTCTACTTTTTGCCCGTAGCGGCGTTCAAGCTGAATGGTGTCGGCCGGAGAAATTGCAAGAACAGCCGAGGCCTTGTGCAGCACCGATTCAAATTTTAGCAGGCGGCGTGCTTCGCGGCGAAAATACCAGCGCCGAAAAAAATTATGCTCTGCACCGGCCAAAGCTGCATAATAATCATGCTCAATATTGTGTGTGCGTACTGCTTTGATACGGCTTGAAAGTCTTTTGTCGTCAAGATGTCCGCAGCAATGCAAACCTTCAAACAAAATCGGTGCATCATCGGCCAGCAGGCGCTGCATCAGTTCTTCCGACTGACGTGTAACAACAATAAACGGCCTGCCCGAAAGCAGCAGGAGTTTACTCATGTTGCGTTTATAGTAATGTACAGATGCACAAATACGTTCAAGCTCGGGAGCAACTTTGCGGCCGTAACAGAATGTGTGAAGATGAACTCGAATTCCTGCTTCGTGCAGTGCCTGTATTTTATAGTACACGTCAATTACACCGCCATAATTGGGCGGATATGGTACATCAAAAGATACGATATGCAGATCAGTGAGTGACAAGCGAGATAAAGCCTTTCAGGCTGCAACGGCGCAGACAATGAAATGAAGTAGAAGTGTTGCTATAGCTTGTCGGTTAAAAGGTCACTGCAATTTTACTAAAAGATTTGTGTTACACCAACAAGTTCATTGAAATCTGTCAGCAATCAGCTCAGGCTCTTCTTATTTGAGCCGAAAGTTTTGCTTTGAATAAAAAGCCGGTCTCCGCAACTTTGCGGAGACCGGCCGGAGGCGGAGAAATAAACAGGGAAAGCGGAAACCTGAATGTTTATTTCGCCAGTTTAAATGAAATAGGCTGACGGCACATCACATCTACTGCAATTCCGTTTTGCTTGCCCGGTTTCCAGCGGGGCATTTTTCGGGCAACACGAAGTGCTTCGAGATCAATAGAAGGGCAAACACCGCGGGCAATTTTAATATCGCGGTAAGTACCGTCTTTATTTACAATGAACTCAATAATTACTGTGCCTTCAATTCCACGTTCGCGTGCATCATGCGGATAGCGGACGTTTGAAGCGAGGTAGCCCCAAAGTGCATCGTTAACCGGCATGTCTTCAACCCAAATCGGTATTGGTGCCGGTGGTGCAGATGCCGGCTCAGTAAGCTGTTCCGGCGGACAATCATCGCAGGGATTCGGGTCGGCGGGGCCGCTGCCTAAGCCATTCGGATTGCCATTCGGATCGCCACCGGCGGTGTTGTCCGGAATTTTCTCAACAGGTTTATTGGTTACTTCAATTGTTGATGTAATTGGCGCCGATGCTTCCGGAGCTTTGCGTGTTGCAGGCTTTGTAATTTTTACTTTAGGTTCAGCCTTCGGTTTAATTACATCAATAACAGGGTTAATCTGATCAATCGTCATTGGAGTTATGTGTTGCTTTTGTTCGGGCTTAGCAACTACATCATCATTGTAAGCCATAGCCGTATTGGCATACACAAACAAACCGATGAATAATCCGCAGGCAATAACTACTGCAGTGAGTACCTGCTGCCCGTATCGCCGCCGCATCTGATAGGCACCGTAGGCTTTGTTTCGCTTCTCGAAAATTACATCGTTGAAGCTGTCTGAGAGGACGAATTTATTGTCCATGAGATCCTGATTTAAGAGTTAGAAATTGATGAACGTCATTTTCACCGGCCGGTGAAGGCTCTGTGAAACAGTTGCAGCCGTTACGTTTTGGGGAATGTGCGGTCAGGGGATGCGGTGACGTTCAGCACATAACGGAATCGGTAACACAGAAGTAGATGTTCACTTCATTCAGGATCGTGCGTGTGAGTTAATGCGTGTTTCTGCTTGTGTAACGCAGCACAACTCTACAATGTTATAGCGCGGATAAGCTCCGTTTGTAAGCGGCAGTCCAACGTTAATAACTGGTAAAAATCAGTCTGTAATTCCTGCACTCAGCCTTGTGCCGGATTCGTCCATGAGAAACGGAGGTCTTCCGTTTTCAGCAGTTCGTAAACTGCAAAATTTATTTCTTCACGCACATTCAGATATACATCAGCATCAAGCACACGAATAAAATAGGTGATCTGAATTTCAAAACCGGTTGCACTGATGTTAAAGAAATGTACGCGGCAATCATCGTGCACTAATTCTTTATGCGCCTGAAGATGTGCGGCAATTTTACTGCGCAGTTGTTTCAGTTGTTCGGGTGTTGCTTTGTGCTCAACTGTAATATTCATCCGCACCCGGCGCACCGGCCGCTGCGATAGGTTGAATACCTCATTGTCAACCATCCGCTTATTAGGTACGGTCACAAATTCCTGATCATCGGTGCGCAAACGGGTACTTCTGAAACCAATACGCTCAACGCTTCCGGTAATATTATCAACCGTAACACGATCACCAATTACAAATGGTTTGTCGAGAAAAATGGTAACAGAAGCAAGTAAATTTTCCAGACTTTCTTTTGCCGCAAGTGCAACCGCAAGTCCCCCGATTCCGAGGCCGGCAACTAATGATGCAACATTAACATGAAACACTGCACCAAGCATGAAAAAGAAACTCATGATGCAAAGCAGCACCTTTATCGACTCACGAAGAAAAGGTACAAGCTGGTTATCGGTAACGTCGTGCGTTTGTGCTGCACGGTGCAGCAGCAGCAAGCCAAAGAAATCGGTAAGCCGGAGCAGTACCCAGGTAAATGCCGCAAGAATGCCAACCAGCATCAGCCGGTCGAGAATCATTTTGATACCGAATATGTTTGTCGGCCGCATTTCCCAAGCTTTCGGGAAACCGATAAACTGACAGGCTGCGTAGATGGTGAGCAAAATGAGCAGGAAATTCCAAGGTTTCCGCAGCAGCGCAAACATCTGATCGAATCCTGCTGCTGCGGTTTCACGGTGTTTGAAAAAACGAAAAAGCAAACGCGTGAGTCCTTTTGCCAGCAACTGTTTCAGCAGTATGCCGGCAAGTATTGTTCCGGCAAACATAAGCCAGTTGCCAACCGTGTTTTCACCAATAAAACTGCGGTTGAGAAATGCTTGTACGTTTTCCGGAAAGATTTCCATCTGTAAATTTTATGTTGTGTAAAAACTACACCAATTGCTTCAGCGCAATTGCAAATGCAGCTTTCGCAATTCCGGTTTTTTGCGGATGTACAGCATGTGTTTGCTCAAGAGCTTTTCCAATTACTGCTGATACATCGCTGAAAATGGCTTCGTCGGTAAGCGAAATGTTTTCCTGCATGAGATAAGCAAACACTCTCGCCATGCCGCAGTTGGCAATGAAATCAGGGAGAACACTCACACGCTCATCAGCATATTCGCCGGTTGGTCCAAAGAAAATCTGAGGATCTGCAAACGGAACATTTGCACCGCAAGAAATAACTTCCAGTCCTCCCGCAATCATCATGTCCAGTTGTTCGCGGGTAACAAGTCGCGATGCTGCAGCCGGAATAAAAATTTCAGCACCGCAGTTCCAGATCTCTTTTTGGATCTGCTCAAACGAAAGCATATTGTCGGCACGCAGGCTATTGCCGTCTTTGTTCTTGAACAATTCAGTAACAGCGGCAGCATCCAATCCTTCCGGGCTGATTAGCCCTCCGTTGCGGTCGGCAATACCAGTAATGCGTGCACCCATTTGCGTGAGGTAATATCCGGCAGCAGATGCTACATTTCCCCAGCCTTGTACAAGCACGCGTTTTCCTTCAACAGTTCCGCCCCATTGCTGGTAGTAGTGGTGCACAGCTTCGGCAACGCCGTACCCGGTAATCATGTCGGCCACTGTAAATCCGGCGGCGGGCACATAGCGCAGGTCTTCCACTTTTTTTGAAACACCTGTTCGCAGGTTCGAGATTCTATTTTGCAAACCGGCTGCATCAGCACCGAAATGCCCGCGGGCAACACCTTCCTGCGGATGCAGCAAACCGAGTTGTTCGGTAACCGGAATTACATCGTGAATTTCATCAACGTTTAAATCACCGCCGGTTCCGTAGTAAGTTTTCAGCAGGGGCATCACCGCTTTGAACCAGCGTTCGAGCACACCTTTTTTGCGCGGGTCGGCAGGGTCAAAGTTTATTCCTGATTTTGCGCCGCCAATAGCAGGGCCGGCAACCGTAAACTTAACTTCCATTGTCTTTGCCAGCGATTCCACTTCGCGCCGGTCGAGACCTTTGCGCATACGTGTTCCGCCCCCGGCAGCGCCCCCGCGGAGTGAGTTAATCACAATCCAGCCTTCGGCTTCGGTTTCGGCATCTTTCCATTCAAAAACAATTTCGGGTTGTTTGTTTTCGTAGGCGTTCAGAAGTTCGTTCATCGGTTTGTTTAATGATTGAGGCTGCAAAAGTACAAAAACATGAACCGCCAGCGGCCGAACAAAACAGGTGTTAAAATTTTTTTTCACCCGGCAAGCATTTATACCTTTTTTTGCAGGAAATATTTTTCTGAAATAATTCATTTCACTCAGATATATTTCGCTGGAAAAAAAAATGCTAAACTTGCGTTGTCAATTTTTTGGCAACAAAAAAACCTTACTACCTTTATTGCACAGTTTAAACCGGTGATGAAAAAAGCAAGCAAATCAAACAGCACAGGTGAAGGACACAACGATGCCGAAGAAGGCAAAGTGTCTAAGAAAAAAGCATCTTCTCAAAACGATGATGATGAAGATGATATTGATGCTGTATCTGAAGACGAAACCGATGATGATCTTCCTGAAGAGGATGATGATTACGAAAAGCCTGACGACGACGATTCAACCGAAGAGGTTGAAGATGACCGTAAAGTGAAAATCGAAAATGATCTTCGCTTCGATGATCTTGATCTCGATGATGATGATGATGGATTTTATAACGACGATTTCTAATCCACATAAAAATATAAAAGCAAAACGCCTTCAGTTTTTGAAGGCGTTTTGCTTTTATGTATTTCAGATCACGGAAGATATATCGCTCCGCCGCAACTGTCCTTGCTTGCACCGGTTACACTGCTCAGCGCATTGGGTTGTCCGTTTATTCTAAGCCAGCCAAGCAGCGCAAAAATTATTGCCTCTTTAAAATTTATCGTTTGGCTGTCGGGCACAAGCTGATTAGAAAACCCGTGTGCACGGCAGCGTTCCAGCAGCCATTTGTTGTGTGCACCTCCGCCGCTAATCAGCACTTTACCTTTGTTGCTGCAAACAGCAGAAAGCTGCAGGGCAACATGCTCAGTAAATGTGCTGAGTAAATTTTCAGGGCTATGCATTTCATTCAGCAGCGGAAAAATTTCACGCTCCGCCCATTCGCGCCCCAACGATTTTGGCGGAAGAAGTTTGTACCATGCAATGGCTTGAAGATTTTCCAGCACTTCCGAAATAACAGTTCCGCCCGCCGCCATTTCGCCGCCCGCATCATATTCTTTTCCGCAGCGCTGTGCAAGCCGGTTCAGCACATAATTCACTGCACATATATCGTAAGCTATTCGGCCGGCCGGAGTTTCAAACGAAATGTTTGCAAATCCGCCTAAGTTCAAACAGGCATCTGCTTCCGGATAGAGGAGTTTATCGCCTATCGGCACCAGCGGAGCTCCCTGCCCGCCAAGCGCAACATCAGTACTGCGGAAATCGCAAATGGTTGTAAGTCGCGCTGCTGCTGCTGCCGCTGCTCCGCTTCCAAGCTGAAAAGTAAATCCAAGCTGCGGCTGGTGAAACAAGGTGTGGCCGTGCATCGAGAGTGCATCGGCTGTTAGTTTATGTTCCTGCAAAAAGCGGCTCGCAGCTTCTCCGGTGTATTTTCCGTAGGCCGCATGCAGTTCGGCTAATCGTGCACCGGTGCATGTTTCGGCTTCGCGCAATTGTTCTAACCACTGGTTGTTGTAGCCTGTAGTTTCGGCGGCCAAAACGGTATAGCTTATTTTTTCGCCGCTGCTGCTAAATTCGGTCAGTGCAAAGTCAATACCATCGGCCGATGTGCCCGACATCGCGCCTAAGATCCGCATCGGCGGGTTGTTTAATGAGTTGGCCGTCATTTTTTAAAAAGATTATGCAAAGTAAGTGAACCCTGCCAATTAGCAGCTTTTTTTAGTTCAGGAATTGGTGCAACTCAAGCCGATACGGTATATTTGCCCACCAAAATTCACACAACCTTTAAATCTATTCCGATCATGAATTTCGAACTCACCGAAGAACACCTGATGATTCAGAAAGCTGCCCGCGATTTCGCGCAGAATGAACTCAAACCCGGTGTGATCGAGCGCGATGAACATCAAACCTTCCCTGCCGAGCAAGTAAAGAAAATGGCCGAACTCGGTTTCCTCGGCATGATGGTTGACCCCAAATACGGCGGAGGCGGAATGGATACCATCTCTTACGTACTTGCTATGGAAGAGATTTCTAAAGTAGATGCTTCCTGCTCAGTAATCATGTCGGTAAACAACTCGCTGGTTTGCTGGGGTCTCGAAAATTTCGGAACCGAAGAGCAGAAACAAAAATACCTTGTGCCCCTGGCCAAAGGCGATATCATCGGTGCGTTCTGCCTCTCTGAGCCCGAAGCCGGTTCCGATGCTACTTCACAGCGCACCACTGCTGTTGAAATGGACGATCACTACCTGCTCAACGGAACAAAAAACTGGATTACAAACGGCAGCAGCGCTTCTGTTTATCTTGTTATCGCACAAACCTATCCCGAAAAAGGACACAAAGGCATCAACGCATTTATCGTTGAAAAAGGATTGCCCGGCTTTGTAGTCGGACCTAAAGAAAATAAACTCGGCATTCGTGGTTCCGACACACATTCACTCATGTTTACTGATGTGAAAGTGCCCAAAGAAAACCGCATCGGCGAAGATGGTTTCGGATTCAAGTTTGCCATGAAAACACTTACCGGCGGACGTATCGGTATTGCCGCGCAAGCACTTGGTATCGCTTCAGGAGCTTACGAACTTGCACTTGCTTATTCAAAAGAACGCAAAGCGTTCGGCAAAACAATTTCACAGCATCAGGCTATACAGTTTAAGTTAGCCGATATGGCTACCGAAATTGAAGCCGCTCGTTTGCTTTGCCTCAAATCAGCCTGGCACAAAGACATGCACATGGATTACGGCCTGAGCAGTTCAATGGCAAAACTTTTCTCTTCAAAAGTGGCAATGGACACAACCGTAGAAGCCGTTCAAATTCACGGAGGCTACGGCTTTGTAAAAGAATATCATGTTGAGCGTTTGATGCGCGATGCCAAAATCACACAGATTTACGAAGGCACTAGCGAGGTTCAGAAAATTGTTATCTCTCGCGCTATCCTCGACTAACTTTCTCCGCACACCAATAATGCCGGCGGCTCATCTGATTCAGATGAGCCGCTGTGTTTTTAACAGTCTCTAAGAGATACCCTTACTTTAGTTCAAAAGATCAGAAGCGAAACAAATGGTGTTCCAATATAACCACCTGTCCGGGTGCTGCTATTACAAGGTAAAGTGTGCACCCCCGGCTATACAATCATTCCGTTCAGTTCAATAAATTACCAGAGCGGTTTCTTGCTAAAACAATTCCGACACGCGCTCCATTTTCATTCCGCGCGAACCTTTTATCAGCACCAATCCGCTTTCTGGTTTGTTGGCCGCTATCCATTCTGCAGCAGCTTGGCTGTCGGGCAGACGATAGAAATTTTTAGTGCTTGTAGTTTTTGCAAAATGTTCGCCAACGAGCAGTACGGTGGCATCAGGCAAAATTTGTTCAAGCAAATTGCATATTCGCTGATGCTCTTCGTGAGCAACATCACCAAGCTCAAACATATCGCCAATAACAATTGTTTTTGGCGAGCCGTTGAGTGCCGCAAAATTTTCGAGTGCAGCTTTCATGCTCGACGGATTGGCGTTGTAAGCATCCAGCAGCAGTTTCACATTACCGCGCTGCACAAGTTGTGAGCGGTTGTTATCGGGCTGGTAGCTTTCCAGTGCGGTGTTTATCGCATCGCTGCTCACACCTAATGCCGAACCAACAGCAATTGCTGCAAGTAAATTTGGCAAGTTGTAAGCTCCGGCCAAATGAGTTTGCACGTCATACACATTACCGTCATCTTTTTTCTGCCATTCAAAGCGTAGCATCGGATCAGCAGCAATCAACTTGCCGGTAATATCGGCTGTATCACTAATGCCATAAGTAATTGTGCCCGGTTCTTGCGCATAGCTGTTCAGGCGTGGCTCATCGGCAAGCAGAAAAATTTTGCCTTTGCGTGCAGTTAAAAATCTGAACATTTCTGTTTTGCCTTTCAGCACGCCTTCCGGTCCGCCAAAGCCTTCAAGATGCGCTAAGCCAATATTGGTAATCAGCCCGAAATCAGGCTCAGCAATCTTGCACAGCAAATCAATTTCTCCCTGGTGATTGGCACCCATTTCAATAACTGCAAATTCGTGTTCGGCAGTTAACTGAAGCAGGGTCAGCGGCACTCCAATATGGTTGTTCAGATTTCCGTGTGTGTAGTGTGTGCGGAATTTCTGAGCCAGTACCCGCGCCAGCAATTCCTTGGTTGTAGTTTTGCCATTGCTGCCGGTTAATGCAAAAACGCGCAAGCCTTTTGCTGCCAATACCCGGCGGTGATATCGGGCCAGATCCTGCAGTGCGGTGAGTACATCAGAAACCGGAAGCAGACGCTCATCGGTTTCCGGTTGCGGCTCATCAATTACGGCAAAAGCAGCACCTTGTTCTAATGCTTGTTTTGCAAATGTGTTTCCGTTGAAGTTTGCTCCCTTCAGTGCAAAGAAAATACTGCCCGGCACAATTGTCCGCGTATCTGTACTGATTTTCGGGGCACTCAGGAAACGTGCGTATAATGTTTCTGTACTTGTGTGCATAAAAAAAGGAATGCCCCAAGTTACAGAGTAACATGAGGCATTCGTAATGTATTAATGCTTTTTTATTTTCCGCCCAAACCGCGCGGGCTTCCTACACGATCCATCGCACATCTGAAACCGATAAAGGCTGTTGACTGCGTTTGGTCTAAGAATCTTCGCGTTCCGGGAACCATCCAGTAAGCTCTGTCTTTCCACGAACCGCCTTTGTAAACTCGGGCTTTATCGTTGATGAGTGAGTACTGACCGTATTCGTACATCAGTTTGTTGGCTGATACTGAAGCCGGGTCGGTATAATAAAGTGATGAAGTTCCATCACCGTCTTTGTAGTTAATGTAATCGGCCTGTTTGTAGTTGCGGCGGCGATCAAGTTTATCTTCTTTATAGGTAAGATTAACCTGACGTGTGCGCATCATACCGGGCATACTTACAACGTTTCCGTCGCCATCATAACGAACCGAATCTTCAACAAGCATCGGCTGGTCAATCGGGTCGGTGGTATCTTTCAATTGAGTTTCGTAAACGTTACCGCGGAAAGGACGGAAGTCGTCATTATCGGTAATTGAGAGCGGACGATAAACATCCATTACCCATTCCGAAACGTTTGCAGCCATGTTGTACAGACCGTAATCGTTGGGCCAGTAAGAATAAACAGGAGCTGTAATATCGGCAGCATCGTTAAGCGCGCCGGCAGCACCCATTTGGTCACCGTTGCTGCGCTTGTAGTTGGCAAGCATCTGACCAATGTATTCTTCGTCAGGGTTACGAACAGCGTGACCGTTCCAGGGATAGAGGCGGCGGTCGGTGATACGTTCTACAATTGTATTTCCAATCAAACCGTAGGCTGCAAATTCCCATTCTGCTTCTGTGGGCAGGCGGTACTTCGGAAGAAGAATACCATCTTCCATACGTACACGGCGGTACTCAGGGCCAGTTGGGTTCAGAGATACGGGTTCATCGAGCACGTTACCAACATACGGTGTGCTGGCGCGGTCGCCGGCAAGGTAGTGGTCGGTGTTGAATGCCTGATCACCAAACTGATCGGGAGCCCAGTCAAGAATACCTTCGCGAATGAGGATGTACTCATTCACGCGGTCTGAACGCCAGCTCGCGAAATTGGTGGCCTGCTGCCAGTTAACACCTACAACCGGATAATCGCGGAAAGAGGGGTGACGCAGGTAATAGTTTACGTAAGGCTCGTTATAAGCGAGTTTTTCGCGCCATACTAATGTATCGGGAAGCGAAAGCTTATATACCTCCGGATAATCCGGGCCATAAATACGGCTGGTCCAGTAGAGGTATTCGAGATAGTCGAGGTTACGTACTTCGGTTTCATCCATATAAAAGGACGAAACGGTTACGCGGCGCGGCACGTTGTTCCAGTCGTAGGTAACGTCCTGTTCGGCGCGTCCCATAGTAAATGTACCGCCTTCGATAAACACGAGACCGGGACCGGTTTCCTGTTCTTCGTAAGGCACGACCTCAAAGCCGCCGTTATCGGGATTGTTGTATTCCCATCCGGTTATGTTAGAACGCTCTTTCTCACATGAGGTGAGCATTCCAACTCCTGCGAGGAGAATGAACGGCATCGCTGCTTTCTTCATTTTCAACGGTGTTGTTAGTAGTTTCCGATTTATATAACGTTGTTTCCCTTGTAATAGTATTGCCCCTTGTTCTTTTTCCGTTAGAACGAGGGGCAGCTAACGGTTCTGAATTTACGCTTCTTGGGTTTGCACTCGAACTGCATCTGGAATGAGATCTCGTGTGAACCGGCAGTTGCATTGGTCAGTCGCGACACCGTTACGTCGTAACTGTAGCCAAATTTAAACAGATCCTGCTGAAAACCGAGCAGAATTATGAAAGAATCTTGATTTCTGTACCAAAGACCACCTACAAGCGCACCTTTTGTGAAGTAAACACCGAGGTTAAGTTGCTGAAAATCTTGTTGTCTCTGATACAGGATGTTTGGCGAAATGCTTGATTCGCTGTAACGACCTCCGAGCGGAATAAGTGCGCCGGCGTGACCTGTATATTTCATCGGGAGTTTGCTTGTACCCAGAAATCCTTCATCGGGTTCGGTAATGTGATGTACCGAAAAGCCAAAGAAGTATCTGCGGCTGTAGCCAAGCATACCTGCCGAAATATCCACATTAGAGCGGGTTGTGGCGTTCGGAATTTCGTTTGTACTGTAAACGAATCCGGTACGCGGATCAATCATGTCGCCGAAGGTGAGTTTGCTCCAGTCAACCGATTTCTGGGCATACGTTGCCTGGATACCGAATTTCATAGAGAATTCACGCGTCAGGTTGAGCTGGTACGAGTAAATACCACTCACATTTGTAGTGTTGAGTGTTCCTTTTCCTGCACGGTCGTTGGTAACCAGAAGGCCAATGCCCCCGGCAATTCCATCAATGTGCTGATCGTAAGATGCACTGTACGTTACAAATGTGCCCGAGATGGCGGGCCACTGATTGCGGTAGTTTATACAGATACGCGGACAGCGCGCTGTACCGGCAAAGGCCGGATTTAGGTAGAGCGGATTAGCATAGAACTGCGTGAACTGCGGATCCTGCGCACGAACTTCGTTCAGCAAGCCTGCCGAAAAAAGCATTCCCGATGCAATAACCAGTCGCTTCAGCATAGAAGGCGGGTTTTCGTTGAATTACAATGTTACGGATAAATGCCAGTCAAGTTTCAAAATATTCCCATTTTTTGAAACCTGCTGTACAATATCCAAGTGTTTGCCTGCGTTTTTTCGGCGATTTCTGGTTTCTCCGATCAACGTCTGTAACAAATATATCAGATTTGTGCGGAGTAATCAAAAAAATCGATGCTAAAAAACGGAATTTCTCATCCCCCGTTCCTTTTTTGGCTGAAAAACGCACAATTCGGACATTAAAACAGGCTAATACCCAGCGAAGGCAAACCGCGGTAAGCGCCATTTCGTTAATTTTGGAAGTCCGGCCCGCAAGGTCGGCACACGGCACATGAAAACATCCTATTATACTATTGCAGTTGCAGCGGGAATTATTGCTGCATTTATTCCGGCAGAGACAAGCGCGCAGGGCAGGACGGGTCAGGCAAACAGCCGCAATGCTGTTACCGAATTGCATTGGGGGAATCCTGTAACCACTGAGTTTAGTGAAACCGAGAAGCGCACATTTTTGTGGTTTCAGGAAGCAACTTATGATGCCGGACGAAATTATCTTCCGATTTATGAGGAACGAAAGGCGCTTCCGGCTGGTTCGCGTTCGGCAACTGCACAGCTGCTGGATGCAGTTTATGCACCGCTGAGTTTTGCAGAAGCGGCTTTGCTTGGCACTGCCGCCGCTGATCTGGGCACAGAAGCACAAGTTATCGTAAAAGTAAATATTGAACGCCGCCAGCCTTTTGCACAAATATCAGTTCTTCCGCTTCGCCGCAATGCAACAACCGGAGCAGCCGATAAACTGATCAGCTTTCGGCTTTCTGTGCAGGGAAGCAATGCCGACAACCAGCGCTCACCATCAGCGCGTGTTTATGCCGGTTCGTCTGTTTTAGCCAGCGGCGAATGGCATCGTATCGGTGTTGCACAATCCGGCATCTACAAACTCAGTTATCAGTTTTTTGAAAACATGGGTTATGATATGTCAGCGCTGGACCCGCGTACAATCCGGCTTTACGGGAATGGCGACGGGCAACTTTCCTTCAACAATGCGGCTGCACATTTTGATGATCTCAACGAATATGCGGTGCAGGTAGTTGGCGAAGCAGACGGTGTTTTTGACGAAACCGATTATATGTTGTTTTACGGAACTTCACCCCACCGCTGGCAATACGATCAGGTTTCGGGACGTTTCCGTCATACCATCCACAGTTATTCAGATACAACGTACTATTTCATTACATCTGCAGCCGGATCAGCCAAGCGAATTTTGCCGCAGCCTTCATCTTCGCTGACACCTACACATAACGTAACATCGTTTAACGATTATCAGTATCACGAAGAAGATCTTGAAAATCTGATCAAATCAGGTCGTACCTGGTATGGCGAGAAATTTGACCTTCAGGGGCAATACACATTCAATTTTGCATTCCCGAATATTGATGTCGCAACGCCGGTTTGGGTTTATACTGATTTGGTTTCGCGATTGGGCAGCGCACATACATATACTGTAAACGCACAATCAGGCAGCGGCGTAATCAGTGTGCCTGCTACGAATATTCAGAACTACTATGATACGTATGCGCTGCCGGGTTCAACACAGTTTACATTTACACCTACAAGTGCTACAGTAAATGTATCCGTTACTCGTTCTGCAAGTGCTTCGTCGGCTCTGGGCTGGCTCAATGAAATTGAACTGAATGCGCGCCGTCTGTTACTGATGACCTCCGGGCAACTCAAATTTCGTGATGCAATAAGTGCCGGTGTTGGAAATGTGGCGCGTTATACGCTTGGTAATGCAACACCGCAGGTCACAATTTGGGATGTTACAGAACTGGGAAATACCACTCAGCAAATTGTTTCGGTAAACGGTAACACGCATGAGTTTGTTCTTCCTGCCGACTCTATACGTGAGTTTGTAGCTTTCGATGGATCGCTGTTTTTTACACCACGTTATGTGGGCGAAGTAGCCAATCAAAATCTTCATGCGCTTGCGCCGGTTGATTATATTATCGTAGCACATCCGATGTTTTTGTCGCAAGCCAACGAGCTTGCAGAATTACATGCAAGTACCGACGGACTAAGCTATGTAGTCGTAACTCCGCAGCAGATCTACAATGAGTTTTCATCGGGAGCGCAGGATGTAACAGCTATCCGCGATTTTATTCGGATGCTTTATGACCGGGCAACTACACCCGAAGAAATGCCCCAGTATGTATTGCTTTATGGCGATGGTTCTTATGATAATAAATACAGACTTCCCGGCAATACGAATATGATTCCAACCTTCCAAAATTCAAATAGCGTAACGCCAACGGTATCTTATACTTCAGATGAGTTTTATGGCTTGCTGGATGATTCGGGTGAGTGGGATGGTTCCAGTGATGTTGGTTATGTGGATGTTGGTATTGGCCGCTTTCCGGTGCATTCGCTTGATGAGGGCGCTGCCGTTCTCAATAAAATTAAGCGTTACATAGCCAATGATCCGATAGCGTCATTAACGGCATGTGGCAACGGACAGCAATGCAGCAGCACCGGAGAATGGAGAAACTGGATTGCTTTTATTGGAGATGATGAAGACTCCGGCATTCACATGAGCCAGTCTGACCAGCTTGCAACCAAGGTGGATACTGCTTTTGATAATTACAATATAGATAAGATCTATTTTGATGCTTATCAGCAGGAACAAACGCCAGGGGGAGAACGTTATCCGGGCGTTGTAGAAGCGATCAACCGCCGTGTAGAGCGCGGAGCATTAATTCTCAACTACACCGGACACGGAGGTGAAGTAGGTCTCGGACACGAGCAGGTTGTGGGTGTACAGCAAATTAATGAGTGGAAGAACCTCTGCAATATGCCGCTGTTTGTTACAGCTACCTGCGAGTTCAGTCGTTTTGATGATCCTTCCCGCACTTCGGCCGGTGAGTATGTGCTGCTGAATCCTGACGGCGGCGGAATTGGATTATTTACCACCGTGCGCTTGGTTTATTCGACACCGAACTTTATCCTGAACCGCAATTTTTACGAATGCGTGTTTGATACGCTTAGCAATGGCGAACTTCCGCGCATTGGCGATGTGTATCGCATAACCAAGGTGCTGAGCGGTAATAATACCAACAACCGAAATTTCACGCTTTTGGGAGATCCTGCATTACGTCTTCGTTATCCGAAGCAGAAGGTAGTTACCACCGAAATCAATCAGCAGCCGGTAAATCCTGCGCAGCCGGATACGCTTCGGGCATTGAGCCGGGTAACTGTTTCGGGCATTGTAGCTGACCAGGCCGGGAATAAACTCACCGGTTATAACGGAGTGCTTTACCCGACGGTGTTTGACAAAGCATCGGCACTTACAACGCTTGGCAATGATCCGCCGAACACACCTTTCTCATTCAAATACGAGAAAAATATTATTTATCGCGGAAAAGTAAGTGTTGTAAACGGCGACTATACATTCTCCTTTGTTGTTCCGCGTGATATTGCGTATCAGTTCGGTAAAGGCCGTATCAGCTATTATGCTTACGACGGGCAAACAGATGCGAGCGGATATTGTGAAGATGTGATCATTGGCGGAACCAACCCCAATGCTCCGGCCGATGCTGCCGGTCCGCAGGTTAGACTGTTTATGAACGATACCAACTTTGCTTTCGGAGGAATCACCAATACTTCACCCACTTTGTTTGCTTTGGTGAGCGACAGCAATGGTATTAATACAGTAGGAAATGGCATCGGACATGATATTGTGGCAGTTATAGATGCACAAACCAGCAATGCAATTGTGCTTAACGATTATTATCAGTCTGATCTGAATAGCTATCAAAGCGGACGAATTTTGTATCCGCTCTCCAATCTTTCGGAAGGCCGACACACGCTTACGCTTAAAGTTTGGGACGTTTATAACAACTCAACCACTGTTACAACCGAATTTACGGTAGTGAAAAGCGATGGTTTGCAGTTGGAGCACGTACTTAATTATCCGAATCCGTTTACTACCCGAACAGAGTTTTATTTTGAATCGAACCAGTGTTGTACTGAGTTTGATGTTATGGTTCAGGTGTTTACGGTATCGGGCAAGCTGGTGAAAACCATAAACGAAACTGTTCAGAATGAGGGTTATAGGTCGAAACCTATATTTTGGGACGGAAAAGATGATTACGGGGACAATATCGGGCGGGGTGTTTACGTTTACCGCATGGTGGTGAAAGGTGTGGATGGTCAGAGCGCAGAACAATACGAAAAGCTCGTAATTCTGAATTGACGTCCAGCATTGCCTTTAATTTCTAAATTTACATCCCGTTTTATACAACCAACAATGAAGTTTTCAGCAGTAAAAAGCGCTTTCTGGGCCGGAATGGCAACTGTTGCACTGAGTCCGCTCAGCGTATCGGCACAGAGTTCGGGTATTACCGAGGATCAGTTGAATCAGTTTTTAAGTGAAATCAACACCATTACAACGGCTGTTCCGTTTTTGATGATTACACCCGATTCGCGCGCAGGCGGTATGGGTGAGGTAGGCGTTGCTACAACACCAGATGTAAATTCAATACATTGGAATGCCGCTAAATTGGCCTTTGCCCAGAAAAAAATGGGTCTCGGTATTTCATACACTCCCTGGCTTCGCGCACTTGTTCCCGATATCAATCTGGCTTATGTGTCGTTTTATGCCAAGCCCGATAAAAACCAGGCATTCGGAGCTTCGATGCGTTATTTCTCGATGGGTAACATTACGTTTACCGACATTGTAGGTAATGTAATCGGACAGTTCAAACCAAACGAGTTTGCTTTTGATTTTGCGTATTCACGCAAGCTGAGTAAATATTTCTCAGCATCTATGGCAGCACGTATTATCCGCTCCAATCTTACCAACGGTATCAACGTGAGCGGACAGGATACCAAGCCGGGAACAGCGTTTGCGGTTGACCTCAGCGGTTACTATCACAATGATGATATTAAAGTAAGCGGAAAGAAAAGTACGCTTATGGCCGGTATGGCAATAACCAACATTGGTAATAAGATTTCGTATTCCACTTCTGTAAACCGCGATTTCATTCCGATTAACCTTCGTCTCGGTGCAGGTATGCTGATTAATGCGGATGATTTTAACCAGATTGCATTTTCAGTTGAAATTAACAAACTTCTTGTTCCTACACCGCCAATTTATGCGCTTGATTCAAACGGCAGTCCGATTCCGATTCCCGGTGGCGGCGGCTATCAGATTTTAGCCGGTAAAGATCCGAACCGTTCTGTTCCTTCAGGTATGTTTGGTTCGTTTAACGATGCGCCGGGTGGTTTCCGCGAAGAAATGCGTGAATACAATCTCTCGATTGGTATGGAATATTGGTACGACAAGCAATTTGCAATTCGCACCGGCTATTTCTACGAGCATCCGACCAAGGGCAACCGCCAGTATATTTCACTCGGAGCCGGCATTCACTACAATGTATTTGGTCTTGATTTCGCTTACCTGATTCCGACCAACAACCAGCGCAGCCCGCTGCAAAACACCTTGCGTTTCACCCTCACTTTCGACTTCGAAGGGTTCAAGTCGCAGGAAGGCGATAAATAGTGATTTTTCATGCATTCCCACACAAAACCCGGGTAAGTTATCCGGGCTTTTGTACGTTTAAATGTGACTGTGCAGATCGCTGACAGGTCAACTTTATTTAGAGCCTGTTTAAAATTCATCCTTTGGCTTTGTTTCGGTACATTTTACCTCATCCTGCGTTCTGTTTTTTGTCGATCCTCTCCAAGGATCGCCTGCAAAACACGCCTTGTCTGAGGAAAAATGTCCTCAAAACAAAGCTCAAAAACAAATTTTAAACAGGCTCGGATTTGTTTGAAACGTATTTTTAGTTTGTCAAGTAAGGTAAAAAGTGATATAATATTTATAGAGAATTTACGTCTCTGTGTTTGGTTTTAATAGCTAATCGGGAAAAACATGAGAACAACGCACTACGCTTTTTTGATACTGTTTTTTACAAGTATTGCTTGGCGGTTAAATGGTCAAGACCTCAATACTTTTTCTTATTGGCCGGTAGCTAATCCGTTTTTGAATTTACCGCCTGATGCACGTGGTGGTGGAATGGCTCAGGTAGGAACAGCCACACCGGCAGATGCGGCTTCGTCGTATTGGAATGCCGCTAAACTTGCCTTTATTGAGGGACAAGCAGGAGTCCAGTTTACTTTTCTGCCGGTTAACAGAAGCATTTTCCCTGATCAGCAAATTATGGCAGGTTCGGCTTTTGTGCGCTTAGCACCAGTATTGACGATTGGTGTTGCGCACAGGCGTTTTTCGGGTGGAGAATTTACGTATATGAATATATCCGGGCTACCCATCGGTACATTTAACCCAATTGAAGCGGCTACGGAGTTGTCGGCCGGAGGAAAAATCAGTGAGCGTGTTGCTATTGGGGCAACAGCGCGGCTGATCCGTTGGAATTATTTGCTGCCTTTGTCGGGCAATGAAAAGGATAACTCATTTGGAATAGATGCCGGTGTATTGTATAGAGGCCCTGAGCAGGTTCATAGTTTTGGGAAAACACGTTTTTCTGCAGGTCTTTCGGTTTGTAATCTTGGGCCGGTTGCTTTTGAGAATACCAATTTTTATCCGGCAGTAAGTCCGGCCAATTTGCGAGCGGGCATAAGCTATAAAACAGATCATAAAAGTGATAAACATACAATTATGCTGGCTATGGATATACAAAAGTTACTGGTTCCGTCGCCTCCGGTTTATGCAATAGATTCAACAGGGTCGCCACTTCCTTTGCCCGGGGGGAGTTTTGTAATTTCCGATGGGAAAGATCCATATCGCTCGTGGGTTCAAAGTATTTTCGGGTCATTTAACGATTCGCCTGATGGGTTTAAGGGCGAATTGAGAGAGATTGCAATTGGTGTAGGGGCTGAGTATTGGTACAACAAACGTTTGGCGGCACGTGTGGGGTACTTCCATTACTGCCCGGCTGGCAATAACTGGCAATATGTTTCTTTTGGTGCAGGATTCAGGTATCGGTTTCTTGAGGCAAATGCAGCATATATTCTACCCGTTTCAAATCAAACACGGCCAAGCAACACGTGTCAATTTTCGCTGAATCTGTTGTTCGATAATATTGAACTGAAGACCGGGAAAAAGAAAGTGAGTTCGGGAAATTAACTTGAGTAATGGTAAGCGCACGGAAAGCCAGTTTGGCTGTTTCGGAGTATCTTTACTGCATGAGTCTCAATATCCGCGTTGGTTTTGGTTTCGATGTTCACCGTCTCGAACCCGGTCGTCAGCTCTGGCTTGGCGGCATTTTGCTTGAACATGAAAAAGGTGCCGACGGGCATTCGGATGCCGATGTTTTGCTGCATGCAATATGCGATGCGCTGTTGGGTGCTGCCGCGCTCCGCGATATTGGCTTTCATTTCCCGAACACCGATGCAGCGTGGAAAAATGCCGACAGTAAAATTTTACTTCGCGATGTGGTGAAGTTGCTGCATGATCGCGGCTGGAAGGTGGGGAATATTGATGCCACACTTTGCATGGAGCGCCCCAAAATCAACCCGCATATCCCGAAAATGATTGAAACACTGGCTCCGATTTTGGGCGTAGAGCACGACTGTGTTTCAATAAAAGCCACTACCAACGAAGGTTTGGGTTATGTAGGTGCTGAAAACGGGGTAAATGCTTATGCGGTTGCGTTGATTGTGAAAGGATAGTGTGATGGAATTAAAATTTAATTCAAACGCTTTTGCATTTATTTTGCCAGAGGAAGTTTCAATAAAGGACTTATTAGAGCTTTATGCAGGGGTATTACAAAAAAAAGAAAGTGATTGGATTCTAATATTTTGGGATCAATGTAAGGTCTTTCCATCTGAATGTGTTTGTTTGCTTAGATGTATGTTCCAAAATGATACGTTTAGGACAGCAAGTCATACGAACTTTGAGAATAGTGTAGTCTATCCGTATTTCAAAAATATTTTAGATTATAACATTGAAGAAATCGAGAGCGTAATTGAAAAAAGAGATTTCTTTCTTTCCAGTGCTAAAGACGAAGAAACTATCAATAGTCGAAAGAAACAGATGTTGGACTATCTTTTGAGCCACAATACGCTTAAAGGATTTGATCTTACTGGTATTGAGCAAATATTCGGCGAGTTATATATGAATATTTGTCAGCACTCAGGTGATGAAAATGGTTTGGTTTATATTCCTGACTTTACTGGTGAGGAATACTTGACAATAATTTTTGTTGACTTAGGGCGAGGGATAGCAAAAAATATCAAAGATTATTTTCCTGAATATATTGAGAAGTCTGATATTGATGCGATTGAATTTGCAACTAATGATTGGATCACAACAAAGTCAACACCTCAAAATTATGGACGGGGTTTGGCACATTTGCTTACAATTTCAGATGCTTTACAAGGAGAAGTCATAATTATCTCTGGCCAAGGAAAACTGATCAGAAGCAATAATGAGAATCAAAAACAGCTTTTTGATGAATACTTTCCGGGAACGCTGATATCTGCTAAGTTGAATTTACGTAATTTTGAAAAACAAGAACTCCAGTTCTTTAATGAAGACATTGATTTCTAATAATAGAGATGCTACTCGAAGCTAATAAGTTGACTAATGATTTCCTGACCAGTTCGGGAGGATTGGTTATTGCTAAAGAAATAGTCAGCAGAATCAGAGATAACTCCTTTGAACGTATTGAGGTTTCGTTTGAATATGTTGAATCTGTAACACCATCATTTATTAATGGTGCATTTCTTTATGTTATAGATTTATATGGAGAAACTATTTTTAGGGAAAGAGTCAAAGTTATAAAAGCATCTGAGCAGGTCGCCAATCAGATTAGAAATTCAGTTACGAAGTATATAGAGTATCGGAACAGAAAAATTGGCTAATAAACATGTGTTAAATGCTTATGCGGTTGCGTTGATTGTGAAAGGGTAACCTAATCAATCGAAATTGAATACTCCAACCCGATAATATTCAGCGTTTCGGGATCAATTACATTCCATTCTTTCTGCAGCAGGTAGTAAATGCCGAGCGTGCTTATTTTGTTGAGCTGAATATCAATTCCGCCCATAAAGCGTGTGCGGTCGAAACCGTTGTGATACGGAATACGCGGATTTTGTATCTGCACACGAAGTTCTGTGCCGAGATATGGCGAAACAAGATCATTCAGTTTGTAAGATGCTTTAAACAGGTTGCGCCAGTATATTTCCGGTACACGGCCATACTCGCTGCTGTAGCCTGCACCACGCCATTCCCACTGCATGCGGCTGCGATAAACAAACGCAAATCGGCCCGGGCGGTGTTTCAAAATCAAATCGGCATATAAGCGGTGACGAACCCCCCAAAGATCATCGTCTTTGTATTTGGCTATAAAACGATAAACACCGGCAATACGAACGCTTTTGTTGATCTTATAAGTAACACCAACATTGGTGTAAAGCAAATTGAGTCGCGTCAGATTATTGCGAAAGCGGAGTTCCTGATCGAAATTGAGTGTAAGCTTCTTGTTTATGTCTTTATTGAAACTGAACGTATTCCAGTTGCCGAGATCACTGTGCTGGGCACTCAGCTGCGATCCGGTGATTACCAGAATTGCAAAAATCAGAAAGCGCAAATGTTTTCGCAGCATCATACGTCCTGATTTCGGTTTTCGTAATAATAGATTTTCACCACAGCGGTGTCGCGCAAAAAGTCAACACGGCCAATGCTTACTTTATGAATATTAAGGCCTGTGCGCTTTTTAAGATCTTCTATTAGTGCAGTATGATTGTCGGGTTTAATCAGCTCAATGTTCTCGTATTGTACGGTTTTTACAAATTCTGTTTTCATCAGCACATTGCCGTCGAGCAAAAATGCGGCGAGAATAATTGTTGAGTTCACAATTACAATCTCAAGCACATTGCCTTTGTTTACAGAACTGATAAGGCCAAGTGCAATTACGGTAAAAAGGTAAGTCATATCCCGCGCCGAAATGTCTTCTGTGCGATAACGCAGCAGCGAGAAAACGGCAAATAACCCGAATGCCGCACCGGTAGAGAAACTCGACTTTGTATTTAGCAAGAAAGTGATAACAAAGATTGTGACGTTAAACATGAAAAACGTGAAGAAGTAATCACGTTTTTTGTAAACCGGATAGTAAATGAATCTTACGAGAATAATCATCGAAAGCAGGTTCACCAGCAATCGTGTAAAGAATGTAATATCGAAACGATCAAGGCTGAATGTGAAAAATTCTGCTTCGCTTTCTTCTTTGTTCTTCTTCTTTTTCTTGTCGTCTTTATCGGTATCGGTATTTTCTGTTGTTTCCGGAGAAGTAACAAAAAGTCCGTTTTCGCCAACGTTTGCAGCGGTATCTTGTGCACTGAGATTGGCAGCAGGGGTTAAAAGCAGGAGCAGAACAGGGAAGAGCCAGTTAAGCAGCGTTCGGGTCATTTGAGGTGATTTTGTTGAGCGAAATTAAACCTTCTTTGAAATTATTTTTTCTGACGTTTTCGTTGAGTTCTGCAACGGCGATGCAGTATTTACTCATGCCACCTTCGCGGATGCGCTGATCGCGAAGCAGTTTTACAAATGCCGTGTCCATTGCTTTTGCCTGCTTGGCCTCAACGATTACAAGCGTATCGAATCGTTTGCTGCCATTCTCATCTTTCACCTCCATATCGAGGTCGATGGTAAGGCGTTCTTCTTCGAAACGATTTACGAGTGTAACACGGGTGTAGTTGACCCAGAGTTTTGGCTCAAGATCACCGGGCTGCATACCTGCGGTTGAATTGAGCAGGTTTTCTGATTTAGGGTCAATATCGCCGGGCTGTGCCTGTGTTTTAACGCGATTTTTTAATGTACGGCCTTTGTTGTTTTTATGCTTCACTTCAAAAAACTGAAGATCAGATTCGACATAGCGCCGCATTCGTATTTTATAACGGTTTGTTTTACCGTTATGATGCTGAGTAAAAAGTGTGTACTCCGGTGTGTCGAAATACAATGTTTCATAACGGCTCATGCGAGTGCCGGAAACTTCGAGCGCACGGTAGTTTTGCTGAACTGCACGAAGTAAATCGGGCAGCTTGCTGATGTGAAAGATGAATTTCTGATCAGTGCGATCCATGAGCTTTACACCGTCCATTTCGGCCAGAGTAATAGGTTCAAACCCATTCAGCAAATCTCGCACTTCGTTCAGCATCTGGCTAATAGCTGTAGGTATATTTTATATGCTTTTGAAGCACATCGCCCGGACCATAAACTTTCTTGTCCGTCCGCAGTCCTTTTGCATCGTAAGTGTAAACAATTTTCTTGGTGACTTTGCCGGCGGCATCGTAAGTAATTTCGTTTTGCCGGTCGCCGCGGGCATTGTAGGTAAATACAATTTTCTTGATTACCCCGCCTTTTTCGTTGTACCACACTTCTTCGGTTTTATCGCCGGTAGTGTTATACTTCCATGTGATGTGCTTGTATTTGCCGCCATCATCATCTTCGTCATCGTTTTTCTTTTGATTGTTTACATCCTGCGCAACTTCTTCGACCTTGTCTTTGCCGCTGTACTTTGCTGCTTCTTTACGGCGCACAGAGCCGTCGCGGTTGTAGGTTATGTCCTCAATCGTGTTGCCTTCTTTGTCGAATTTTTTGACTTCAGAGCGGTAGCTGGCGGCTTCTTTACCACCTTCATAAACGACAGTAGTTTCGGTTACGCCTTTAATTTTATAGAGGCGTATGTCTTTTTTTGATTGTGCTGAAACACCTGCAGCAAAACAGCATACAAGTACAGCTATAAGCAGATTACGCATTACAGTTAACGTTTTACGGTTAGGGTTCCGGCATCAGCCTCTTCTTTGCGGCCGGTTATTTCAACAGTAACCTGAACCGCACTGGTGCCTGATTGTACTGAACAATCGTCTGAATAGACATAAATTTTGTAGGATCCTTTGCGCAGATAGCGGAACATAAAAGTGCCGTCGGGTCCTGTTTTTACACGGTCGCCATAAGTTGGATCATCACCATAAATAATATACACATCCTCATCAGGGGCAAAGTATTCGCCATTTAATGTGGTGCAGTTGTTGGTGTAATCCAACGCTTTTATTTTTCCGGTAATTGAGGCTCTTCCGCCTGCACCGGGGCCATTGGAACAGCCATTGAGCAGGAAAAAAGATGCCGATATGATTACAATGTTGAAAAATTTCAGCAGGGTTGCAGAACGTGTTGATTTCATGAATGTGTTGAGTTGCGAATTGCATGCCAAGATAATCATCCCGAAATATTTTAGGAAGAAAAAATTAACATGAGCGATTATTGTTTTTACTGATGTACAATTCTTTGGGTGCTTATTTCTCCTGCAGAATTAGTGATTCGGATCAGATAGAGGCCAGTTGCAAGCTCCTGCATTGGCATTTGAAACAATGTACTGCCCTGAACCGGGAAGTAAATTCCGCAACTCCGGCCTTCGCTGCTGAATACCTCTATTCTGGTACCATCGTCAACACTTTGAGCAAACTCAATGTTCAATTGCGAAGCTGCAGGATTTGGATAAAATTTAATCTCGCCCGCTTCGGGTTGTGAAACTGAAAGCGGATTGCAATAAATACCCTGCTGCTGCAGCTGTGCCCGCACTGTTGTTGTTCGCTGTGCAACAAATGAACGTATGCCGGGATAAGTTTGCGTAATTGGTCCCCAGACCGGATCATTTGTGGTGACAATAGTCGTGTTATAAACGTTCTGGTCAAACTCTGCAACGGTGAAAAACGCATTTGTGTCGATGAGCACCGCCGGACGAATCATTGCGTAAGTTGAATCAATCCAATCGCCAAGGTAAGTTGTATTGAAAACCGTTTCTAATAAATCACATGCATGCAGCAAATAATGGCGCTTCAAAGTATCGTCGTTCATAACATCAACCACAAGCGGTTTCGGATCTGTGAAAGGTCCATTGTAGGTAATAATCAAACCCTGCTGCCGGGTTGATAATGCAAGGTTGTAATCCCACGGAATCCAATTAAACTTGCCATTATCAGGATCATTGTAGAGATTGAAATTCCGACCGTGATCATAATACGAATCCCAGTTTAAAAGTATCACATCAGCAGCAAGCACACGCAGATAATTTTCCATTTCCAGAACAGCATACAGCGAATCGCGATTCGGATTATTATTGATAATATTTACAAACCTGATGAAGTCAGAATAATCAGGGTTTGTAGTATTCGTTTTCAACTCAAATTCGTCGGAATAGGCCGAAAAATTTGAACCCTGCCAGTCGAGATTTGTGTTGTCGATACATTCATAATGATTTCCGTTATCTGACGAATAATTCCGATCAAAAAAAGTTTTGTCGAGTTCTTCTACCATAATGTACAGACCCCAATACACATTGTTGATGTAAAGTTTTGCGTAAGAAGTACGAGGAGCAACGATCCCAGCGTCGCGCATGATTTTGTAGCTGATCGCATCACGCATCATCGACGGATCTTCAAACGCATTTTGCAGATTTATCTTCTTCTCACCATCGTGTTTTTGTCCGCTCACATATTCGTTCAGCGAAATTTTGAATGGCTTTTTAAGGCTGGTGCCTACACCCCAATTTGAATAGTAGCCTTTCTGGCGAAAACCAACAGAATCATAAGAACTGCCATCAATATCAGCTCCGGCCAGCATATATTTTTTTTGTCCGCCTGCCAGTGCGGTATCATAATATGCAGTTAATGAATCCCAGAAGCTAACCTGCTGCATGGTGAGGCGAATTTCATGCACGTAGGATTCGTTAAAAAGAGCATTACCGGCAATTGAAGTTTGTGCTCCGGCAGTCAAACTGCTAAGCAGAATAAGACACAGGAAAAGTTTTTTCATAAAATGATTACTGTGAGCGTACTGTAATAGTTGATGATGTGGCCTGAATAGAGAGGGAGATCACGGTACTAACGTAGAATCCGTCGTTTTTTGCCGGAATCCATTGCGGACTGTGTGTAAGCAAGTCTAATAGTTGTTGCTGTAAAGCCTGCGGGAGTGCACTTTTTACAACAATCACATTCATAACATTCCCGCTGCAATCGGTTTGCAACTGGAAAATTGCATTGCAGTTTTTTTCCGGGAGTAAAGCTGTATCTGTATTTTGAAGAATGTATTGATTGAGATCACCTGCAAAATGCGCCGACTGCTGCGGACGTTTAACGGTAATATTGAGGCAGGAATCGGCCGGTTGCTGTGCATTAGCAGCTGTTCCGCAGAGTAGGATAAACACGGAAACAATCCAGTATGTTAATTTCCCCATCGTGTAAATATAATGTTAGGTGAATGTAGTTGATTGTGCAATTAGCAGCTGGCCGCCGGAAGTTCTTAACTGGTTAAAGGCAACTAATTTTTTTGACATACTGTGTTTGACTGGCAGTTGCAGGCTCTTATCTTTACAGGAAACGAAATTGCTTATGCGCAGCCTTAATGACACTGCAAATGCTAAGTTTTGCTTACGAATCTGGTTATTCATCAATAATTTGTAATTTTAGCAGTAAAGATTGTATCAATGACGGCTACACAAATAAGAAAACAACTTCGTGAGTATCTTAGCCTTGTCGATGACGAGTATTTATCTGTTTTAAAAACAATAATTGAAGATAGGCTCAAAGTCAAAGAGGTGCATGATGGTTTCTTTACAAAAGAGGAAGAGAAAGAATTGGAACGAAGAGAGCAAGAGTATTTAAGCGGTAAAATGTCTTCAGATTCATTAGAAGCTGTAAATAAAAGAGTGTTAAGGCATATTCGGGAAAAGAAATAATTCAATGTTTCTTTTTTTTCAAATCGGTGACCTATACCTTGAAAACACTCTATGAGTCTGAAAAAGAAAGTCACAAAAATCATTATTGTTCAAGCTGCCGAGACAGAGTATCTCAACTTCGCAGCTTACTATGAACAGCAGCAAAAAGGATTAGGCGAACGGTTTGTAGCTGATTTTACATCGCAACTAATTTATTTACAGGATTATCCTTTTGCTTTCCAATACAAATTTCGAAAGTTCAGAGTTGCATTCATGGCACGTTTTCCTTGTATGATAGTTTACAAGGTTGATAAAAGTGAAATTATTGTGCACGCCGTCAGGCACAGCAGAGAAAATCCGAAACGATTACGAAAATTAAAGTAGTTCACACTTTCGTTATCTTTACAGGAAACGAAATTGCTTATGCGCACCTTTCAGGTGACCACCACAGTTACCGAATATGCTTCAGATGCCGAACTCTCGGCTGCTGATCAGGAATTGCTTACCGCAGCCCGGGCAGCTGCCCGCGATGCCTGGGCTCCTTACTCACAGTTCTATGTAGGTGCGGCTCTGCGTCTTGCCAATGGTGAGATGGTGACCGGCAACAACCAGGAAAATGTGGCTTATCCTTCGGGGCTTTGTGCCGAGCGGGTTGCTATTTATTCGGCCGGGGCGCTGCATCCCGATGTTCCGGTTACAACGGTTGCAGTGAGTTGTCGCTCAAGCTTGTTTGATGTGAACAAACCGATGTCGCCGTGCGGAGCTTGCCGGCAGGCAATGGCCGAGTACGAAACCCGCTGGAATCAGCCTATTCGGGTTATTCTGGCCGGCGAAAACGGGGCAATTCATGTGGTAAACAGCATCCGGGATCTGTTGCCGCTAATGTTTGAGGCTTCGGAACTCCGAAAAGACCGTTAAATCAGTCTCTTCAAGGCTGTTTAGCCTCATTTTAATCTGCCCCCGCATCTCCGGCTGCGGCAAACGGCATTTTCCGTTATCTTTGTCAACCTTGTAACAAAACAGCGCTTCTGATGGCGACCAAAACCAAGAAACCGGCTGCACAGCCTGCTCAATTCGACAAAGCAACTTATTTCACCTGGTATGAATCGATGCTTCTTATGCGCCGGTTCGAGGAGAAATGCGGTGAACTTTATATCCAGCAAAAAATCCGCGGCTTCTGCCACCTGTATATCGGGCAAGAAGCACTGGTAGCCGGCTCCGAAAGCGCCATTACCAAAGACGACCGCGTGATTACGGCTTACCGCGATCACGCGCACCCGATTGGGCGCGGACAGGATCCCAAATACATTATGGCCGAGCTGCTGGGTAAAATTACCGGCTGTTCAAAAGGCAAAGGCGGCTCCATGCACCTGTTCTCCAAAGAACATAATTTCTATGGCGGACACGGTATTGTTGGCGGACAAATTCCGCTGGGTGCAGGCATTGCTTTTGCCGATATGTACAACAACAACGGCCGCGTAACCTTGACCTACATGGGCGACGGAGCCGTTCGTCAGGGCGCGCTGCACGAAGCATTTAACATGGCTATGTTGTGGAAGATTCCCGTAATCTTCATTATCGAAAACAACAACTACGCCATGGGTACTTCGGTTGAACGTACCAGCAACGTAACTGATCTCTACACCCTCGGTGAGTCTTACGACATGCCTTCGTGGGCGGTTGACGGCATGAGCTGCGAAGCCGTGCACGAAGCCATTGCAAAGGCTGCCGAGCATTGCCGTTCAGGCCAAGGCCCTGTGCTGCTTGAAATGAAAACCTACCGCTACCGCGGCCATTCAATGTCTGATCCCGCCAAGTACCGCACCAAAGACGAACTTGAAGCCTACAAGCAGCAAGATCCGATTGAGCGCGTACTCACCACCATGCGCGAAAATGGCTGGATCGACGACAAAGGCATTGAAGCCATGGAAGCCAAAGTAGAAGCCATCGTAAACGAATCAGTAAAGTTTGCCGAGGAATCACCATTCCCCGAAGCCGAAGAACTTTACAAGGATGTTTATATGCAGGCGGATTATCCTTACATTATGGACTAACGTCCAAAATGTTGAGTGTTGAGTGCAGAATGATGAATTATTTTTCAGGATACGATTTCAGATTTTTCAATTACACTTATTTATAACTCAAATTTATGTCACGACAAAACATCATTCTCAATCGTTCTTTTGATTTTGCAAAAGCCATTGTTGGCGTTTACACGGAGGCTAAAGCACAAAATGAATATGTGCTTTCAAAGCAGCTCCTTCGCTCTGGAACAAGCATTGGAGCTAATGTAGAGGAGGCCGAAGCAGCATATTCAAAAAAGGAATTTGCTGCAAAAATGAGTATTGCACTCAAAGAAGCCCGTGAAACCCGATATTGGTTAAAACTAATTGAGCATACAAAGATTATCCGAATCGAAACAGCGAATCTGCTTCGTGAAATAGGAGAAATCATCAAAATACTAACAGCAATAATTAAAACAACACAAGAAAACATGATGATGCAGCGGTGAAAATCACCGCAGGTGATGAACAGAATAAAAACATTCATCATTTAACACTCATCATTCAACATTCAAGAACATGGCTGAAGTAGTACGAATGCCAAAGCTCAGCGATACAATGACCGAAGGTGTTGTTGCATCGTGGAATAAAAAAGTAGGTGATACCGTTAAGCGCGGCGAGTTGCTTGCTGAGATCGAAACCGATAAGGCGACAATGGAATTTGAGTCGTTTTTCAATGGCACAATGCTGCACCTTGGTATCGAAAAAGGTCAGGGTGCGCCGGTTGATTCAATCCTTTGCATTATCGGTGCTCCGGGCGAAGATATTTCTGCATTGCTTACCGCTGCGCCCGCAACTGCGAAAGCAGAAGCTCCAAAGGTCGAAGCTGCGCAACCTGTGGCTGAAGTGAAAGCTACACCGGTAGCTGCAAAAGTTGAAACAGCTCCTGTGGTGCAAATGCCTGTTGCCGCAGTTTCCGAAAATGGAGATGCCCGCATCAAAGCATCACCGCTTGCCAAGAAATTAGCTGCTGATAAAGGCATCGACCTCCAGCAAGTGAAAGGCTCCGGCGATTTTGGCCGTGTCGTTAAGCGCGATGTTGAGCAGTGGCATCCTTCAATGGTTCCGCCGGCTGCACAATTCAATACACCGGTTGTTGCCGGTCAGGAAAGCTATACCGAAGAAACGGTTTCGCAAATGCGCAAGACTATTGCACGCCGCTTAGCCGAAAGCAAATTCAGCGCACCGCATTTCTACCTCACCATGGAAATCAGCATGGATGAGGCTACCAAAGCCCGCGAAGCTATTAATGCAATTGCACCGGTGAAAGTGTCGTTTAACGATATTGTGATCCGTGCAGTAGCTGCATCACTCCGCAAACACCCGAAAGTAAACAGTTCATGGCTGGGCGATAAAATCCGCTACAACAACCATGTGCACGTAGGTGTTGCCGTTGCTGTTGAAGATGGTTTGCTTGTGCCTGTAGTTCGCTTCGCCGATCAAAAATCGCTTTCGCAGATTGCTGCCGAAGTAAAAACCTTCGCACAAAAAGCAAAAGACAAAAAACTTCAGCCTGCTGATTGGGAAGGAAATACCTTCACCATTTCAAATCTCGGCATGTTCGGCATCGAAGAATTTACTGCTATCATCAATCCGCCGGATGCCTGTATTCTTGCAGTAGGCGGAATCAAAGATACCCCGGTTGTGAAAAACGGACAGGTTGTTCCGGGTAAAGTAATGAAAGTAACACTTTCGTGCGATCACCGTGTAGTGGACGGAGCCAGCGGTTCTGCTTTCCTGCAAACACTGAAAGCAATGCTTGAGAATCCGGTTACGATTCTTGTATAAAAGCGTTCAAACAATAAATAAAGAAACAGCTTCGGAAATTCTCTGAAGCTGTTTCTTTTTTAAGGCGCAACGTTGCTGTTGCGAAATTATTGCACGAATAATAAATACACACTAAGCTCGTTTTTCAGAAACACATCCCGCACACAAACACTCAGAAAACATGAAAAACGCAATTCTTGGCGCAGCAATACTGTGCCTGATGGCTACTGCCTGTAAAAAAGAAGAAAATCAAATCACCACACCGATACAAAATCCGCCTGTAAATCAGAGCGTGGCTTATTTCCCGCTCGACTCGGGCAGCTACTGGGTTTTTGAACATGTGAGCATTGATACCAATGGTAACGAAACTTTTCTGCAAACAGATTCGGTTCGGATAATGGGCGATTCCGTAATTGGCGGAAATACCTACAAAATTTTCAAAAACTGGGGATTCAGTTTCTTTTCGGGGCTTTACAGAGACTCGGCGAACTGTATTGTAAATGAAGTTGGTGATATTGTATTTGCAGCGAATATGCTTGGACAACCCATTTCTTTCCGCCGCGATTCTGATGCCTCTGTTGGACTCATATTAGCGTCAACAGATTCGATGCAAACAGCAATGCGCACAGTTAATGTTGCGGCAGGAAGTTTCAATACGTTTGAGCGCAGCACATTTACCACATTCTATATTCCAGCGGTGGGTGGTAATCCGCGCCGTATGCTCAGTAATTTTGCTGAGGGCATTGGTTTTGTTCGTAACCAATATGCATACGCCTCTCAAACCTCATACGTTGAGCGTCGGTTGCTGCGCTATAATATTCAATAAGGTTTTAACGAAAGAAATAAATGCCGGTTGAGAAGCCGGCATTTTATTTTTGTTCGGCAATCTTCGTTAGTTCGGTATTGCGGGCAAGCAATAAATTCTTCATGTATTTTTTCAGAAAAACTATTTCGGCAGCTCGGCCGAAAATTCCGAACGGAGCGGCACATTCGAAAACATCTTTCATTATTGTTTCTTCATTGTTTGAAGTGAAGAAATGTTCGTGTTTCATTTTTTTGAAAGGCCCGCTGCTCATTTCATCGCAGAAATAATCAGGTGCGCGCATTTCGGTAATGGCAACTGTCATGCGCCAGTTAAATCCGAAATGGCGGGCTTCCCAAGTAACTGTTTCCCCTTTTTCAATCAGCCCGTTTATGCGGCCTGCAATGGCTTTTTCTTTTGTGTGCTGAAGTGAAGTAAGATGCGCATCAATACTGCGGGCAAGATCAAAGCAAACTTGCCGGGGAGCTTTTATTCTGGTAATTAGTTCAAGCCGAAACATCGGCAATGAAGATACGCAAGATGGTTTTCGTATTTTCGCAACTGTGGCCAACAGTTTTCTTGATACTCCTGTTGAATTTTTAAAAGGCGTTGGGCCTGAACGGGCAAAGCTGCTGAAGTCTGAACTAAGCATTCAGAACTTTGGTGATTTGCTGCGCTGGTATCCGTATCGCTATGTTGACCGTACCCGCTTTTACAGAACGAATGAAATCAATGCCGATCTGCCTTATGTGCAGCTTCGCGGACAAATTTTACATGCCGAAATAGTTGGGCAAAAGCAAGGCCGCCGTTTAGTAGCACATCTTACAGATGCTTATGGATCGGTTGAATTAGTTTGGTTTCAGGGGTTGAAATGGCTCGACGGGAAATATAAATCGGGCAAGGAATATATTGTTTTCGGAAAACCTTCGGTGTATAACGGCCGCATAAACATTGCGCATCCCGAAGTGGAGGAGGTGAGTGATGATTTGCTGAAACGTGCCAGTGCATTACAGCCCATGTATTCTTCGACTGAAAAAACGAAGATGAAGGGGCTGGATTCCAAAGGAATTTTAAAGCTTCAGAAAGTACTTGTTCCGCAGATCACCGGGAAGATTCCTGAAATTCTGCCAGCCTCCGTTCTCGAAAAATACAAGCTGCCCGGCCGCGAAGATGCGCTCCGCGAAATTCACTTTCCGACTGATCTCAAGAAACTTGAACGTGCCGAAAAGCGCATCAAGTTTGAAGAGTTTTTGTTCATACAACTCAAACTGCTGCGCGTTAAGAATTTGCGGAAAGATAATTTTCGCGGCTTCGATTTCAATAAGGTAGGTGAGTTATTCAATACTTTTTTTGAGCAGCATCTTCCTTTTCCGCTTACCGGTGCGCAAAAGCGTGTGATCCGCGAAATACGCGGCGATATGGGCAGCGGCAAGCAAATGAATCGTCTGTTGCAGGGTGATGTGGGCAGCGGCAAAACTGTTGTGTCGCTGATGTGCATGCTGCTGGCCAACGATAATGGCTTTCAGGCTTGCCTCATGGCTCCAACCGAAATTCTCGCTGCACAGCATTATCAAACGCTTACCGAATTGCTGGGCACAATGCCTGTGCAGGTTGGTTTGCTTACCGGCAGTACAAAGCAGGCACAACGCCGTAAGCTGCATGAAGAATTGCGGGCAGGTCGCATGCACATTCTGGTAGGCACTCATGCGCTTATTGAAGACGAAGTAAAGTTTGCCAATCTCGGCCTTGTAGTTATTGATGAACAACACCGCTTTGGAGTTGAGCAACGCTCGAAACTCTGGCGCAAGAACGTAAACCCGCCGCATGTGCTGGTGATGACAGCCACACCAATTCCGCGCACATTAGCAATGACGCTTTACGGCGACCTTGATACTTCTGTTATCGACGAGCTGCCGGCAGGTCGCAAGCCTATTAAAACATTGCATTTTTATGATGCTGCGCGGGAACGCCTGTTCGGTTTTATGCGCGAAGAAATTGCAAAAGGTCGGCAGGTTTACATTGTATATCCGCTCATTCAGGAATCTGAAAAAATGGATTACAAAGATTTGATGGATGGCTACGAAAGCATTTCGCGCGCATTCCCGTTGCCCGATTTCCGTGTCAGCATTGTACACGGAAAAATGAAACCCGCCGATAAAGATTTTGAAATGCAACGCTTCGTGCGCGGCGAAACACAAATTATGGTTGCTACAACTGTAATTGAAGTAGGAGTGAATGTTCCCAATGCTTCGGTAATGGTAATTGAAAGTGCCGAGCGGTTCGGACTTTCGCAATTACACCAGTTGCGCGGACGTGTGGGACGCGGTGCCGAGCAGTCGTGGTGCATTTTGATGAGCGGCGAAAAACTTGGTAAAGAATCGAAGTTGCGCATGGAAACAATGGTGCGCACCAACGATGGTTTTGAAATTGCTGAAGTAGATCTGCAACTCCGCGGCCCCGGCGATTTGGAAGGCACCCGGCAGAGCGGTTTGCTGGGCCTGCGTCTGGCCGATCTTACCAAAGACGCAGAAATACTAAAGCATGCCCGCATTGCGGCTACAGAAATTCTTGAGACTGATCCAAATCTTTCAACGGCTGATAATCTTCCGTTACGTGAAGAATTGGAACGCGAGTATGCCGGTTCTGTGAACTGGAGCCGGATTTCCTGATTTGACGAAAACAAATTTTATATTGAAATATATCCAGAGAAATTTACTCCGACAGCGTATCTAATATAGTTGAATCGAGATCCGGTTTTTCTACCGTGTCGGGCATTAGATTCTCCGGAATTCCCAATTCTGTATAGGGTGCAGCCTTTGTATAAAACTCATCTGCTAAGTTTTTATTGCCTGAAATTACAGCATAACCGTAAAGCTGTTCCATGATATTAATTTGGGTGTAATAATCGCCCGGACGGAGGTGCATATCACTGTACCAGCGTACACTTTCGGTTGCGTGTTTAAATGCTGTTTTAGCGATTTGTTCGGCAAGAGCTTTATCGCCCGTACCAAAAGCTGCTGCACATAATGCAAGCCATTTATCATCCGGAGATGCTTGAGTTGCGGGTAATTCTTCGATACAGCGTTTAATGAGTTGCGCCGCTTCTTCTTTTTTCCCTTCGCTGATAAGAGCTGTAGCAACAACTGCCGCGCTTTCACGCATCGGATCAATAAACATACGTTCAACAGTTTCATCGGCATATACATCCGGGTTTTTCATTCCACCCCAGGCGTAGTTTTGCATCATCAGTTTAAACGATTTTTCGGTATTGCAGGCCGGATCTGTCGTGAGGTCGTGGTCTTCATCGTTGTGATAAAACGGTGTGAGCCTCCACGCCATACCTTCGGCTTCAAGATAATTATTGAGATTTCCGTATGCCGAACCGGGCATGCCGGGCGCAAAATAAATCGGCCGTTTCCAGTTATTGTGTGCCAAAATATCAAGTATCACCAACTGATCTTTCATGATGTAATTACCGCCAATTGTCCAGAAAATACTGTCGCTGGCCGTATTCATTTTTTCGGGTGATACGGTTGCTGTTTTAGCATAAGCTGCTTTATCAACAGTAATGTATGTGTTTCGCGAAGGAATAAAACTGCTGGTGTCGCCGTAACTATCGGTGTAGAATTCGCCTTTGCGTTTGCTTGTAGCGAACCGAATTAAACTGTCGGTTGCAATTGCAGATTCTGTTACGGAGCTTACAGATACAAAATCGCGTTTGCCCTGTTTATACATTTCGTGATCCATTGTTATTGGCAATGGTTCAGAGGTATATTGCTTTTTCTTCATCTGATCAATATACCAATCGTTTGGAAGCAGCGAGAGGCAAACAATACGCACATCGCGGCGAATGCCGAGCACTTCCTGGGCAAACCAGAGTGTGAATGTATCGTTATCGGCATACGTAATCAGTATCGCATTTTCTTCGCACGATTCAAGCAGATTCACTGCAAAATCACGCGCTGCTGTGCGGCCTGAACGGTTGTGGTCGTTGTAGTTTTGCTGAAGCAGAATAAGCGGAGATGCAAGTGATAAAACAACAGTGCCTGCAATTACAACTTTGGGTGATAGTTTAAATTGTGCAATCCACTCGGCAGCAAAAAGAACACCAATTCCAATCCAAATTGAGAATGCGTAAAACGAACCAACAAACGCATAGTCACGCTCGCGTGGTTGCCACGGTGTCATGTTCAGATAAACTGCAATGGCAACACCGGTAAACAAAAACAAAAGCAGTGTAATAAACGCATCGCGCCCTGCATTTTTGAAATGCCAGTACAATCCTAAAACTCCAAGCAGCAGCGGAATTAAAAAATAGCGATTTGCGGCTTTGTTGTTGCGCTGCCGTTCGGGCTGCAGTTTTCGTTTTCCGAGGCGGTCGTCTAAAAAACCTCCGAGAGCAAAATTGCCTTCTGCATCGTTGCCGCCGCTCATGCGGTCGTTCTGACGGCCTGCAAAATTCCAAAGGAAATATCGGCCATACATCCAGCCCAGTTGATGCGCAATAAAGTAATTCAGGTTTTGTCCGACCGTAGGCATCTTGACAATTTCACTTCCGTTTTGTGCTAAACTCAAATCAACACTGTCGCGAGGTTCGCCCGTTATACTCTTGTATGGTGCTGCGTGACTTCCGCTCCACATACGGGGAAAGAACATACATGCGCGATCCTCATAGTTGGGTTCCGATGCTTTTGCCGAATAACTCACAACATATTTCCCGGCTTTATCGTTGCGCACATACACTGGCTTTCCGTCAACCCAGGGCTTCTTTTTATCGAGCGGAGTTGCATACGTACGACCATACAGCAGCGGCCAGTCGCCATATTGTTCGCGGTTCAGATATGAAAGCAGACTAACTGCATTTGAAGTATTGTTTTCGTTGATCGGAGGGGAAGCCTGTGCACGGATGATGAGAATAAAGAAGCTCGAATAACCAATGAGTAATGTTGTGAGTGCAAGAAGAATGGTATTCAGCGCAGCCATTTTGCGCAATTGAGTGTAGATTATTCCGCCTGCAAGCAGCAGGGTAAGCAAAGCAAAATAAGTAATGGTTCCGCTGTTAAACGGCATTCCAAGCTCATTCACAAAATACAGCTCAGTTTTACCGCAAAGGTTTACAACTCCCGGAATAAGTACATTCTGAATACCGCCAAGCAGAACAACAGAAACAACACCGGTTATCAAAAGGCCGAGGCGTGATACTGTTTTGTATTTGCGGTAATACCAGATAAACACAAGTGCCGGAATACAAAGCAAATTAAGCAGGTGAACACCAACCGAAAGCCCCATCATGTAAGCAATAAAAATCAGCCAGCGGTCGGCTTGTGGTTCATCGGCTACTGCTTCCCAGCGCAGCATGGCCCAAACTACAATGGCGGTAAACAATGATGAAAGCGCATACACTTCGCCCTCAACAGCCGAAAACCAGAATGTATCGGTAAATGCAAAAGACAGTGCACCGGCAATTCCGGCAAGCTGCACAAGCAGAGTTTGTCTGAAGCCAAACGGTTCTGCATCCTGCGATTTAAGCAATGCTTTTTTAGCTAATGCAGTAATAGACAGATGCAAAAAGAAAACAGTAAATGCACTTGCTGTTGCCGAGAGCAGATTAACCATCAGCGCAACGTTTTCGTTGTTGCCAAACGAAAGCAAACCGGCCAGCCTTCCCAGCAGCAAAAACAAAGGTGCTCCCGGCGGGTGACCAACTTCAAGCCCCCAGGCACAGGCTATATACTCGCCGCAATCCCAAAAACTGGCTGTCGGTTCTACCGTTAACCAATAAACAATAAAGGCCGTGAGAAAAACACCCCATGCCGTATATGTATTTATGCGGCGATACTTTGCTTGAGCAATTTGCATGCGCAAATATAGTTAGCCCGCTAAAGCACTTACAGTTCCTAGAAAAAAACAATGAAAATTAGCAGCAATAATAAAAACGGCAGCATAAAAGTTAATAATGCCGGCCAGAATGTGCGGCGAATCAGCAGGTGGTTGTCGGGACTGTATTGCCCTTCGGGTGCTGAGTTGAGTTTCGACTGAGCAATAAGCAGAAAAATTAACGATGCCAGTGCAAGCAACGGCCCTATGCCGATAATAACTAGGCCAATTAATCCGCCAAGCATTAAGCCGTTTGCTATTTCAGCTTCACGCACGATTTTAGCACCGTTTATATCCTGATTATTTTTCAGCAGATATTTTATTCGTTGACCTTTGGTTTGTGTGCTTTGCTCTTCTTCAACAATAAATGTATCGGGAACCGAAGTTTTGTGTTTGGCAATTTGTTGTTTTTCATCAACCGGTGTAGCTCCGGTTTTGCCCGTCTCTGCTTCATTTACGGTCGGAACCGCATTTGTCAGATCAACTTCAGGGAAGTTTGTTTCAGCAATTTGTTCAGTTGTTTCCGGTGTGTTTTTCTTTTCCGGCGAATGTTTTCCTGAATATTCAATGTAAAATCCATCGCGGTAACGGCGTTTCTGAACAGTACACGAGCCAAGTGTAAAAACAACACCGAGAAACAGGCTTAAGACTAAAAACGAGCGGAAAGGAACAATCATTGCGTAATAATATTTAAGCTTCTAAAGTACGACAATGCCCGAACCCGCGCAAATTCTTACTTTTGAGGCTCGATTTAACATTATGAAAATAGCATACAACTGGCTTCGCGAATATTTGCCCGAAACCGAATCACACCATTCTGCCGAAGAAATTTCTCAACTGCTCACTGGCTGCGGCCTTGAAGTAGAAAGTGTTGAACCGTTTGAATCCATTCCCGGCGGATTGCGCGGCTTGGTAGTGGGCGAAGTAAAAAACTGCGCCAAACACCCCAATGCCGATAAACTTTCGGTAACCACAGTTGATGTTGGCGGCGAAAATTTGCTTTCCGTTGTCTGCGGTGCGCCAAATGTGGCAGCCGGACAAAAAGTAATTGTAGCTACTGTTGGCACTACGGTGCATCCGGTTTCGGGTGAGCCGTTTGAAATAAAAAAATCGAAAATCCGCGGCGAACTTTCGGAAGGCATGATTTGTGCCGAAGACGAAATTGGCCTCGGAAAATCGCACGAAGGCATTCTGATTCTTGATGCGGCCGCAGTTGTTGGCACACCGGCAGCCGATTATTTTGGCATACAAACGGAGCAGGTTTTTGAAATCGGACTCACGCCGAACCGCGTTGATGCCGCTTCGCATTTTGGTGTAGCCCGCGATCTGGCTGCTGTTTTTCTTGCCAACAAGCTCCGCGAAAATCCTGAAGCAGAAAACGAACCGCTCCGGTTTCCGTCAACTTCAGCGTTTGAAGAAGATCTTCCGCAATCGCCTGTTGCAGTCGAACTGCTTAATCCCGAAGCCTGCCGCCGTTATGCCGGAGTTTACATTTCCGGAATTACCGTACAGCCTTCACCCGAATGGATGCAGCAACGCCTGCGCTCAATAGGTGTGCGCCCGATCAACAATGTTGTTGATGTAACCAACTATGTACTGCACGAAATCGGTCAGCCGCTCCATGCATTCGACGCATCTAAAATTGCCGGTAATCGCATTGTAGTTCGCAAAGCTGTCGCTGGTGAAACCTTTGTTACACTCGATGGTGTTGAGCGCAAACTGCACGAAAATGATCTCATGATTTGTGATGCCGAAAAACCAATGTGCATTGCAGGAGTTTTCGGCGGACTGCATTCGGGTGTGAGCGAATCTACAACTGCAATTTTTCTGGAAAGCGCCTGTTTTGAAGCAGTTCATGTCCGCAAAACAGCAAAGCGTTTCAACCTGAAAACCGATTCGTCTTTCCGCTTTGAGCGCGGTACAGATCCTGATATGGTGATTCGTGCGCTTGAACGCGCTGCGCGTTTGCTGCAGGAAGTTTCAGGTGCAGAAGTGGCAGGTACTCCGGTTGATATTTATCCTGAACCTGTTCAGCCTTTCGAAATTGCTTTCACCTATAATCGCTGCGATACGCTTATCGGAAAAACAATTGAACGCAACACCATCAAACGCATTATTCAATCCCTCGGTATCGAAATCGAATCGGTTGGAAATGATACATTGTTGCTTGCTGTTCCGCCGTATAAAGTTGATGTAACCCGCGAAGCAGATGTAGTGGAAGAAGTACTCCGCATTTACGGTTACAACAATATTGGTTTTCCGGAACAGGTGAAAAGCTCACTCTCGTGGAGCAAACGTCCCGATAATGAAATGCTTCGCGAACGCATCAGCGAAATGCTTGTTGGGCAAGGCTTCAATGAAATACTCAACAACTCGCTTACCCGCTCATCTTATACCGACAGTATTGAAGGTTCGGAAGCCGGTAATGTTTCTATCCTTAATCCGCTCAGCAGCGATCTCGGCATTCTGCGCCGTACTTTGCTTTTCGGCGGATTAGAAACAATAACCTGGAACCAGAACCGAAAATCACCTGACCTGCGTTTGTTTGAATTCGGTTCAGTTTACAGCCGTATTGCTGATTCAGCGCCGGGCAAACTGCCTTACGCCGAAGAATTTCAGCTGGCACTCTGGCTCACCGGCCGCCGCCAGTCTGAAAGCTGGAATACAACAGCAGACAATATCACGTTCAGCGATCTCAAAGCTGTTGTGGAACAAGTACTCACACGCACCGGAATCGGCGTACTCAAAGCCGAAGCATTGAGCAATGATCCGCTGCTTGCCGAAGGCATTGTACTCAGCCTCCGAAAAACGGAGCTTTTACGCTATGGCCGTGTTCGCAGTGCACATCTGAAAGCAACTGCAACATCGGGCGAAATTTTCTTCGCTGCATTTAACTGGGATGCACTTATTGCAGCCCTCAGCAAAGCACCCGGAATTCGTTACGCCGAAGTGCCGAAATTCCCCGCTGTTCGCCGCGATCTGGCTCTTGTTATCAATAAACAAGTAAGCTACCGCGATCTCGAACAGCTTGCTTTGCAAACCGAACGTCAGTTGCTGAAATCAGTCAACTTGTTTGATGTGTACGAAGGTGAAAAATTAGGTGCCGATAAAAAATCCTATGCACTGAGTTTTATTCTTCAGGATGAAACCGCCACACTTACTGATAAACAAATCGAGAAGGTGATGGAGAAACTAGCAAAGGTATTTACCGAAAAACTTGGCGCAGTAATCAGATCATAATAGCCGCAGAGCCGATACATACGGCTCTGCAATTGCTGTTTATCGGATTTCCAGAACGTCCATCTGAATTACAGTGTTGATTCCGTTGCCGGTGCTGTGCAGCATACGGCCGGAAACAACTACTGTTTTATTTACATACTTGCTCAGATTTATTTTACTGCGTATCTGAATACGTTCAATGTTTTCTTCAGCAGGCGGATTGTTGTGCAGACCGGCAATTGTGGTTATTTTTTTCTTGGGAACAAGAACATAATATACCATGCGTCCGTCGCTTTTCGGATCGCTGCCGGGTTTTGAAGTATTCCACGAATTATTTTCTTCAATCACTCCTTCAATGTCTGAAATTGCTGGCGCATAATTCAGAATGTAATTTTCTGAAGCTCCTTTAATATCTGTCAAATCATCGCTTTCGCTGATAATTTTCCAGCCGTTGATTTTCCACGCAAATATCAGTGATGATGGATAGCTGATGGTATCAGTTGCAGTAGTAACTTCTTTAGTGAAATGAATGTACCATGAATTATCAGGGCGATGCTCTTGCCGGTCTATTTCAGTAATCCGCAACTTATAACCTTTGCGCTTTGCTACATAATCGCTTTGCAGCATAAATACTTTTGACGCTGCTGTTGTAATACCGTAGTAGGAAACTGTATCAGCGTAAAGTGATGAAAGCACAGCATTGTCGCTGTCATTCATAGCTTCGGCCCAAGTGTTGAGCAAAGCATTAAACTTTGGCGGCTCGTCGGTAGGAGTCGAAGTTGTGGTGCTGTCTTGTGTTTCGGGCTTACCGTTTTCGGTACAGGCTGCAATACAGCAAAAGAGGAAAAGGAAAAGTGCTGAGGCGGATCGCATGGGGTAAAGATAATAATCTCCGGCTCAACACTATCCCCAATATACTACTCAATTACGTTTACGTGCCCGATGTAATTGTGCTGCCGCGAAAACACATCTACCACATTGATTTTATAGACATACGTATCGATCTGTACATCGCGGCCTTTGTATGTTCCGTCCCACGGTTTGCTCATATCGTTGCTTGTGTAGAGCAGCATTCCCCAACGGTCAAAAATATACATCTCAAATTTTTCAATTCCGATGCCATAGGCTGTAAAGCCATCATTTTTGCCGTCGCCGTTGGGCGTAAATGTATTCGGGATGTAAATGATAAAATCACGAACTTCTATTCGCAGCGTTGTTGTATCCGCACACCCTGCTGAGTTGGTAACAATGAGTTCAACATCCAGATCTCCGCTGCTGATCGCCAGATCATACGTATGCAACGGATTTTGTTGTGTGGATGTATTTCCATCGCCAAACGACCACATCCATGCTGATGCACCTGTTGAAAGATCAGTAAACTGATATTGCCCGCCTCCCAATTCAGCATAAGAGAAACTGGCAACCGGCGAGCCGGAAATATTGACAAGCGTTGATAAAGCTGCATTAGAAGTACAGCCATTGCTGAATGTAACAACAAGTGTTACACTGTAGCTTCCGGCGGTTGTGTAAATGTGATTTGGGTTTTGCTGCGAGGAGAAATTACCATCGCCAAAATCCCATTGCCACGATGTAATTGTTGCTGAACCGGGCACTGTAGTCAAATCAGTAAACTGCACCGGCCAGGGAGCACAACCACCCGGCGAGGCCGACAGCGCCGCAATACCTGCAGGGTTAACTGTTACTGTAATTGAATCTGCAAAAGTGCAGCCATTGGTGTCAGTAACTGCAAACAAATAGGTTGTAGTGGTTGTCGGCGAAACAGCTAATGTATTGCCGGTGGCGAGAGGTAGCCAGTTTACTGTATAGGGAGCAGTGCCGCCAGCCGGATTTACAGTCAGCACCAAGTTGGCACCTCCGCAAACAGCAGTATCGTTAGAAAAAGTTGCTGTAAGCACCTGCGGCTGTGTAATGGTTACACTGATGCTTGATGTGCAGCCGCTGGTATCAGCAACTGTGCAGGTATAACTGCCGACACCTAAATTGCTTGCCGTTGCCGAAGCTTGTGCCGGTGTCGTGTTCCAGCCAAATGTAAATGGCGGTGATCCGATCAGTACATTAACTGTAGCAGAACCGTCCGTTAATCCATTGCACGATACATTATTTACTGCGGTTATACTCAGCGGTAATGTATTCGTAGAGAAGGTGTCGATTGCCGAAGGCCCGCCACACAGCGGATTGATTTGTGCAATTACTGTGTAGGTTCCTGAAGGTAAGCCTGAAATAGAATCAATTAAGCTTGATGATCCGGTGGTAGTACCAACAACATTTCCGTTTGAATCGTACCAGGTATAGGTGAATACCGGGCTGCCGATGTTGGTGGTTACCGTAGCAATGGCAGTTCCCGAACAACTTGCAGTAGTGGAAATGCTGATCGAATTGCAGGCCAGACTGGCGGTTGCAGAATATACACCTACAAAATCTTCGCCTGCAACAAACAGACTTTGTGTAGCCATGTCGTAACGAACATCATACACATGCGCTGCCGCCAAACTTGCGCCCAAACTTATTGAACCGGTTTGTGTAAATGCAGTGCCGTTGAATGTGTAGATATGAATTTGTCCCAAACCTCCCACATAAATATTATTGCATTCATCAACCGCAATTCCGCCCTGAAAAAGCGGTGTGTAACCTGCTATAGTAGCTGGTGCGCCTGATGGTGTTCCTGATACAGTAAAGAATGCTTTCAGGTTAAAACCATCATAATAAAACACATAGTTGTTGTTTGCTGCAAGTGTATTATGTCCGTTGCCTGTAAAGGAATTGGATGCCGGGAAATAGGGGCGGTTATTACCTTCTGAATAATTCATATAACCGCAGGGTGTATTCCATACATTGCCATTAAATGTGCTGTTGATTCGGAAAATATGATTATTAATTGCTGGATCCCCGCATGCAAAAAAGCAGTAAACATTACCCGATGGGTCAATCGTTGTACTTACAATATCTTCTCCAGCGTTAGATGCCGGCGAACTGGTGATGTTTGATGTTGTTACTGCTCCGGTTATTGTATTCACAACTCCCATATTAATATTGGAAGTGGTGCCGCCACCCATAGCATACACCTGATTGAAGTTGCAGTCGAAAACAAAATCCCAGTTCTCTTCAAAAGAGGATGATTGCGTAGAAATAAAACTGTCGTAACCTCCTGCTGCATCCAATCTGATAATCTGTGTGCCGAGATTACTGTAGGCTTGTCCGATGTAGGTTTTGCTTGTGGTGCGGTCAACCAGAATGTTACCGGGCGCAAAATTTGATACACCATTTGAACTCCAGCTTGGAGTGGTAAGCACACCGTTGAATGTCCACAGCAGCACTCCGGTTGGGCTGTACTTTGCTGTCTGGTAAGCCGGTGTGCCTGAGCCGGCCGGATCACCGCCGCCGTAAACAAAAAGGTTTCCGAAGTTGTCGTGGCGAACAGAGTAACCTTTTTGAGCAATTGCAAGGTTGGTTAACCCTGTAACCACCCACGGATCAATAATGAGTTTTTTAGTGGCATCATAACCTCCGGGGAAAACAAAGCTCAGCACATTGTTTTCAAATTTAAAGGCTGATTTTACAGGCACACCATCTTCGCGCATTGTTACAGGTGCATTTTCGGTAACCGGGCCATCGGGTGTGGTTACCGAAAAACTTCCGTCACTGTTGAGTTCCTGCTTGAGGATGTTTCCTGTATAACTGATTTTTACTTGAGACGGATCGGCACCGGGATGAACGATAACATTGTATTTAATTCCACCTTTTTCAGGTATGATGTACTCAATATCAATTCCCGGATATACATTGCTGTAGGTGATTTTTTTGAAAATAGCCGACTGCACACCTGTAAACTCGCCCGATGCTGTTTTCAGCACATACGTTACATAGCTGTTTTCTTTTTCAGATGGTTCGGGCATTGCCAGCGGGTTTGAACCGATCCAGCGCATTGCGGCAAAGCTTTCGTGAACTAACGGCCGGCGACTGCCAGCTTCTTCAGTTTCTTTTTTCTCCGTGTTTTCAGCAGCAGTTTTCTTTTCAAAACGCTCCTTTATTGTTCTTGTGCGGATATTAACTCCCGATGAAGTAAACTGAAACATTTCAGCTCCATTGCTCACAACAAAGTGAACATTCTCTGCCTGATTTGTCCAGCTGAAAAATTGACCATTGTTAGCAATGAACACATCATTTTTGAATGCGTGTTGTTCTTGAAATTTTACCTGAGCAGATGCGTTGAACGCAAATGCAAGCAAGAAAAGAAATGAGGAAAAGTAATGTCTTAACATGAGTTTTGGAGTTTGCCACTACAAATATATAAAAGTTTGAATAGGTTTCAAGTAAATAATCCGCAGAATCGTTCAACTTTAGGATCAAAAGATGGATTTTTATTGAAGTTCAAAAAACTAAACAGGAGCGCTTCGTTTAGTTGCATTCAGGCTGTTTTACGCAATAACCCTGCTTATCAAAACAATTTGATTGAACGTGTGTTTTACTGTGTGATAGTTTATCTTTTTTCCGGGTTCAATTCTTCGGAAATTAAAACAGCACAGCAATATACCTTCACTTTGCAGATAGTTGCTTCTACGAATCGTTGCAAGTGATTACTGGTAATGGCCGATTTTGCGTAAACTTGCCTACAGACTCTGCCTCATGCTGTCGAATAAAACGCAATACGCCCTTCACGCACTCACATATCTTGCTGAACACAGTGAAGACGGGTTTGTGCCTATTCAGCAGATTGCTGCAGCACGAAAAATTCCCGCAAAATTTCTCGAAGCTATTTTGCTCGAATTGCGCCGTGCTTCTATCCTCGGCAGTCGTGCAGGCAAGGGCGGTGGCTACTATCTTCTCAAAAAGCCTTCTGAAATCACACTTGTAGAAGTCATTCGTGCTACTGATGGCCCTGTAGCTTTACTGCCCTGTGTAAGCAAGAAATTTTACGAACCTTGCCGTATTTGCCCTTACGAGGAAAATACTTGCGAACTCCGGCATCTCTTTTTTGAAGTGCGTGATGCTACACTCAAAGTGCTGGAGGGCAAAACCGTCAGCGATATTGCCGCTAAATCTCGCCCGGCAAAGAAAGCAGCCAAGTAATTTCATTATTGATTTTACGCTAATATTGGCTCCTTCTTTTTTAAATCCTATAAAAATAATAGGATTTGTAGGAATGGGAATAATTCGGCATCTTTGCCCGATAGTTGAGTTTCGAAAATGAAAACGATAAACCTGACAAACAACAATATTGAGCAGATCAATAAAGAGTTTGCTGTAAAAACAGCAGCCGAACGTCTGGCTTTTCTGTTTACACTTAGTCAGGAAAATATCGTTTTTTCAACATCATTCGGTCTCGAAGATCAAATACTCACACATCTTATTTCTTCCGCAAATTTGCCCGTTAAATTCATTACACTTGATACAGGTCGTTTATTTCAGGAAACGTACAACGTGTTTGAACTAACTCGGGCACGCTACAAAATAGCCGTTCATGTATATGTTCCGGATAAAGATGAACTTGAAGAGTTTGTGAATGCAAATGGCATCAACAGTTTTTATCATTCGGTCGAACAGCGCAAATTATGTTGCAAAATTCGGAAGGTGAGTCCGCTGAACCGCGCTCTGAAAGGTGCTGCCGTGTGGATCACAGGGCTGCGTGCTGCACAAAGTGAAGCGCGTGAAAAATTGCAGTTTTTGGAATTGGATGCTGAACGCGGACTTCTCAAATGCAATCCGCTGCTCGATTGGAGTCTTGAACAAGCTGAAACATTTGCCGCAGAACATAAAATTCCGCTCAACACTTTGCATGCAAAAGGATTTCCCAGCATTGGCTGCGCACCCTGCACACGGGCAATTGAACCCGGCGAAGACATAAGAGCCGGCCGCTGGTGGTGGGAAAATTCTAAAAAAGAATGCGGACTGCATTCCGCTTAACTTTGCATCTGGCTCAATTCAATTCATAATATGTCGGTAACACCTGCATTTCCTTTACAGCTTGAAGACGAAAGCATTTACATAATGCGCGAAGTGGCCGCACAGTTTGAGCGGCCGGCTTTACTGTTCAGCGGAGGTAAAGATTCAATAACTCTCGTGCGTCTTGCGCAAAAAGCATTCTGGCCGGCACGCATTCCGTTTCCGCTGCTGCATATTGATACAGGGCACAATTTTCCTGAAACTATCGAGTTCCGTGATTGGCTTGTGAAGGAAACCGGTGCAGAACTTATCGTGCGTAATGTGCAGGATACAATAAACGCCGGCCGTGTAAAAGAAGAAACCGGAAAATATGCCAGCCGCAATGTGCTGCAAACAGTTACGCTGCTTGATGCTATCGAGGAATTTAAGTTCGATGCCTGCATTGGCGGTGCGCGACGCGATGAAGAAAAAGCAAGAGCTAAAGAAAGAGTGTTTTCGGTACGAAACGACTTTGGACAATGGGAGCCAAAAAAACAGCGCCCCGAGCTTTTTGATATGCTCAACGGAATTATTGATGTGGGTGAAAATGTGCGTGTTTTCCCGATCAGCAACTGGACGGAGTTAGATGTGTGGACGTACATACAAAAAGAAAATCTTGCAATACCGTCGATCTACTTTTCTCACGAACGCGAAGTAATTGAACGCGATGGTTTGATTTGGCCGCACAGCGAATTTTTGAATGTGCAGGCTGATGAAATTCCGTTCCGCAAAACCGTTCGTTTCCGCACCGTTGGTGATATGACCTGCACTGCTGCTGTTGAATCAGAAGCCGCATCGGTTGATGCAATTATTACCGAAATTCTTGCAGCAAAAATCTCCGAACGCGGTGCCCGTATCGACGATAAACGCAGCGAAGCAGCTATGGAGCAGCGCAAAAAAGAAGGTTATTTCTGAGCAAAATGATTACTGCACAACTGCTTGCAAATGATGTTTCCGGTCAGCCCGTTTTTGTGCTGCCCGACAGCAAGCGTGTGCTAATGGTTAGCGACGGAGCGCGGGGAGCAGCGCTGGCGCTTCAGCTGTTAGAGCAATCGCAGGATGCAGAAATAACATTGCTTGCTCCCTTCTTCAGTCAGTCGTTTCAGCAGCTTGCTTTGCAGTACAGCAATCTTCAGCTGGTTCAGAAAGTTTATGATGAAACCGATTTGATAGATGTACAACTTGTAATTGCTGCAACAACATATAAAGACCTTACAGAACAAATTCGTAATGATTGCCGTCCGCGCAATCTTTTGTTTTCTGTTGTTGCCGGCAACGAAGAGCCTGCTCAGAATTCACCGAAAATTTCTGATGTTGCACAGGTAATTGTGCAAGGCAGCGAGCGAAACTGGAAACGAATAGTAACCGTACTTATATTCGGTTTTGCACTGATGATCACCGGTCATATTGTGCTTTCTTATTTGCCGCTGCCGCCGGTGCGCGAACTACTTTCTCAAACAGGCGAATTGTTTGCCGGTGCATTTGGTATTTATGTGCTCACCGGCTTTCTGGCGCAGCTTATTGACGGGGCGCTGGGCATGGGTTACGGGCTTGTTTCGGCCACCTGTCTTATGACTGCCGGTATAAATCCGGTTACGATTAGTGCCGCAATTCATACCTCCGAAGTATTTACTTCCGGCATTTCGGGATACAGCCATTACAAGTTTGGAAATGTAAACCGAAAACTTTTCCGGCATCTTGTTATTCCCGGCATTCTGGGTGCAGCGCTTGGTGCAATTGGTCTGATAATTATGGGCGCACATGCCGGACAATGGCTTATGCCGCTGCTTGCCGGATATGCGTTTCTGCTGGGCATTCGTATTTTAGTTCGTGCAGTACGCAACAGCAAAACGCAGCGAAAAGTAAAACGCATCGGCTGGCTTGCTGCTGCCGGTGGTTTCCTCGATTCGTTTGGAGGAGGAGGCTGGGGGCCGCTCGTTACAAGCACTTTGCTGGCCGGAGGCAGAAACCCGCGCTATACAATTGGTTCCGTTAGCCTCACCGAGTTTTTTGTAACACTTACCAGTGCAACAACATTTTTTATCGCAGCAGGAACCAATCACTGGCCCGTTATTGCCGGACTGCTGCTTGGCGGTGCAGTTGCATCGCCAATAGCTGTGAGGCTTGCCGGGAAATTACCAACACGCACACTGCTTATTGCAGTTGGTGTGCTGGTGATATTTTGGAGTGTACGTCTCATTATTAAATCGTTTATCTGAAGCTGAATTATGGATATTCTCAGAATTGCAACCGCAGGCAGTGTTGACGACGGGAAAAGTACGCTCATCGGGCGGCTGCTGTTTGAAACAAACAGTATTACGCAAGATAAATTAGATGCTGTAATGCAGGCCAGCCGCCGTCGCGGTATCGATTATCCTGATCTATCGCTGCTTACCGATGGTCTTGTAGCCGAGCGAGAACAAGGTATTACCATTGATGTTGCGCATATTTATTTCAGCACACCTAAACGAAAATACATTGTAGCCGACACGCCCGGACATTTCGAATATACCCGTAATATGATAACCGGTGCAAGCACTGCTCAGGTTGCAATTATTCTTATTGATGCACGCAACGGAATTGTTGAACAAACTTGCCGACATTACTATATTACACAATTGCTTCGCATTCCGTTTGTGGTTGTTTGCATCAACAAAATGGATTTAACCGGTTACAGCGAACAAGCATTTGAAGACATAAAAACGGCATTTAATGCTCTTAAATTAGTTGCTTCGTATAAAGAGCAAGCACTTTCGTTTATTCCCGTTGCATCGTTGTATGGCGAAAATATCACCACGCAATCAACCACTATGCCCTGGTACAACGGCAATCATTTGTTAGGTACGCTCGAAACAATTGATTACAGCAGCAATTACAAATTACTTCAGCCGCGCTTTTCAGTGCAACAGGTGATACGCCCCAAAACCGAGCAGTATCATGATTTTAGAGGGTTTGCAGGGCGCATTGCTTCAGGCTGTTTCAGCAAGGGCGATAAAGTAATAGCTTTTCCCTCGGGGCAACAGTCGCAAATTGCAGCCGTTTATGTTTCAGGAAATGAAGTAGAAACCGCTGAGGCTGGATCAAGTGTTTTACTTACGCTTGCCGATGAAATTGACATCAGCCGCGGCGGAATGCTGGTGCCCGAAGTTTCGACACCCGAAGTGCTGAAAGAACTAACAGCACAGATTTGTTGGCTCGACAATATGCCGATACGCGCCGGACGGATCTACATTCTTCAGCACGGTATTAATCGAGTAAAAGCAAAAGTAATCGCACTTAACAACCGAGTCAATATTGCTGATTTTACAAATGAGTTGGGAGTCGAAGAATTGAAACTAAATGAAATCGGAAACATTTCACTGAAACTGGCACAACCTGTTTTTGCTGATCGTTATGCAGAAAATAAATATAATGGTGCATTTATACTTATTGATGAGCAAACTCATACTACTGCCGGTATTGGCTTCGTAGTTTGATTTGATTGCTGCTAAAAAGCAAACGGTCTGAGATCAAAATCTCAGACCGTTTGCTTTGTAAAATATAGACTCACTTAACTAAATGATTGTTAATGTAAGTGCGGATACGATCGGCGTTGTTTTTAGAGAAGTCGGTGTACTGCTCGCGGAAGTTAATATGGTACATACTCACAAAAACATAACAATCGAGAAAGCCTTCTTTTTCCATACGACGAGCGAAACCAAACTCTTTCTCATCGGTATCGTCTTTCTTCATCATATATTCCCAGCTATACACTTCCATGTATTTCTGGTTGGTTATTTCTGTTGATGAGGTGATAATGCCTTTATCATCGCAGTTGTCGGCAATTTTGTTTTTTGCCGAGCGGTAAAACTGCCATGTTTCGCTTTGCGGCTGATCCTGATCGGTATTCATGCGATTGGGAAGGATATTGCGCGACATCCAATGACGGTTGAAAGTCTTGCCTTTCTTCTCGCAAATTTCGGTCATTGATTCGAAAAATTCTTGAGTTGGATAGCAGATAATTCCATCGATACAGGCTTCATAAGCATCGTCCCAGCGCTTTAGTTTCTTGTAGCACTCAACAAGATCCAAATGCGGTTTGAGCAACTGCGGCTGCATTTTTTTTGCTTTGATATACCAGGGAATTGCTTTTTCCCATTCTTCCATTTTAATGTAAGCCATGCCAATACTTAATGTAGCACTGTAATAAGTACTGTCTTCGCGCAGAGCTTTCTGGTATTGCTTTATAGAAGCACTGTAGTTTTCCTGATTGTACTCTGAATCACCTTCTCGATATGCTTTTTTTGCATCATCGGAAACAGCGGTATCTACTTTTTCGGCTACCAATTCGTCAAACAAAATAGTGGCAGCGATCGATTGTTTTTCGCAAGCAACTGTAGCCCATTTGCATTGATGAATCATCTGGTTCATGTATTCGATGAACTTAAAATTACTCATCGTAACGGTATGTGTTTTTGAACTCTGTGCTTTGCGCGCAAGATCATACATCTCCTTGTTAAGCTGTGCTTTGTAGCGGTAGTATTCGTAGATAACCCGAAGATTCCAAACGTCGTTATCGTAATTGAAACTCGGATTAGCTTGTACTTTTGCAATGGTGCTCACTGCTTTGTCGTACTTCTCTTTTTTGAAATAATCTTTCGATTTTTCAATCTTTTTTAGCTCGGCTGCCGTTTGGGCAGATACCCCGGCAACAATGAATAAGCCTGCAAGCAGGACAAACAGTTTTTTAATCATGAATCAGCGTTTTTAGGGTCAGGGATTTGGTTACTGGCGCGTGCAGGTTGCCGTACAGGTATCTATCGACGAGCCGTTGTTGATATAGTAAGTAAGTGAAAAAGC
>JBKDHA010000131.1:0-4827 GCA_046335555.1 Bacteroidota bacterium
GGGTAAGGTGAGCCAACCCATTGTCTGTTGTTCGTTCTACCTCAATTTTAAGTTTCTTTTTAACTGTTGAATACTTAACCATTTATCTTTTTAGTTATTGTCAATTTTATTGGTCGCAAGTTACAATTTTACAGTTTAAAAATTGCCCAAAAGTGTCATCAATTTATCAACCGTCCAATTGTCGGCTGGTGGGTGGGCTTTGGGTGCGGTTGGGCAAAATTAAATGTGCTGCAAAAGCGTTGGTCCGTGTTTCGGGTTGCAGCTCTTTTAATTTTGCGAAGCGTTGGCATTTTGTCGTCCGATGTTAGCTCAAATGTTTGGTGTTAGCACGGTCGCCCTGCCATTTCCGCTAACGTCAGAGTGTGAAAAAACACAATCCACAATCTTTATGGTAAAACTAGTTGAAAAAGGGAAAGAAACAATGTGAGTTGTGTTGTTTTTTTGCAGTAACAAAATGGACTACATCACCGCACACAACCGCCACCAAGTGAGCTTTGGCAGCTTGGAAGATGCAATTGAAAACGATAATCCAGTAAGAGTAATTGAAGCATTTGTTGAAGCACTGGATTTACCTTCATTAAACTTTATAATAAAAAAAATGCAAGCAGAAGGTCGTCCTGCATTCAACCCTAAAGTGTTTTTAAAAATATACTTTTATGGTTATGTAAATGGCATACGCAGCAGCCGCAGGTTAGAGAAAGAGTGCAAGCGCAATATTGAGTTGCAATGGCTAATAGGCAAGCTTGTTCCCAACTATCATAGCATAGCAGACTTTAGAAAAGAGAATCCCCAAGCATTAAAAAACACATTCAAACTGTTTGTTAGCTTTTTAAAAGATGCATCTCTAGTATCAGGCAATACAATTGCAATTGATGGAACAAAAATGCGAGCACACAATAGCAAGAAGAATAATTATAATCCAAAGAAAATAGAACGCCACTTAAAATACATAGAAGAAAAAACTAATGAATATTTAACAGCAATAGAAGTTAATGATGCAAATGAAAGCACAGTAAAAATTAGTGAAGTAACACAGAGGATAGCACTCCTGAAACAAAACAAAATAGAGTATGAGCAACTTGCCCAACAACTCGAACAAAGCGGAGATCCTCAAGTGAGTACAACTGATACCGATGCAAGAGCATTGCTTGTACAAGGTCAAGTAGTAGAGGTAAGTTACAATATGCAAGCAGCGGTAGATGATAAACATAAATTGGTAGTAGCCACACACACCATCAACCGCAATGATCGCAATGCGCTATCCGATATTGCAGCCGAAGCTAAAGCCAACTTAAATGCAACTAGCCTCACAGCCATCAGCGATAAAGGTTACCACAATGGTCGCCAATTGCAAGAATGTTTTGATAACAACATCACCACCATATGTGCGCATCAAGAGATAGTAAATAGCAATGTAAAAGGGACTACACCAGAATATTTAGTAACAAAATTTACATATAACAAACAAGACGATACCTACACCTGCCCACAAGGCGAAACATTACGCACACAAGGAACTTGGCATACCAAAGTAAGCACAAACAGTTATCAGTTTAAAAAATACCGCACACCATCATGCAAAACTTGTGCAGTAAAAAATCTTTGTACTGGAAGAGAAAAAGGCGGACGAGAAATAGATAGAAGTGAATTTGCAGACATAGTAGAAGCCAACAACAAACGCTACCAAGCCAACCAAGCATTATACCGCACACGTCAAGAAATTAATGAGCATATATTTGGCACCATCAAACGCAAATGGGGATATTATTATACCAACCTTAAAGGTTTGGAAAAAGTAAACGGAGAATTTGCATTAATCATGACAGTTTACAACCTCAAACGATGCATCAATATATTGGGTGTTGAACCATTGATTGAAAAACTGAAAAAATGGGTACCCAATTACAAAAGGATAGCTCATACTTTTTCAAAACCGACCTTTTTAGAGTTGATACCGTGTACTTTTTTTCATCAACAAAAGTTAGCAGCATAAAAAATTGCTATCCTGAAATGCAAGCAAATCATTTCCAATCCAATTTTACGAAGTCAATTTTGATTGATTCAAGTGAAAAATTGAGTTTTTTCACATCCTGACGGTTCGCGGCTTGGCGAAGGTGGCGATTTTTACCACAAATGTTCATGCGGAGTACAAAACTTTCGGCTATCACAAATGTGTCAGCGGAGCACTGAACCGCCACTTTTGCCAAACCCGTGTTGAACTAAACCTGCGGTAGCATTTCATTGCAAAATAGGATAAACTTTGTAAGAAATAAAATCAAAACAATAAAGTTATGACATTAAAAAAAACACAACATCAACAATTGTACATCAAGCAAAGTTATCGGTAATAGGCTTTAGCCAAGCTTACGATTATTTTTTAGAGCAGGTAATGGTAAAACAATTAAGCAAAGGATTGTTAACCAACTATGGTCGCTCGTTGGCTTACGTAGCCTTGCACTTTAATAGGTTTCCTCATCACATAAGTATTGATGAGTTAAACGCTTATTTTTACAGAAGCACCGAGGTAGAAGGAAAATCCATCAGCTACTTTAAGCATGCAGTTTTTGCATTACGTTTTTGGTTCAGAATATTTGGTATGGAAGATGCAGCCATTAAACTACCCAGTATCAAAAAAAACCAAACCTTACCAGTAGTATTATCAAAGCAAGAGTGCAAACAATTGTTTAAAGCACCACCATCATTTAAACATCGTTACTTGTTAGCGTTTGCTTATGCAGCAGGTTTACGCATGAACGAGCTTAGGCTAATAAAAATAAGTGATGTAGATGTAAACCGCAAATGCATACACATTAGACAAGGTAAAGGCAAAAAAGATCGGTATGTAGTTTTATCAAAATTATTGGCCGATAGGTTAGGCATGTATTTGGCCGAAGTAAACCCACAAGTTTATTTGTTTGAAGGATTAACACCCGGCCAACCCATGGGCGAACGTAGCATACAATACGTAATAAACGAAGCCTTAAAACGCACCGATATAAAAAAATCGGCCTCGATGCATACACTACGCCACAGCTTTGCCACACACCTTTTAGAAGATGGGGTTGATTTGCACAGCATACAACAAGCACTAGGACATGCAGATTTGCGCACCACTATGATGTATTTACACATAGCGCAAATAAAAGCCAAGGCAGTGCACAGTCCGTTTGATACCCTTTACAGCCATGGTAAAGCCTAATTACGAACTGGCACAAGTAATACAACACCACCAAGCAAACTATTATAAACAACACCGGCCACATGCACACATAGCCAAAGTACTGCAAGCCATATTGCAATGCCGTACACAAGCCTTGGGCGGACATGTAGATGGGTGTAACACCTGCGGACATTTACGCATAAGTTATAATAGTTGCGGTAATCGTCATTGCCCCAAGTGCCAAACCACCCAAAAAGAAAGGTGGATAGAAAAACGCGAATCAGACCTGTTAAACACCCATTATTTTCATGTAGTATTTACCTTACCGCAAGAGCTAAACAAGTATTGCCTGCAATACCCAATAGCGCTATATAACCTATTGTTTAAAGCCAGCAGCGATACCATAAAAACATTTGCAGCAGACGAAAAACACTTAGGCGCACAAGTAGGTATGATAAGTGTGTTACACACTTGGGGGCAAAACTTAAGTTTACACCCGCACGTACACATGATAGTACCATCAGGAGGAGTGAGCCGTGCAGGTTTTTGGAAACCGAGTAAATACAAACGCGATTTTTTGTTTCCGGTAAAAGCATTAAGCAAAGTTTATCGGGCAAAATTTATGGAAGGATTTAGGCAACTGCTCACCTCGCAAAAGCAAGAGCTAAACAAAACCTTGCGCGAAATTTTGTATCAAAAAAGTTGGGTAGTGTATGCCAAACAACCCTTTGCCGGCCCAAAGCAAGTAATAGAATACTTAGGACGCTACAGCCATAAAATAGCCATAAGCAATCATCGCTTGTTAGATGTAAATAACCAAACGGTAAAGTTTACTTACAAAGATTACCGCAGTGGAGGGCAGCAAAAAGTAATGGAGTTAAGCGGGGTAGAGTTTTTGCGCAGGTTTAGTATGCATATACTACCAGCAGGGTTCAGAAAAATACGGCATTACGGCATATTGGCCAGCCGTAACAAACCCAAGTTGCGCACCCAACAAATGCAAATGGGTATAATACCCAAACGACAACAAGCATTAATAACGTGGCAACAAATGCTGTTGCAAAAGCATGGAATAGACATAGAAAAATGCCCATGCTGTAAAACCGGAGTAATGATACGCTTAATGAGTTTTGAAGCCAATGCACCACCATTGGCATTGCTACACCAAGCCCGCCAGCAAGCGTTAAATATTGCATAACCTTAATTGCCTAAAACAGGCAACTAGGCCGCGCATTGCCCAAAACCTAAAACAACACACAAAAGTTACCAGCCTGCAAAACAAAAAGCACAAAAAAAGCGCATTAAAGCGCTAAAAAAGTAAAGCTGCACCAACTAAAAATACACCCACCAAGCAGCCAAAAATAATCCCAAACATTCAAAACACATAACTCGCAAAAAAAACCGTCACGCTTCAGTCAACACACGCTTAAATCGAAGTGGGTACACTTCGTTTAAGCGCTATTTGTTGGCAGCTGGGCTATTTTATATGTGTCAGTAAATCAGCATTATAGATAAATACCAAAGTATAACGTAAAGATTTTATCTTTGTCAAGATATAAAAAACAAAAAGTTTAGCTTGAACTAAACAATTATGCCTAAATTTGCGTTAAAGAAAATCGAAGCGGTTGTCGGGAAACAACAGTTTTTTGAGTTGCTTGTTGACGATG
>JBKDHA010000132.1:0-32964 GCA_046335555.1 Bacteroidota bacterium
GCAATACTACTATACGAATCATCTAAACCTTGCTCAAATTGTTTAATAGCTTCTGCCACCTGTCTTTGTGAAATACCCAAACGTTCTTTAACCCCTTTAAAATGCTCCTGTTCATCAATATCAACGATTTCATTCAGCATATTTTGTAAAGCTGTGAAGGGTTTATCTACAATTACAGGTTGCTCCAAACCTAGTTCATTCGCTAACTTTAACATAAATGAGTCCGAATCATAACCTTTAATTAATGAGGCATTTGTGTTTGGAGCTGAGAGAAATTCTTGAATTTTTTCATTCGGTTTGTGATCTTGATAGGTTACCCAAAAAAGCCCATTATCAAATCTTCCAAGATTTTTTACATGTTCAAATATTGGGTCATCTCCACTATACCCTATAAAAACCCAAGGCCTTTGGTTTTTAATTGAATCAAATATTCTTGGAACAGTATTCCTTACCTTTGCCATTTCTTCATTCGTATTCAAAAGCCAAAGACCATGATGTTGCCCATGAAGATACACCACGGATTTTTCTTTGAATGTGGAGGTTGTAAAATCCTTAAGAATGGCCATGTCGTAGGTAGAAGGAAATATATTATACAAGGCCAATGCTCTTAGCATCAAATTATCGAAGTTTACAGTAAGTACATAATCCACAAAACCTTCTTTTATTAACTGAGCCAAATAAATATGTGTAACATTAATTTTAGCTTCGTCAATATACTTTTTTAATAACTCATCTCTTTCAGAAGGCAACAAACAATCCATAAGGTTAGCATACGTTCTTTGTTTTTCTGGCAATTCCTTAATTTCAGGATTATCAGTATAGACTTCAAGAATCTTTGCAATGATTTCACCCGCCAAAGGAATTCCTCCCGATCTGGAAGCTCCTGCACCTAAAAAAAATATTGGCTTCGGCTTATTTTGGGCTTTGGCCTGTTTTAGTATGTAGCTTATTTTTTCTATTTTAATTTCCTTCATTTCAATATAATTATTCCAAAAAATTGTGTTTGCATCAGGACTAACCCAAATATACATAACCGCAATCAAAAAACATCACCACTCAAAAGAATAAATCAACCATTACATTACAAATAAATCAAAAATCAATTACAAACAATAAACGCCCCAACCATACAACTCAACATCAAGAAAATCACCAAACCCCACCCCGCACCCTACCATTAGCAACCACCAATGCCGGCGCCGGAATCTTCACCCACCCAAACGTGCTGCAAACCGCTTTCAGCCACGGCCGCTTCACCGGCAACTTCGTCAAATCAATATCGGCCGAGAGATAGTACTCGCGGTAGCGCGCAAACGTAAAGCAATTGCCTTGTGCATTGCAGATAACCGGATTGCTGCTGCCGCCGGTCATCCCCCCCGCTCCGTAGCCTACTGCGGCATTCAGCCATTTCGGGAAAGGGGTTTCAGGCTTCAGAAACGAGGCTATGTTTACCGAAAGCCAGTACGTTTGTCCGTTGTAGTCTTTGAGCAATTGCTCGGTCCAGGTGCTGCCCAGTAGATTGGGGCGATACTGCGCAAACTCGCTTTTGCGGAAACCAAATTTCAGTTGTATGCGCTGCTCCTGCCACAAGGCATCCTGCACTACAAAAAACGCAGCACCCGAAACATTAGCAGCGCAATCGCCCCACGAAAAGCCCCAGCCGGCCGAGTAGCCGTCGAGCACCTCGATACCGCTCAGAAACAGCATAGGCGGCAGCACAGCATACCAGCGGGCATTTTTTGACTTTACTCCGCTCCACCGCAAGGCTCCGTTACTAATGCGGGCTATGGTGTATGCAGTGAACGCATGACCGGCTTTGTCCATCTGCATCCATTCATCATTATCATTAAAAATATGAAACGGCTGCCGCGGATAATCGGCATACCACAACTGCTCCAGCCCAATGAGCGAGCCGCCGCCAAGCACAAGCTCTGTTGCGGCAACACCAATTACACGGCCACGGTGCAACTGCGGCGAGGGCTGAAACAGCCTCAGCGTATCGTTGCCGAAGACAAGCAGCGGAAAGAAAAAACTGAGCAGCAGCAAGCGGAGTTTCATAGCACCAAAATACACAGGCGGCTGCAACTTATGCTGCAGCCGCCTGTGAAAATAAAATTAATATTACTTACTGAACGCTTACACGCGCTGTTGCCTCTCCACCATCATACACATAACGCAACAGATACATTCCGCTGCCAAATGCTGTAAGATCAACATCGCTGCGGCCGGCGGCATTGTGCTGTGTGCGATAAACCTCGCGGCCTTCAATGCTGTAAATAATAAGTGTGCCGGGCAAACTAACATTCACCGCAAACAAACCGTTCGACGGGTTGGGCGTTGCGGTAAAAATTGTTTGTGCGGTTGAAGTATTGAAATCGGTACACACATCAACCGTAAATGATACCGTTGATGCTGCCGCGCAACCCAGCGAATCAACATAGGTATATGAAATGCTGTGTACACCAACACCGGCAGTTGCTGCTGTAAATGTATTTCCGCTCATACCGGGGCCGGAGAATGTTCCGCCTGCAGGTGTTGCTGTAAGCGCAACGGGACCGTTGGTAAGACAAAACGAATCCTGAGCAGGAACAAACGCAATTATCGGAAGCGGATGAATAGTAATGGTTGCAGTATCGCTGCCTACACATCCGTTGGTGTCTGTTACATCAACCGAATAAGCGCCGCTGCTGCTAACAGGAATACTGTTCAGCGTTGCCCCTGTGTTCCACAAATAAATAGAGGCTGTGGTTTGAGCTGTTAAGGTATAGGGGTTGGGCGATTGACAAAATGCTGTATCGTTACCAATTGAAACACTTGGCGCCGGTGCATTGAAAAGTGTAATTCCGGTTGCCGATGAATCGAAACAGGTGTTGAGATTGGTTTTTATCATGTTGTAAACACCGGGCAAAGTAGCAGTATAGCTGGGTGATGTTGCAGCCGGAATTAACACACCGTTGAGATACCACTGTGAAGTTCCGCCCGAAGATCCGGTAAGTGTTTGTGAACCACCCGGACAAATCGCATTACTGCTGCTGCTGAGTGTTACAACCGGTAAGCTGTTTACGTTTACAGTTACAGAAGCTGTGCTTGTACAGTTTGCAGCATCAGTTACGGTTACTGTATAAACCGTATTTGCCGTTGGCGAAACTGTTATTGAAGATGTACTGATGTTACCGGGCATCCAGTTGTAGCTGTATGTCCCAATTCCGTTTGCACCGCTTGCCGAAAATGTAGTGCTGTTTCCGATGCAAACTGAAAGAACAGAGCTGCTGGTAGTTGCTGTAAGCGCCTGTCCGGTGAAAACGTTTACCGGCAACAAAGTACCAGTTCCCGAAAGCACACCGTCAATACGGATGCGGCCACTTGCACCGTTTGCACCAGTACCAAAATAAGGCGAACCCGGCACAGCAGAAGCCCCGCCGTTGCCGCCGGTAGCACGAACCTGTCCGTTGTTGGTAACTGCAGGCGCACCAAGCCAAATTGATCCGCCCGAACCACCGCCGCCGCCGCCGCAGTTGCCGGTACCGTCGCTGCCGCCGTTGCCGCCGTTTGCGCGGATAATTCCGGTAGCGCCGATTGTAATTCCTGAGCAGGCTGTAATTTCAATATATCCGCCGCCAGCACCGCCACCACCGGCACCGCAGCTGAATCCGCCGCTTCCGCCGCCGCCGCCTGAGCCGCCGAGAACGGCAGACAGCTGTGCATCACCATAAACCGGTCCGGCAAATCCGCCTGAAGTGCTGCCTGAGGCAGAACCAGCTACTCCGTAACCGGCACCGCCGCCGCCCGACCAGCCGTTTCCGGCCGTAGAAGCGCCACCAGCACCAAAACCATTTTGAGCAAGCATTCCGCCTACAGATGTGGAGTAAGTGCCGTTGCCGCCGTTCTCACCGCCGGCAACACCAATGCCGCCCGTTCCGGCTGCCGAAAAGGTAATACCGTTGGTTCCGTTTCCGCCGCTGGCATCAAGCGTGCCGTTGATAACAACAGCTCCTGTGCAGCGAATAACGAGTGGCTGCGTTCCGGTTACAGTTACCGTTACACCCGAGTTTATGGTGAACGTTGAGTAATTGTAGGTTCCCCCGGCAATAGTTGTATTGGCCGATGCCGTGAAAGCACCGTTGCTGCCTGTACCGCAAGGCACACACGTATTTTGTGCGCTAAGTTGAGCGGTAAAGAGTAAGCCAATACCAGTTAGTAATAACGAGTAGTTTTTTTTCATGGGTTGATCTGGAATAAATACAACTCAAATCTAACTAATTAAACGTATTGAGCGAACAGTGTTTATGATCTTCCGGTAAATGACAGTAAAAACAGGTATTTATAACTCAGAGCCTGTTTAAATTTCATCCTTTGTCTTTGTTATAGCTCATTTTTCACCATACTTCGTTGGTCTTTTTGCCCGTATCATCTCCGATATGGGCTGCAAAAACCGCCTCGTCTGGCAAAAAATGAGCGTATAACAAATCTCAAAAACAAAATTTAAACAGGCTCTCAATAAACTCCATCAATATTCTCTGAATTACTCTCCGATAACTACTTTTGCACGCTGTGTTTGATTTCCTTAAAACTTATTCGCGTATTGAACGGCCGGTGATGCTGGTAATTGCGGCTGAATTTTTCATTCAGTTGGTGAATGCTACGTTTATGAATCTTCAGCCATTGTACATGAAAGCCGAAGGTTTTTCAGACAGCGATATTGCCGATTTTATTTCATGGCGTTTTGCCGGGGTTTTACTACTTGCATTACCGCTCGGGCTTTATATCAAAGGCCGTAAGGTGAAAAACTTTTTCTGGCTTTCGGCAATTGGTGTTCCGCTGTTTGCGCTGATGATTATTTATGCGGTACATGCGCGCGAAACAAGTTTGCTGATCACCTCACAATTGCTTTGGGGCGCTTCGTTTACGTTTATGCAGATACCGATTCTGCCGTTTATCCTGCGCAATTCATCGCCCGAAACACAAACACCGGCTATCTCACTCAGCTTTTCGACCTGGAGTTTAGCAGGAATTTTGAGTGCATCAATAGTTTGGGCACTCAACAGTGCAAACCCGCTGCTGTTTAACGAGCGGAATTTGCTAACCGGAATTACGATTGCAGGATTTATCGGCCTCATTTTTCTTGCCCGCGTAAAGCTTGATGAAAAAACAGTGCAGCAGGAACACCGCCGCATCAACATCGGCAATCACGACTGGGGCTTAATTGCACGGGCGTTGATTCCGGCTTTGGTAATTGCAGTTGGCGCAGGTTTAACCATTCCGTTTATCAACTTTTTTTTTTCGCGGGTACATAATTTAAGCACCGATACAATTTCGCTTTGGAATTTTGTTGCGGCTCTTCTTGTAGCCTGGGGTGCATTAATGGTTCCGCAGATCAAAACGCGTTTCGGCTACAAAGCCGCTGTGCCGGTAACTCAGTCGTTTGCCGTTATTTCGCTTGTGCTCATGGCTACAACTGAATATTACAGTCAGCTTACTCCGGCCGTGTGGATAGCTGTTGGCTGCTACCTGCTGCGCCAACCGCTCATGAACATTGCCGGCCCGATGACCTCAGAAATAGCGATGAAATTTGTAGGACCGCGCAATCAAGAAATTACCAGCGCACTCAGTGCAGCTATCTGGTCGGGAAGCTGGTTCATCAGTACGCGCTTTATCTTCGGTATGCTCCGCAAAACCGGCTGGCCGTATGTGGATATTTTTATGATTACCGCCGCGCTTTATGCGTTTGGTGTTTTTCTTTACTACCTGCTTATAAGGGCTTGGATGAAGCGGGGGAATGGAAGTGAAGAGTGATAAGTGTAGAGTGGAAAGTGTAAATGTTTCCTCGCTGATTTCGACACGCTTAATCAGCGTGAGCGCATTTTCACTTTCCACCTTACACTCTACACTTAACACTCCTCGCTTTGCGAGGAATCACTTTTCACTCCTCGCGAAGCGAGGCCTCCACCATTTTTCCTTTTCAATTTCTTTCAACTCAATATTCCACCGGAGCGATAGTTCGTGCGGAACATTCATTCCTGCAATTTCATTTTTAAAAAGTGGAACGTGACGACTGTAGCATAACGAAAACACTCCATTTCCAATTCCGGCTTGCGGCTGAAAAGTTACGTTTACATTCTCAAAATCGGTGTATGCCGAAAGCCTTAGACCGGTAATAATAAAACCGAAATGCGTGCGCCAGCGGCTAACGGATGCGCCTGCATTTTTTTCGAGCGGGTTGTATAATAAGCTGAATGTTGTTGCCCGATATGAGTTGCCGAGGAATAGTCCGTTTTTGCTTCGGGCATACGAAAAACCAACTTCTGCCCACGGCGATTCCCAGTAATGTGCGCCTACTACAATGCCAATGGCATTCCGCTTGCGTTTGAGGTCAAAATCTTGTGGTGATGCAAATACTGTTAATGCACTAACTGTGAAGAAAAAAGTAATAAGCAAGCGAGTTTTCATGCTTCTTCGTTTTTGCTCAGAATTTGTTTCAGCCGCTCTTCGAGCGATTCGTAGTCGGTATATCCGCGGGCAATGAGATAATATGTATTTGCATGATGCACAATTACTGTTGGAAAACCGGTTGCCTGAAAACGCTGCGAAAGCTGATAATCTTCTTCTGTTTTTTGTGCAACGCCTTCGGTAGCTAAAGCATCGGCAAAACCTGCGGTATCGGCAATGTTAAATTCGGCAGCAAGCGTTGTATATGTTTCTTTGGCTGTTGACGCGAGACCTCTGCTGTAAATTGCACTTTGCAAGGCATGTGCAAATTCGACCTGCTTTTCAGGATGCAGTTCGCGAAAATGCGTGAGTGCGCGTGAAGGCATATCGGAACTGAAAATCATGGAACCTTCATCGAGCGCATCTAAGAACGGCTCACCAAAAACTACGCCGGTCATCTCCTCTACCCTTTTGTATGCGCCTTTGATGTAGGGTGCTACTTTCCCGATTTCACCGGCGCGTTCGCCAAGCACCATGCCGCCCGAAACTACTCTGAACTGCAACTGACTGCTGTAATTGTCGTGCAGTTTTTTCATTACCGGACTAAAACCATAGCACCAACCGCAGAGTGCATCATATACATAATACAGAGTTGAATTCATGCTGCAAAGATACGCTGCTCTTTCAATAGCATCTGAATTAAAAGTAACTTCGGACATTACTTAAACTCGTTATGCAGTTACTTTTTATTACAGCATTAATTCTCCTGCTTCTCGCACTGCCATTGGTTTTGCTGCGCATCATCAGTCCGGGAAAAACACCAGCTATCCGCGATACAAAAGGCAAGCTGGTTTCTGGAAGCATAGCGGTTATTGAACGTGTTTCGATAGGCGGCACTGAACAGGACATGATTATTCGCGGACATGATGCTAATAATCCAGTGTTGCTGTATTTACATGGCGGGCCGGGTACTCCGGAGTTTGCATTTATTCGCAAAGAGTTTGCAGAACTAGAAAAGCATTTTACTATTTGTTATTGGGAGCAGCGCGGAGCGGGTAAATCTGCAAAATGGAAACTGCCAACTGAGCATGTTACACTGGAGCAATTGGTAAAAGATGCCGGCGAAGTTGCTGTTTACCTTCAGAAGCGTTTTAAAACGGGGCGCATTTATTTGCTGGGGCATTCGTGGGGCACTGTGCTGGGCGCGCATACAGCCAAAGCTTTTCCCGAACTGTTTGCGGCTTACATTGGTATCGGTCAGGTTGGCGACCAGTTTGAGGGCGAAAAGCTTTCGCTGGAATTTGTTCGCGATCAGGCAAAACAGTTGCAGCATACTTCTGTTCACGACAAAATCGAAAAACTGCAGTTGCCCGAACGCGATGCTCCGGCGCAAGTTTGGATTCATTATTTGCTTGCACAGCGCCGCTGGGTAGCTGAGTTTGGCGGCGCATTGTTCCGCACCAATATGAACAAAACTGCGCCGCGGCAGCTCATTACTTGTGCCGAATATACGCTGCGCGAAAAGTTGAATTTTGTAACAGCCGCCAAACATTCAATGGCTGCACTTTGGGAAAAAGTAATTACTGAAAATCTTGCCGAAACAATTACTGAGCTTCGCATTCCGGTTTACATTATTCAGGGCATACATGATTACCAAACTCCAACAGCCGAAGCCCGTAAGTTTTACGATCAGTTGAAAGCTCCGCACAAAGCCTGGTACGAGTTTGAAGATGCGGCGCACTTTCCGCATACCGAATGCTACCGGCAAACAGAAACTATTTTGCTGAATGATGTACTGAAACCTAATCAGCACAATAATTAACTCAGATTTTCAGCTTTATCACCACCGGGCAATGATCACTCGCATGCGGGCGTTCTTTGCCAATACCGGCGAAACGTTTTCCGGTGTATCGGTCAGCTTTCAGGCAGAGACCTTCACGCACCATAAACGGAATTGCTTTGGGATTTCTGGCAGCAAGTGCTTTGGAAAGGAAGATATAATCAAGCTGCTCGTATTGCTTTTTGTCTGCATAAAAATGTGTCCAGCGTTCAGCAGGATCAGCAATGCGCAATGAAACATCTTCCATCCAGGGCGAATCTTGCAAAGCACTAATTGCTGCTGAAGGCTGAAAATCATTCAGATCACCAAGCACAACCCAGTCGGCTTTTCCGGGATCTGCGCCAAAACGTTCTGTGAGAATTTTAAGCACCTCCTGCGACTGATTTACCCGCCGGGCCATTGTTTCTTGTTTGCCGTCGAGCATCGATTTGAAATGATTCACAAATACAGAGAACGGTTTTCCGCCTACAGTGAATTTTACTTCCAAACAATCTCGCGAGAAAACTGTAGATCTCCCTTTCTTCCGGGTCTGATGCGATGTACAACTATCAATCGGAATGCGGCTGAGAATGGCAACATCTATCAGACGCGGATCATTTCCGTCAATCAATAAACGATATGTATATTTTTCGCCGGCAAGAAACTGAGCAACAAAAGACTTCAGCGTATCTAAATTTTCAACCTCCTGCAGCGCAATAATATCAGCATCGGCAGCTTTAATGGCTTGGGCTGTAATTTTTTGTTCTTCGCTGAGAATGGTTTCAAAACGACGGCGGTTCAGCACAAATCCGTTTTTTACAGCATCAGCAGGATCTGCAGTACTTCCGAATTTATAGCGTACAAAAAGGTTCTCACAATTGAATGTGGCAATGGTTAGCGTTGACATAGTAATGAACCGAAAACGGCAGTGTAAGGGTTGTACTTTAGTTTATTGTTAATCTAATGTACAATCACAAATAAGGGTTATGCTTTACATTTTTTCAACAGACGCTGAAACCCTTATCATCAAAAGAAATCGTTCCTCAAAAAAGTAGAAAGAGAAGAATCCAAAAACAAAATGCCACTAAGATGTGGCATTGAAACTGATACAATAAAGGGGGATTTCTTAAAACTCCAAAGATTGAGACGGGCGCAGGAGTCAAAACCACAGTTTACCGGTGTAAATGAGGATTTTGACGACAAGCCCAACGAAGAGATTTGGAGTTTTTAGAGATCCCCTAAAGGTGATTAACGGCGAATAGCTTGCGCCGGTGAACCAAACTTTGCAAGCATTTCATTAATGAAAGCGAGCTTAGGTGAAGATTGCTGAATGGCTGCCTCAGAGGCGATACCAGAACGAATAATAATAACAGATTCTAATTTCTTTTTCATATCACAAAATTACATCTCTAACCAAGGTTTGTCAAGTCTTTTAACAGCAAATCCCGAATAATTTCTACCTTTTACAAAATAGCCCCAGCCTTTTTCACTTAGAAACTGTTTAAGAATTGTTTTTGAATTTTGTTATGAGGCCATTTTTTGTCAGACGAGGCGACTTTTGCAGCGCATATCGGAGATGATCTGGGCAAAAAAGTCAACGAAGTATGACGGAAAATGGGACATAACAAACTCGAAGGATAATTCTTAAACAGTTTCTTAGTCCGATTACTTCAAAATCGTTCTCCAGTTGGCTGAGGTGATTGGATATTGCCATTCGGTAAAGTCGTGTGCGTGCAGGTGTGCTGCCGGTTAAAAATACCCATGTATCGGGATGATCTTTAGTAAAAATATATACCGCCGCTGCCACTGTTGCCAAAGTTAAAGCCGGATTTCCGTTGCCGGATGCGGCGCTGTCGTTTAGTTTTCCGCAGTGTTCATCGTAATCTCCGAACGAAAGATTAACGACTTCCTCTGCATCAGTAGGTGTAAATTTTATGAGTTTGCTGAGGTTGCCTTGCTGCGACGGGCTTTCAAATTTGAATATGCTTAAATCTGGCGATGCCTGTAACTGATATTTCGGTAAGTTCATTTAAAGATAAAATAATTAAATAGTTCTGCTAACTGAAAGAATGATCGTATCGTGAAAAATCTGCAGCAAACGTAATACAAGAATTCAGCAAAAAGCAAGAACTGTTGAAAAGTTCGTGCACAAGAAGTAGCTTACTACTTACAGTAGTAACTTTTTTAGACCAGTCATAAAAAATAATATTGTACGATGCTACCAAGCACGCCCGAAAGTGCTGCACCAACAATTCCCAGCATAGCCACCAAAAAATAACCGGTAAGACTTGCTGCTCCTGCATAATCTTTTGCCAAACGCTGTCCGAGCAGCAAACAGAGCAGTGAAATAACTACTAACAACAATCCGGCAAGCCCGATAACTCTTCCGGTTACTGTCCAGCAGAACAAAGCTCCTGCGGCACAAGCCAAACCGCTCAGGCTTTCCAGAACAGTTAATACGGCAAGCAAAACCGGAACTATATTCTTAAATGGTGATGCTGCAAAATGCCCTTTGAGCCAATCGAGATTGCCTTTGTAGCCCGAAAGCTTATCGTATGCAGACTGAATAAAAACAATTGCAAGAAAAGCACAACAGCCTGCCGAAAGTACAAGGCCAAGTAAGGCAAATGTGGCAGAAAAATAACCATAGCTATTGCCGATTATCAGCAGGTTGGCTGAAAGGCTTAAATAACTGCCTGTTTCGCTTAGCCTGTACAAATTATCGATTTGCTGAAACTCGAACATCAGGTAGCCTTTTAAAACGTTGCCAGTCCGGCAGCATGTGCCCGCAAAGCAGCTAAAGTGGGTTCATCAGGCTGACGTTCAGCACTGATATGGTCTTTTATAAGCGAAAGCGGTAAATGCTTCGGGTAAACGAACATTTGCAGGTAGTGCATGGCGGCTGTAAGCTGGTCAAGACCGCGGAGATTGCCGCCGCGTCCGTTGGCAACACCTACCATGCCTATTTTTTTGCCCATTAGCTGCTCGGGACTGATGCCATCGAACAGCAGCTTAAAAATGCCGGGGAAAGTACCGTTGTACTCGGGCAAAACAGCTACAAAGCGTTCGGCAGGAAGTATATAGGTTTCAAGCTGTTCCTGAAATGCGGGGCTGCGTTTTCCGTATAAATCGGTAAATGCAAACTCGCGGGGCAGGTCTTCTAGCGAATACAGACGGTTCTCTTGTCCGAGTCCGGTCAGCAGTTGGCTGTATGCCGTGGCAATGATGCGAGTTGTGCTGCCGGGGCGGTTTGTTCCTGAAATTACAGTGATCATCAGTGGATTAAGGTGTTAACGGGCTGGTGTTTATAAAACGCCGGGGCAGTTTCGGGCAAAAAACGCTACCTTCGGGACAAAATTAAACGTTTGCCGGAATGCAGCCGCTGATACGGTTTTGTTTTCCGGTTCGTTATTAACAATCCCGGCTTTGCTTTGTTGAGCCGGCCTTAGATTTCGGAAACTGCTCGCATGAATATCACCTATTACGGCCACTCCTGTTTTGGTATCGAAACCGGCGGAAAACATCTGCTGTTCGATCCCTTCATTACGCACAATGAACTGGCTGCCAATGTTAATCCGGCCACTGTAAAAGCTGATTACATTCTCGTTTCGCACGGACACGAAGATCACATTGCCGATTGTGTTTCCATTGCACAGCGAACAGGAGCTCAGGTAATTTGTTCTTGGGAAATTCATGTTTGGCTCAACAAACAGGGTGTTACTAATACGCATCCGATGAATGTTGGCGGAAAATGGATTTTCGATTTCGGCAAAGTAAAATGTGTTGCGGCACAACATTCAAGTGCTTTGCCCGACGGAACCTACGGCGGAAACCCGATGGGCTTTGTAGTTGAAACCAACGAAGCGAATTTCTACTATGCCGGCGATACAGCTTTAACCTACGATATGAAACTGATTGGCGAATACCGCCACATCAATTTCGCATTCCTGCCCATCGGCGATAACTTTACGATGGGTGTTGACAATGCCATTATTGCCACCGATTTCATTAACTGTGCCGATATTATTGGCATGCACTACGATACATTTGGTTACATTAAAATCGACAAAGAGGAGGCGGTGCTCAAATTTGAGCGTGCCGGAAAACACCTCACCCTTATGCCGATTGGATCCACTATTGTAAAACCCTGAGGAACAGAGTTGCTAAATAAAATGGGTAAAATAATTGCCGTTGCGAACCAGAAAGGCGGAGTTGGAAAAACCACTACCGCAATTAATCTAGCTGCAAGCTTTGCTGTGCTTGAATACCGCACGCTGCTTGTAGATGCCGATCCTCAGGCCAATGCCACATCAGGCGTTGGTTTCGATCCGAAAAACGTAAAAACCGGGGTTTACGAAACCATTATCGAAGGCCGTAACCCCAAAGACATCATCCTGCAAACCACTACACCCAACCTCGATCTGCTTCCGGCACACATCGACCTGGTTGGTGCAGAAATTGAGATGATTAATATGCCCAACCGCGAGCACATGATGCGGAAGGCTTTGGAGCAAATCAAAAACGATTATGATTTTATCATTATCGACTGCTCACCCTCATTAGGTTTGGTTACTGTAAACTCACTCACCGCAGCCGATTCGGTTATTGTGCCGGTACAATGCGAGTATTTTGCGCTCGAAGGATTGGGTAAACTGCTCAACACCATCAAAATTGTACAAAGCCGCCTCAATCCGGAACTCGCTATCGAAGGTATTTTGCTGACGATGTATGATATCCGGTTGCGCCTGTCGAACCAAGTTGTTGAAGAAGTGAAAACACACTTCCAGAGCATGGTGTTTGATACGATTATTCAGCGCAACACAAAGCTGGGTGAGGCTCCCAGTTTCGGTGAAACAATTATCATGCACGATGCCACCAGCAAAGGCGCTATCAATTACCTCAACCTTGCCCGCGAAATCCTGCAAAAGAACAACATGACGCGCCTGTCGGATGAAGAAAAAATCATCAACATAACGCAGCAGGACTAACCTTGTCTGGTCTCGGCTCCGCTCGACCTGACAAGGGCTTTAGAGTTGAAAGGCTCGACCTGACAAGGGCTTTAGGGTTGAAATGCTCGACCAGACTAAGATGGAAGAACTGAAATGCTCGACCTCACTAAGATGGAAGAACTGAAATGCTCGACCAGACTAAGATGGAAGAACTGAAATGCTCGACCTCACTAAGACGGAAGAACTGAAATGCTCGACCAGACTAAGATGGAAGAACTGAAATGCTCGACCAGACTAAGACGGAAGAACTGAAATGCTCGACCTGACAAAAGAATGTGTTGAGCAGCTTGGTTAGACAAAAAAAATGAGTTGAATCAAAAAGCGCTGATTGACAAAATCCTTGCAGGGCAAATGGAATCGGGCTTTGACAAGGCATTAATACTACGAATAACAATACCAACATGAGCAATAAACGTCAGGCACTCGGCAAAGGATTAAGCGCACTTCTCGAAAACGCCAATACCGATATCACCACCAACAACCGGCTTACCGGTGATGTGACCTCGGCTGTGGCCGGAGCAGTGACCAGCATTCCGCTGAAGCAGATTGAAGCAAATCCGTTTCAACCGCGTACACATTTCGAAGAGCAGGCGCTTGAAGAACTTTCGGCATCTATTAAACTGCACGGCATTATTCAGCCCGTTACAGTTCGCAAAATGGGCTACGATAAGTTTCAGCTTATCTCAGGCGAACGCCGTTTCCGTGCTTCACAGCTTGCCGGACTCGAAAGCATTCCGGCTTACGTGCGTGTTGCCAACGATCAGGCCATGCTGGAAATGGCGCTTGTTGAAAACATACAACGCGAAAACCTCGATGCTATTGAAGTAGCCATCAGCTACAAACGCCTGATGGACGAATGCAGCCTCACACAGGAGCAACTTAGCGAAAAGGTGAGCAAGCAGCGTTCAACAGTTGCCAACTACCTTCGCTTACTCAAACTTCCGGTTGAAATTCAGCTCGGTATTCGCGAAAAGAAGATTAGCATGGGTCACGCCCGCGCACTCATTAATGTAAACGGCGAAGAAAACCAGATTGATATTTACAATCGTGTTCTTACAGAAGAACTCTCCGTTCGTGACACAGAGCTTCTTGCCAGCGACAAGAAAAAGATTGAGCCGCGTATCAAGCACAAAAACCTGCAGGGCAGTCTTGATGATAAGTACGAGGATCAGATCAAGTCGATTTCAAAACAATACAACGCTAAAATTCAACTCAAAAGCAATGCGCAAGGTGAAGGCAAACTGATTATTCCGTTTGCTACAGAAGAAGAGTTGGAGAAATTGCTGGATGTGCTCAACAGCTAAACAATTAAACAGAACTAAAAAACAACGGCTTCCCTGAAAAGAGAAGCCGTTGTTTTTTTTGAGGCATTTAAATTACCCCGGCAATCCCGAACGATCAAGACGGAAAGTAACCGTATAATCGCCTTGTTTGCTTTTGAATGGCAATGTGTTTTCAATGCTCACCTTGTTATTTTCTACAAAGCGGATTTCATTCATGGCAATGAAATCATCGTCTTTTACAAAGAAAACTTTTCCGGTAAGCACATTCTTCATAATTGCTGGCACACGCTCACGAAGCACAGCTTCTGTTGCCGAGAGGTTTCCGAGAATAAATGTCAGCAATTCTGCACGCAGCGCAAGACGATAAATAATCGGATCTGAGTTATCATTTTCCATAAGCGCAGCTACAATTACTGTCCCAGGAAGAGTTGGCTCAGAATTGAGTTTTTTAAGCAACAGAGACGATTCATTGGCTGTAGGCTTTTTTACTTCACCTGCATCAGTGTTGGTAAAAGGTCCAAACTGGAATACGTCAACTTTCGGTGGAGACGTTACCCCTTGCATGGCCTGCACAACGGCAACAAAGAGATACGGTTCTTCATCAACAGAAAGTTCATTGATTTCTTTGATGCACTTTAATTGAACAAAGCGCACTTCATTTACAGCAGCTTTCATTTTTCTATTTTTTTACATGTAACAATTACCGCAGGGGATTATATCTATTATGACCGGTACCAATGTCAATCAGATAAAATCTGTATCACAGCGCGGTGTTCGACTGTGTTACTGTGTTAAAAGTAGATGATGAAATAGCCGTGCTTTGCCCGAAAATGGTCAACTCATACAAAACGGGGGTGAAAGAAATTTATTAGGAGGTAAACAATTAGAAGTCATCTCAAAATTACCTTGTCACCTTTTTCTGCGTCTTGAACGTTCATCCTACGTTGTGTTTTTTGTCCAGATCACCTTTGGATATGGCCTTCAAAACACGCCTTGTCTGAACGTCCAATACTTGAAAAAGCTAGAAAACTTAATTTTGAGATGACTTCTATAAAAGGATAATATGTTTCATGAGTTCGCTCCTATATTGCCGCCCAATGGGAAGTGCTTGAGTACACACAAAAACTGTATCATCTTCCATGCTAGCAATTTTATTCACCGCAACCGCAAACGAACGATGAATACGCACAAACTTATCTGGTGGAAGCTTTTGAAGTACATCTTTTAAAAATAATTTAACGGTATAACGCTTTGCAGTTGTTTGTATGTGTGTATAATTATCAAGTGCTTCGAGCCAATTTATATCCGAAACCGAAATCTTGAGTAATTGACCTTTTACACGAATGAAAATAGTTTCCGAATATTCTTGTTGCTTGTTTACAGCCTCGTCGGCATTCAATTTAAGTATATAACCTAACGTAGTTTGTTCCGCATTTTTAATGGCAACAAGTTCGCCAGTACAACTAATTTTTTCTCCATTTCTGTGGCGAATAAATTGCAACTGATTATTGTCATCAACTTCAAAAATTCGTGAAACTTCGGAGTCTTGTACTTCGGATTTGTTGAATCCGCAATAGCGTTCCATTTGCTGATTAATACCAAGTAAGCGTTTGTCTTTATCGAGCATAGCAGCAGGCACAGAAGGCGTAAAAAAGGTTTCTTCGCACAATGTTTGCAAGGCCGAGGTTTGCTGCCGCTGCTTTTTTGATGCAATTGCGAGCCGGAGTTGCCGACCAAGATCATCGTTTCGGAATGGTTTAAGTAAATAGCCGGAAGGTGCTAACTTCAGCGCACGCGAAAATGTTGGTGCATCGTTAAATGCTGTTAGAAAAATATACGGCACGTGATGTTTCTGAAAAAATACGGCCAGATCAATACCATCTTCTTGTTCATCTCCCAAATGAATATCAAGCAAAACAATATCCGTCGTTTTTTCGGCGAAAATTTTTCTGGCCTCTTCTGCATCTACAGCAATTCCGGTTACAATGGCGCCCATATCAAGCAGCCGTTGTTCAATATCCATAGCAACAGGCATTTGGTCTTCAACAACCATTATCCTGATATTTTTCAACTCACTCATGGTTTATCGTATTTCGGGTTGAATCGGGAAATCAATTTCAAAACGAGCTCCCTGCCCTGTTTCCTTTATTTGGAGCATCGTTCCTTTGAGTTGTTTCACAAGGCCATTGACCAAACGCATTCCTAAACTTATCTGGGCTGTATCAGCAAACCCTTTTCCGTTGTCCGAAATTTCAAGCCTAAGTTGATTGCTCTGCATATAGACCCTTACTATAATTTGCTTCTCCGATTGCTTAACAAAAGCGTGCTTCAAACTGTTTGTAACTAACTCGTTGATGATTAAACCACAGGGAACCAATTTCTCAATATCACAGTAAATATCATCTACATCGCAAACCAGTTTGATGTTTTCATGCTCACTACCAAATGAATGCTGGAGATCATTTGTAATCTGTTGAACATATTCGCGCAAACTTATAGTACTAAGCAATTCCGATTGATATAGCTTTTCGTGCAACAAAGCCAATGTGTGAATACGGTTCTGGCTTTCGAGCAACATTTCGCGGCCGGCGTGTTCAGACTTTGAAGCATGAAGATTAAGTAAACTTGAAACCAGTTGAAGATTATTCTTTACACGGTGATGAACTTCGCGGATCAGCATTTCGCGCTGTTCAATTAACACATTGAGTTTTTCGTTCAGTTTTTGATAGATACGGTTGCGGCGAAAAATAACTGTAAGCACGAATACTACAAACAGAAAAACAAGACCAAGAATTACAAGCTGAAGTTTGCGCTCAGAGAGTTCTTTGTCCTGAAGTTTTTCATTATAGTCGGCCGTATCACGCTCACTATTCAGCAAATCAATTTTACGCTGATTTTGAGTCAGGCGGTAGCGTACATCAAATAGCTGTGCGTTTCGTTGTAGCTTTTGTTTATTGTCGCTGTTTGTGAATGACATATAACGCTTATAACTATCCAGCGATTGCTTGTAGTTGCCTTGTTTTGCATACAATTCGGCTAAAACTAATCCACTTCTTTTGCCCAGATAAAAAAGTTTGTGGGTGTCGGCAACAGCAAATGAATTTTCCAGCGTTTTAACCGCCAGACTATACTTGCCTTGTTCCATATAGATAACACCAATGTTGTTTTTTGCAATTACTTCATTATCATACCAGTTATTTTTTACCGAAATATTCATTACCCGAATATTGACAGCAAGAGCATCATCCATTTTCCCAAGTTTATCATATACAATTGCGATATTTATAAGTGACGATGCAACACCAAACGAATCGCCAGACAATGTTCGTATTCGCAAAGCGCGGTTATAACATTCGAGGGCTTTGGTGTATTTTTTTTGACTTCGGTAAATATTTCCGAGGTTATTGATGCTTCCCGCAACCCGAACGCTGTCGGCCGTTTCAATGGCTTTTTCAAAGGCCAGTGTAAAGTATCTGAAGGCCGATGAATCATCGCCATTGAGCCGGTAAGCCCTTCCAATATCAGTATAAATTACCCCTGTTATTTTTGGCTCTTCACAAAGATCAAGAGCGGTAAAAAAAGCAGAAAGCGCTTCCTGATAATTTTCAAGCTCTGTATATAAAATACCTTTCGCATGAAGTACTTCGCTATACAGTTGCCGCGATTCAATGTTTTTGCAGACCGCTTGAGCTGAATCGTACATCACAAGAGCCAGCTCATGGTTGCCGGTGCTCGAATAACAAAGACTTTGAATTACAAAGGCTTTGCAACGAGCTCTTGATCGCGTGCCTGTTTGGGCTGTGCGTATTAATACTTTATCGGTAAGTTTCAATGCAAGTGACGTGTTACTATATTTCACTTTATAGGCCATTGCATTAAAAATCTTACCACAAAACAATTCGGGCTCGGCGGCAAATGCCGATTGTGTAAACAGCAGTATGCCCAAAATGGCAAACTGAACTGTTTTTGTTAAACAGTTAATCATATACTTGGTAATAGGCGATTGAGTAATTTACTTTCGGGGATGAAAGTTCTGATTTAGGCTACTAATCAAAAAACAATATCCTCGTCTAAATTTAGAAGTCTAAGAGATACCATCAGGACAATGCTTTCAACCGATCTTGTTTAAAGTACTATTCAATCTGCAACTAAATCGTTTTGTGAAAATTCTAAGAGGCTGTTAAGGAATTGTTTTTAGAATTTATTATGAGTGCATTTTTTTTCAGACGAGTCGGTTTTTGAAGTCCATATCTGGAAGATCTTTGCAAAAAGACCAACGAAGTATGAAGGAAAATGCGCCATAACAAAACTGAAGGATAATTCCTTGACAGCCTCTATGATCGGTCAAGAACGCTTACTTTTGTAGTGTGACGAACAGTTATCGTTTAAGCTTTTACTGCACGTTGGCTATGCTAACGGTCTTGGCTGTATTCGGCAGCAAGCTTTCGGCTCAAACCGATACAACCGCGGCCAAAGTACAAACCGATTCTTCGGCTGCGAAGGTCAACAAACTTCCCCCCCATCCCCCCAAAAAAGCAGCACTCATGAGTGCATGTTTGCCGGGACTCGGACAAGCCTACAACAAGAAGTATTGGAAAATACCTATTATCTATGCCGGATTCGGCGGCTTAGGCTATAGCTTCGGATTTAATCATTCGTATTTCAAAAAATACAGAAACAGCCTGAGAGGCCGACTCGATAACGATCCAAATACTATTGACTTTTACCCTCAGTATTCCGACGATGATCTTGTTACACTCAAACAATATTACCAGCGCTGGCGCGATTTGAGTTTAATCGGAATGGCCGCTCTTTATACACTCAACATTATTGATGCATCTGTTGATGCACACTTGTTTTACTTTAATGTGAGTGATGATCTTTCGCTCAGAGCTTCTCCTTTTATGATTCCAACCGCTCAGGGACCAATTACAGGATTCGGAATTCAACTCGGCTGGCGATAATCCTCTCGTCAGTTCATACCCCAACAACTACATTTAAAACATTTTTTTTCACGTTTCAATAAACAAGGCTTGATTTTCTGAACAGTGTTCAGTAGTTTTGTTTCGAAATGGGAATCAAAGAAAGAAAAGAGCGTGAACGCGAACTGATCAAAGAGCAAATTCTGGATGCAGCGCGTGAACTTTTTTTTGCAAACGGCTATGAAGCCACCAGTATCCGCAGCATTGCCGAGAAAATTGAATATAGTCCCGGAACTATCTATCTGTATTTCAAGGATAAAGATTCAATTTTTCACGAACTTCAGCGCGAAGGCTTTAATTTACTGAACCAGCAAATGCAAGTGCTGCTTGCCGTTTCAGATCCGTTTGAACGGCTCAAGGCAATGGGGCGCGTTTATATGCAGTTTGCCAAAGAATACACGGATTACTACGATCTCATGTTTGTAATACGTGCTCCAATGAAGGCCCTTGATGAAGATGAAGAATGGCTGGAAGGAAATACCTCTTATCACTTTCTTAATCATGTAGTTAAAGATTGTCAAAATAATGGATACTTCAATCATTCTGAAACAGAGACTTTCTCCTATTATGTATGGGCAACCATGCACGGAATAATCACATTGGGCAAACACGGACGCAACAAAGTGGTTTGTGAAGCCAGCAGAAACTTTATTGAAGAGCATGCTTTTCAGGAATTTGTGAAGATGCTGGAAAAAAGATAAAAAATTTGCAATAAAAATGAACATCGTTCAGACTATATATTATGTTCAAAAATCTATGGAAATGATAGCACCCCGTATTCTGATTCCGACAATAATGTTGTTCATCGGAACCTCCGCACAGGGACAAGAAGTATTAGATACGTATGTTAAAATCGGGATTGATTCAAACATCGTACTCAGGCAAAAAACAATTGCTTTGGATCAGGCAATGCTTGCTTTAAGCAACGCAAGAAGCTACTTTCAGCCAGCCGTAAATTTTAGCGGAAGCTATACATCAGGCGAAGGCGGGCGAAGCATTGCATTGCCTGTTGGCGATTTGCTGAACCCGGTTTACAGCACACTCAATCAGCTCACCGCAAGTAATGCGTTTCCGCAAATTGAGAACGTAAATCAAAACTTCTTCCCCAGAAATCTTTATGATGTGCATGTGCGCACTACAATGCCGCTCGTAAATACAGATATCTGGTACGGTACAAGCATCCGCGCTCAACAGGCTACTATAAAGGAAGCTGAAATTCAGCTTTACAAACGCGAATTGGTGCGCGATATTAAAGTAGCTTACTACAATTATCTGAGTGCTGCTGAAGCAGTAAAAATCTACACCACAGCACTTGAACTCACTGAGCGAAATTTGAAAGTAACAACATCGCTCGTGGCAAACGGTAAAGCTGTGTATGCCCAGCAACTCCGCGCACAAAGCGAAAAAGCTCAGGTTGTATCGCAACTCGAACAGGCCAACAATCAACAGCTCAATGCTGAGGCATACTTCAACTTTTTGCTCAACCGCGATCTGCACGCTGCAATTAATACAGAGTTCAATACAGCCTCTGCCCTCGCCCGGCTTACATCTACTTACGACTCTTCACAAATAGCAAGGCGTGAAGAACTGAAAATGCTCATGCTCAGTGAACGCCTCGGATCAACAGTTGTGCGGATGCAGCGCAGTTACTGGATTCCCAAAGTAAGCCTGTTTCTCGATCTCGGCTCGCAAAGCGAAAACTGGAAATTCGACAGTCGTTCGCGGTATTATTTAGTTGGTCTGCAACTCGAAATGCCGCTTTACAACGGTATGCGCAACCGCAACAGTTACCGCAGCAGTATGCTTGATGTACGACTCACCACACTCAGCTATCAGCACACACACCGGCAACTGAAACTGGCAGCCGATATAGCCCGCAACAATATGAATTCGGCGCTTGCCCGCTACACAGCAGCAACTGAACAGCAGCGCGCCGCCGAATCTTATTACCGTCTCATCAGCAGCGGATATGCCGAAGGTGTAAATCCGCTCATCGAACTCATTGATGCACGCACGCAACTCACTGCTGCATCTGTACAACTCAACGTAACCCGCTTTGAAGTGCTTCAGGCACAGGCAAAACTAGAACGCGAAACAGCATCTGTATCTCTCTGATTATGCGAAACACACTCCGTATTTCTGCCGCAGCCATATTGCTGCTCTTCACTGCCGCATCATGCGGTAAACCTAAAGCCGCTGCAAAAATTCCCGCTGCCGGTGAAGCTGTTCCCGTAAAAGTTATGGATCCGGTGCGCTCCGGTCAATCGGGCACGGTTACTGCCGGCGGACAATTCACCACCGACGATGAAACCATACTTTCCTTCAAAACCGGCGGCATCATCAGCTCTATACTTGTGAAAGAAGGAGATGCCGTTCGCCGCGGACAGCTTCTTGCAACGCTTGATGTGACCGAAATTTCATCACTCGTTAATCAAGCCCGCCTCGGACTCGAAAAAGCGGAGCGCGATTTGAAACGAGCCGAAAATTTGTACCGCGACAGTGTAGCCACACTCGAGCAAATTGAAAATGCCCGCACAGCAAAAGATCTCGCCGTGCAGCAACTCCGCGCTGCCGAATTCAACCTGCAGCATTCAGAAATACGCGCAGTAAATGATGGCTATATCCTCCGGAAATTTGCAAACAGCGGACAGCTTGCCGGTCCCGGAACACCTGTGTTTCAGACCAACGGAGCATCAAGCAATAAATGGCTGATGCGTATCGGAGTAAGTGATCGGGAATGGGCAAAAATTTCGGCTGGCGATTCAGCTGCAATTATTACCGATGCTTTTCCCGGCAAAACAATTAATGCTACAGTTAGCCGTCGCGCCGAAGCTGCTGATCCATACACCGGTGCTTTTATAATCGAACTTACGGTATCCGTTCCGGAAGGCGTAAAATTAGCTGCCGGTATGTTTGGGAAAGCTATTATTTCAGCATCAGCCAAAACCGATGTTTGGGAAATTCCATACACCGCACTGCTCGATGGCAATGGCGGAACCGGCTACATTTTTGTTACCACAAACGGTAAAACCGCAAAACGTATTCCCGTTAAAATAGCCGCCATTACCGGAAACAGCGTACATCTCAGCGAAGGTCCCGAAGAAAATCAGCGCATCATCATTTCCGGCAGCGCTTACCTTACCGATGGTTCTCCGATTAATATCACCAACTAAAAACGGCTAGTATGAGAATTGCTAATTACGCCGTTAAAAATTATCAGTTTACACTGGTGATTTTTCTCATGGCCATCGCTCTCGGAGTAACCACGCTGATGAATATGCCGCGCTCCGAAGATCCTGAAATACAAGCTCCGCAATTTCCGGTAATTGTTGTGTATCCCGGTACCAGTCCGCAAGATATGGAACAACTGGTGGTAAAACCGTTAGAGAAAAAAATTACTGAACTTGAAGACATTAAGCGCGTGCGAACCAAAATTATCGATGGTGTTGCGGTGATTAATGTGGAATACAAATATGAAAGTGATGTCGATAAAAAATATCAGGAATTAGTTCGCGAAGTAAATGGATTGAGAAGCGAATTACCGAAAGACATTTACAGTATTGAGATTCAGAAAATTCAGCCTTCAAATGTAAATGTACTTCAGCTTGCTTTAGTCTCTGAGAATGCTTCCCGCGAAGCAATCCGCATTGAAGCCGAGCGACTTCAGGAAGGACTTGAAAAGCTGCGTGAACTCAAGAATGTAGAAATTGCCGGCCTGCCCGAACGCAATGTTCGCATTGATCTGCAGTTTGACAAAATTGCACAACTCCGCATTCCGCTCGATGCAATTATCGGAAGCATTCAAAGTGAATTAGCAAATATTCCGGGCGGAAGTCTTGATGCCGGCGGAAAAACATTTAACGTAAAAACCAGCGGCAACTACACCGATATTTCGCAAATCGGTCAAACCATTGTGTACAGCGCAAACGGCAATAATGTAAAGCTCTCAGATGTTGCCGATGTAAGCTTCGGAACCGATGAGCAAAAACACATCACACGCATTAACGGACATCGTTGTGTGCTTGTGAATGCAGCGCAAAAGCCGGGTTTTAATATTTCGCAGACACAAGAAAAATACCTGCCGGTTATTGAAGCGTTCCGCAAAACACTTCCGGCCAATATTGCTCTGGTCGATAATTTTGATCAGGCCGAAAATGTAAACAAGCGGCTCGGCGGACTCGGCATCGACTTTATCATAGCCATTTTGCTTGTTGCTGTTACCCTGCTTCCGCTTGGCGGACGTGCAGCATCTGTAGTAATGATTTCGATACCGCTTTCGCTGGCAATTGGTCTGGTGCTGCTCAACTTATTTGGTTTTAACCTGAACCAACTCAGCATTGTAGGTTTGGTTGTTGCCCTCGGTTTGCTTGTTGATGACAGCATTGTAGTTGTTGAAAACATTGAACGCTGGCTGCGCGATGGCTATTCGCGCCGTGATGCAACGTTACTGGCCACCAAGCAAATCGGACTGGCTGTTGTAGGCTGCACAGCTACATTGGTAATTGCATTTATGCCCCTTGTTTTCCTGCCCGAAGGAGCCGGCGATTTCATACGCAGTTTACCGATGGCTGTAATTATGAGTGTGGTTGCATCAATGCTTGTATCGCTAACCATTATTCCATTCCTCTCCAGCCGTATTCTTAAAGACCACAAAGACACCGGCAAGCATACAGGCAATTTGTTTCTGCGCGCCATGCAAAGCGGAATTCATAAAACCTATGCACCGCTCCTCAATCGCGCACTTAACCGTCCGGTAATTACACTTGTCATTGCTGCAGTAATTTTTGCAGGAAGTATTGTAATGATTAAAGTAATTGGATTCAGTCTTTTCCCTGCTTCCGAGAAACCTCAGTTCATTATTAATGTACGTACTCCTCTTCAAACAAGTCTTGCACAAACTGATTCGGTAACAAAACAAGTTGAAAAGGTTCTTGCTGCAGAGCCATTAATTCAATATTACACCAGCAATGTCGGAAAAGGAAATCCGCGTATTTACTACAATGTAATTCCTGAAAACGAGCGCAGTGACTATGCTCAGATTTTTATTCAGTTGCACGATGATGTTAATCCGGATGAAAAACTTGCGCTAATCGAGAAGCTGCGCAGCAAACTGAGTCAAACGTCAGAAGCTAAAATCGAAGTGAAAAACTTTGAACAGGGCCCGCCGGTTGTTGCTCCTGTTGAGGTTCGTCTTTACGGCGATAATCTGGATACACTTCGGATTTATGCTGCAAAAGTTGAACAGCTGCTCAAATCAACACTAGGAACTTTGTATGTTGATAATCCGGTGAGCAATCTCAAATCCGACATCCGATATACAATAAATCGCGAAAAGGCCAACAGCTACGGCATTCCAACAGTAAATATCGACCGCACGGTGCGTGTAGCTTTAGCCGGACTAAATGCAGGAAATTTCTCGGATGCCAACGGCGATGATTTTGACCTGCTCATTACAGCTCCCAAAGGCGAACGCGCCACATTTGATGTGCTTTCAAATGTGTATGTAAACAGCATGAAAGGAGCCGCAGTTCCGCTCAGTCAGTTGGCAAGTCCTGAACTGGAAGCCTCACCGGTAATCATTAACCACAGCGACAAAATCCGAACAGTATCGGTAAGTGCTTTTGTGCAGCAGGATTTCCTGCCCGACAATGTGATTAACGATGTAATGCGTAAAATGGAATCGATGAAACTGCCCGAAGGATATACCTGGGACATGGGCGGCGAAGTAGAATCGCGCAAGGAATCGTTTGGCGGATTCGGAACCATTATTATCATTACCGTATTCCTGTTCATTGCCGTGCTCATCCTCGAATTCCGCACATTCAAAAGCACGCTCATTGTACTTTCAGTAATTCCGCTGGGCATTGTAGGTGCTGTTATCGGCCTCTGGCTCACCGGTAATTCGCTTTCGTTTGTGGCAGTTGTTGGTTTGATTGCGCTTGCAGGCATTGAGGTCAAAAACTCCATCCTGCTTGTCGATTTCACCAATCAGCTTCGTGCACAGGGCATGAGTCTCGAAGCCGCCATCCGCGAAGCCGGTGAAGTTCGCTTCCTGCCTATTGTGCTTACTTCACTCACCGCCATCGGCGGACTGATTCCGATTGCCATTTCTACCAACCCGCTGATTGCACCGCTGGCCATAGTACTTATCGGCGGACTGATCAGTTCTACATTGCTTTCGCGGGTAGTAACGCCGGTGATTTATAAGTTGATTCCGCCGAAGGTGGATGTTGTTGAGAAGGATAATTCACAAACAATTACTGCTGAATAATATTCTTTAAAAGTTATTAAAAGCGCAGGCTGATCATCTAATCAGTCTGCGCTTTTTTTTATCAAAAAATGAAATTCAGTGCTGTTAAAAATCTTTCCACAATAAGGCTCAATGTCTTAATTATTCAGTCTTTCGGATGTTCATAATCAACTCTACCATACCAAAATCCGAACCCATTTTCCCCGTAAATTTATAATCTGTTTCCACACCAGACTATGCAATTTTCACACCTCCACGTTCACACCCAATTCTCGCTGCTCGACGGGGCGGCGGCAATTCCTGATTTATACAAAAAAGCCGTTGCCGATAACATGCCGGCTATTGCCATTACCGACCACGGCAATATGTTTGGCGTGTTTAAGTTTGTGGCTGAGGCATCAAAGCACAATACGCCGGAGAACCCGAATAAAATTAAACCCATTGTAGGTTGCGAATTTTATCTGGTTGAGGATCACACACGCAAGGAGTTTACACGCGATGTGAAAGATAAACGCTACCATCAGCTTTTTCTCGCTAAAAATCCGCAAGGCTACCGCAATCTGGTAAAGCTGTGTTCGCTTGGTTACACTGAAGGTCTTTACGGCAAATACCCGCGTATTGATAAAAAAATGGTTGAGCAATATCATGAAGGATTAATTGCCACAACCTGCTGCCTCGGTGCTTCGGTGCCGCGCACTATTTTGCAAAAAGGCGAAGCCGAAGGCGAAGCTGAATTCAAATGGTGGCTCGATATTTTTGGTGAAGATTACTACATCGAACTGCAGCGCCACGATATTCCCGATCAAAATACAGTAAACGAAATTCTGCTCAAATGGGCAGTGAAGTACAACGTAAAAGTTATTGCATCAAACGACTCGCACTATGTAGATGTTGAAGATGCAAACGCGCACGACATTCTGCTGTGTATCAATACCGGCGAAAAGCAGAGTACGCCTACCATGAAGGAATTTACCGACGAGGAAGGCGGCGGTATGAAAGGCAAACGTTTTGCTTTCTGGAACGATCAGTTCTACTTCAAAACCACACAGGAAATGTCGCAACTGTTCAGCGATGTTCCGCAGGCGATTGATAATACCAATGAAATTGTAAGCAAGATCGAGCCGCTGAAACTCAAGCGCGACATCATGCTGCCGCACTACAAAATTCCGGAAGGCCATGTAGATCAGGATGAGTACCTGCGGCATATTACTTACGAAGGTGCACGCAAACGGTACAACAATGACATTACGCAGGAAGTACAGGAACGCCTCGATTTCGAGCTGTTTACCATCAAAACAATGGGGTTTGCCGGCTACTTTCTCATTGTGCAGGATTTCATCAATCACGGTCGCGACATTGGCGTGTTTGTAGGGCCAGGCCGCGGATCGGCTGCAGGTTCGGCAGTTGCGTATTGCATTGGTATCACCAATATTGACCCGATCAAATACAATCTTCTGTTCGAGCGATTCCTGAACCCCGACCGTAAATCAATGCCTGATATTGATACGGACTTCGATGATGAAGGCCGGCAGAAAGTAATTGATTATGTGGTTGAGAAATACGGCAAGACACAGGTTGCGCAGATTGTAACTTACGGCACCATGGCGGCCAAAATGTCGATCAAAGACGTTGCCCGTGTGCTTGATCTTCCGCTCGAACAATCGAATGCACTGGCCAAGCTGGTGCCCGAAAAGCCCGGTATTGAGCTGAACCGTGTACTTACTGCCCCGCTCGATGGCGAAAAATCATTACGTGAAAAAGAAGGACTCGGCGGCGATGATATTGAAAACGTGAAGAAGCTGCGCGAAGTCATGAAAGGCAACGACCTTCAGGCAAACGTGCTGCGCGAAGCACTGATTCTCGAAGGCTCTGTGCGCGGAACTGGTATTCACGCAGCCGGAATTATCATTGCGCCAAGCGATCTTACCGATATTATTCCGATTGCAAAAGCAAAAGATTCGGAACTGTATGTTACACAGTTCGACGGCAAAGTGATTGAAGATGCCGGTGTAATTAAAATGGACTTTCTTGGTCTCAAAACGCTCACCATTATTCGTGATGCGCTGAAGATGATTAAGGAAAATCATGGCACAGAAATTATCATTGACGATATTCCGCTTGATGATCAGAAAACGTTTGAACTCTATCAGCGCGCAGAAACCAACGGCACATTCCAGTTCGAATCGGCCGGGATGCAGAAATACCTGCGCGAACTCAAGCCCGATAAGTTTGAAGACCTGATCGCCATGAACGCGCTGTATCGCCCGGGCCCGCTCGAATACATTCCCAACTTCATTAACCGTAAACACGGCCGCGAAGCCATTGTTTACGATCTTCCGGAGATGGAAGAGTTCCTGAACGATACATACGGTATTACCGTGTATCAGGAACAGGTAATGCTTTTGTCGCAGAAACTCGCCGGCTTCTCGAAAGGTGATGCCGATGTGCTGCGCAAAGCCATGGGTAAAAAAGACAAGGCCACGCTTGATAAAATGAAGAGCAAGTTTATGGATGGCACAAGTGCCAAAGGACTTGACTCAAAAGTTTGTGAGAAAGTGTGGACAGACTGGGAAGCCTTTGCGCAGTATGCGTTCAACAAATCGCATTCTACTTGTTATGCTTTTGTAGCTTATCAAACAGCTTATCTGAAAGCACACTATCCGGCCGAATATATGGCTTCGGTACTTACGCATAACCTTGGTAATATTGATAAGATTACCTTTTTTATGGAAGAAGCCCGGAGAATTGGAAATGATGTACTAGGGCCTGATGTAAACGAATCGAAAATTCATTTCTCGGTTAACCAGCAAGGCCGGATTCGTTTTGGTTTGGGTGCCATAAAAGGTGTTGGTGAAGGCGCTGCACAAGCCATTATTGATGAACGAATAAACGGTGCTTACAAATCAATTTTTGATGTTGTGCGCCGTGTGAACCTGCGCGCTGCCAACCGAAAAACGTTTGAAAATCTTGTATATGGCGGGGCTTTCGACGGGTTTACAGATTTGCATCGTGCGGTTTATTTCCATACCGACGGAGATGGTCAGCCAACTTTTCTTGAAAAGATTATCCGTTTCGGGCAGGCGCATCAGGACGGGCAAAACTCATCGCAGGTATCCTTGTTTGATATGGATGGTGATGGCGGAGATACAGAACTTCCGGAACCGCCAATACCGAATGCGGAGCTTTGGGGAACGCTGCAAAAACTGAAAGCTGAACGAGATGTAATTGGCATCTATTTATCCGGCCATCCGCTTGATGATTACCGAACCGAGATGGATGTTTTTTGCAAACACCGCCTTTCGCAACTCAAAGATCTTGCACCGCTGCGCGGACACGAACTCACTATCGGCGGCATGATTACCAGTGTGCAGCATAAAATGACAAAAACCGGAAAGCCTTTCGGGACGTTCTTTCTCGAAGACTACAACGACTCGCATGAGTTTGCGCTTTTCGGCGATGATTATATAAAATTCAAATCATTCATTTTAACGCCGGGCTTGTTCGTTCACATCCGTGGAAAAGTACAGGAGCGGTTTGGAAATGCTGATAATCTCGAACTGAAAATTGCAACGATAGATTTGCTCAGCGAATTACTGGAGAAGAAAGTAAAGCAAATCACGATCCAGATTCCGCTCTCGGCAGTTAACGACGAACTCATTGCCCGCACACAGCAATTAATGACTGAGCATCCGGGTAATACAGCATTACGGTTTTCGGTTTACGACATCGGCGAAAACATAAGCGTAAATCTTCCCTCACGAAAAATGCGTGTTAAACCAGATAATGCTTTTCTGAAAGAACTTTCTGTAAGAGTTCCGGAGGCGAACTACAAGCTGAACTGATTAGCAATATTTCTTTTTAGCTGGATAAATCTATTGGGGAAGTACAATCGTCCTGGTTGTTTATCTGTATTTGTAAGGTTTTAGTCGGTAAAATCTGTCTGTTCACCAAAACATCAGTTTGATAATTCAGAAAAACTGATAATCTTGCATATCGAAAGCGGTTCCCCCTGCTGCCGGTCTTGAACAAACGAATGAGTGCAATTTTCACTAAAAATTGCACAGATACCAGCAATGCGAAAGACCAACTACAGTTACGAAACAACTAAGTTCAAGATAGAACTTGCTGATGCAGGCTATATTCTTGTGACATTTAATGAACAAATTACAGTTACAGTAGATGATGTAAAATCCGTATCCGAACGTATTAAATGGCTGACCAATGGTTCGCCTCATTGTTTACTTGTTGACATCAGTAACAATCCGATCTTCAGCGAAAACGTTCAGGCCTATGCTGCCTCACTTGATAATTACAAAGAGAAATATGCAGAAGCTGTAGTTGTAAGCAGCAGTTGGCAAGCACGGGCGGCTAATTTCTATGGAAAATATCTTCGCAAATTTCATTATGTTCAGCGCTTTTTTTATTCAAGAGAAAAGGCCATAAGCTGGTTATCGAAACAGAAGCCTGAGAATTGATTGCCTGAAACACCCGTAAACACAGGTATTTTGCATTATTCTGAAAAAATATTTGGAACTTTAAGAAAAACGATTTTACATTTGCACCACACAAAACAACAATGAACAAGAACTACAACAAGATGTGTAAATGTATGTGCCGCTTCGCTGAAGGGCGCTTCATTTGTGCATATTGATGTAACCATCATAACCACAGAAAGCCCTTCAGCAATAGCTGAGGGGCTTTTTTCATTTACAGCAATTTCAACAACAAGACATACAATAAAACCAATGAACCTGAACCCGAAATACAACATTGCTAACCGCATCGCCAAGAAGATGTGCTGCATGTGCTTTTCCTCCGGAGAGCGATGTTGATGCATAGTTTCAGGTGATCTTCACTTAACTGCACACAAAGCCCTCCGCAAACCGGGGGGCTTTTCTTTTTCTATTCAATCTGTAATCAATTCACAAAACCCATAACAAAATGTCAACAAACAACAACTTCCGATTTGAAACACTGCAGTTACATGCAGGACAAACACCCGATTCAGCAACCAATTCGCGTGCTGTTCCTATTTATCAAACCACATCGTATGTGTTCAACAGCAGCGAGCATGGGGCTAATTTATTTGCGCTGAAAGAATTCGGTAACATCTACACCCGGATCATGAATCCAACTACAGACGTGTTTGAAAAGCGTCTTGCAGCGCTCGAAGGTGGTGTAGCTGCAGTTGCAACGGCATCCGGACAGGCTGCGCAATTTCTTGCATTGCATAATATTTTATTACCCGGCGATAACTTTGTGAGTTCATCGTTTGTTTACGGCGGAACTTATAATCAGTTCAAAGTTTCGTTTAAGCGTTTGGGTATTGATGTTCGTTTTGCAGACGGTGATAATGTTGAATCATTTGAGCAGCACATTGACCAGAATACAAAAGCACTTTACCTCGAAACCATTGGCAATCCCGGTTTCAATATTCCCGATTTTGAAGCCATCGCAGCACTTGCCCGAAAGCATGGTATTCCGCTCATTGTTGACAATACTTTCGGAGCTGGCGGTTATCTTTTTCAGCCGTTGAAGCACGGAGCTAATGTAGTTACTGCATCAGCTACAAAGTGGATCGGCGGGCATGGTACAAGCATTGGCGGTATTGTTATCGACGGCGGCAACTTCAACTGGGGCAATGGTAAATTCCCGCAGTTTACTGAACCCAGCGAAGGTTATCACGGTCTTAAATTCTGGGAAGTTTTTGGCGAGGGTAATCCGCTTGGTCTTCCCAACATTGCCTTTGCTATTCGGGTGCGTGTTGAAGGCTTGCGCAGCTTTGGTCCGTCGCTGAGTCCGTTCAATGCTTTTCAATTGCTGCAAGGGATTGAAACACTTTCGTTACGTGTGCAGCGCACGGTTGATAATGCGCTGGCGCTGGCCGGTTGGCTTGAAAAACATCCGCGTGTGCAGTATGTAAATTATCCCGGCCTTGATTCTTCGCCGTACCACACGTTGGCAAAAAAATACCTCAAAAACGGATTCGGCGGAGTACTCAGCTTTGTGCTGAAAGGCAGCAAAGAAGATACTTCACGCTTTATTGATGCGCTGAAACTGGTGAGCCATCTGGCCAATGTGGGCGACAGCAAAACGCTCATCATTCAGCCCGCAGCCACCACGCACCAGCAACTCAGTGAAGCCGAACAGCTTTCTGCTGGCGTTACTCCTACTCTGCTTCGCATATCACTCGGCATCGAACACGTTGATGATATTAAAGCAGATTTGGAACAGGCTTTCGCTGCTGTTTTTGAATCGCAATTGCAACAAGCCTGAGTCAAATAAAGTTCTGCATATCGCAATAAATCAAAATAATTATGCTGCAACAAGGCAAACAAAAAATCAAACAAGCTGTTCTGCATCCCGATTTAATGCAGGTGCTGTATGATGAATTGTTTACCGAACAACAACAAACTATGGCAACTATTTCATACAGTGTAACCGGTCAAACTACTGCCAACTCAACATTCACCACCCGTGCAGGCAACGTTTCTATTGTAACCGCGCAACAAGCAGGATCAAAACACTTTCCTGATCCGGCCGAGTTGCTGCTTGCCGCTTATGCTTCTTCGTTTGCGCAAATCCTTCAACTTGCCGCAGAAGAACAGTTAATTGAACTGCGAAGTATTTCGGTTACAGCAAGCGGAGAGCTTGATCCTGCATGGTTTCTCGGATTAGCAAAAACAGCAAGAGCCGGACTGCAAAAAATTCAGCTTACGGTAAAACTGAACACCACTGCTAATGCCGAAGAACTGGTGAATTTATTGCAGGTGGCAAGAGACAGAAGTCCTGTAGCCGATAATCTGGCTCAACAAACACCAATCGGCTTTACACTCGAACTCTCTGAAGTACTTGCCAATTAGCATGCAGCAATAATTTTCGGTTGTACACAGTAACTGCCTGTGCGCAAAGCAGGCAAAGCACAGCAGGCTGATAAGGCAACCGGTGCGGAGATGTAAAGTGCGGGGGTGAATGTATTCAGAATGCATTTCACACCCGCACACAGCTCCTTTTTAATGTTGAATGATGAATGAAAAATGCTGAATGAAAGTGTAAAGTGTTTCCGGGGAGACTGTAAAATGAACTGTGCTATTTGAAGAGAGATAAAAAATCTACCTTTAAATAGTCAGTGTATGAAAAACAGAAATGAAGAGTACGAGGCACTCAAAAAGAAAGCCCTCGAACAGTATAAAAG
>JBKDHA010000133.1:0-11988 GCA_046335555.1 Bacteroidota bacterium
GCCTACGTGTGTGTAGGGAAAAATAAAAACTTTATTGCCGGTGTACCGACTCAGAATATAATCCATGCGCCGGCGTTCAAAAGCCAGTTGCAGCGGCGATTCGGTGAAGATGCGTTTGAGATCGCGCAGCCAAACGGGCAGTTTGTTTTTGATAATGTGCCGGGCTGAATTGCGCATCATGCTGTAAAGCAACGCGAAAAGTATTTTGCTGAAACGAAAACGTTTCAATTCTCCGACTACAAATCGGCTTTTAAAACGCAACAGACGCTTTTCGAGCGGATCTCCAGCTTTGTAATGCGCAGTTAGACTTGACGGATGAATTCGATATTGGAGAAGTGTTTCGGGAATTTTAGCAATACGTTTCCGAGCGGCCAGAATACGCAAAAAGAGATCATAATCTTCGGCACCATGCTGAACCGGATTGTATAAAAATGCCCGAAGTACATTTGTACGAATCATCACAGAAGGTTGTGCTATGCAATTGGTTCGTGGCATCATGAAACGAATGGCAACTTCATCCAAAGTTTCACGGTCTGTACTCCATGTACCTGTTACCTCTCCGTCAGTATTGATTAGCTCTACAAGTGAGGCTACAACATCCACCTGTGGATTATCCTCAAGAAATCTCAATTGCTTTTCCAAACGATTCGGATGTGCCAAATCATCCGCATCCATAAGCGCCGAATAACGTCCCCGGGAAAGTTCAGCACCACGGTTTCTCGTTTCAATTACCCCCATATTTTTCGGATTCTCCACAATACGGATACGTTTATCTTGAAATCGCCGTACTACATCCATACTTGCATCAGAAGAACCATCGTTAATAACAAGCAACTCAAAATCAGTAAACGTTTGCGCGAGGATGCTTTCAATGGTTTGCGCCAGAAAGCGGGCTGCGTTATATACAGGCAGCACCACAGTAACAGTGGGTATATGCGTTACATTTTGATCCATTCGGCGGGAAGAATATCATCAATATGAGCATCGCTCTGGTGAATCCAGACCTTTGGTGCAATTACTTTTTTATTCGTGTTTGCATTAAGCCAAGCGCCCCACCAGCTGAATGAACTGTTGGCAATAATATGATGCCTGCATAAACTCATGAGCCGCATATCGAGATGGCTGTTGTGCCCGGTATTGAAATCAATGTAGTGCGTTTCTGCTCCGGTATTAAGGTTGCTGCGCACCCACTGCATATCATCAGAAAAAATAAAGAAAACGGGATTACTTACTTCTCTTTTTATTTTTTCCAGCGCACACTGATAATATTCGGCCGTACAGATGTTACCAAAAAGTGCTGCATTTGCAGGTTTAATATAATCGCCACGGCGTACATGCACACTCACCGCTTCACACATTGCTATTTTACCGGCTGCAGCTTCATTCGCGCTGTTCAACGGATCACGCCAGGTAAAAAGCTTGCGTATGTATGTTTGCTGACTGTTAAAAAACTTCTCCGATTGAAAGAAACCATTGAGATAAGTATATCCACCCAACCGGCTGAATAATTCGGGATAATTCAGTTCATCGTGTTGAAAGATGCGGTAACGAATCAGGCTTTCGGAAATATTTCTGCGAATGCGGTAATGTAATGTGGATGTAACGGATTGAAATTTTTGAAGGAGTTCCTGTGACGCTTCCTCAATCTTCAGGTTGAAGATATCCAGTTCGGCGTTGCGGGGCGTAAACTGATTTGTTTCCTGTGTATTCCGTTGCAGCGAATGCAAGTCGAGCAAAAGAGGCACACCATGACTTGCCGCCAGTGCGGCGCCGGCGGCATACTGAAACATCTGGTTGCCCAGCCCTCCTTTCAGGTTCACTACAATCATGCGAAACGGTGTCGAAGTTTTTGAAGAAACACATACAAGGCTAAAGAGCCGAACGTATGCGCATACAATTTACGCAGATCTTCCTTCGAGAAAATCTTACGGATTTGTGCAAGTATCTGTTTCGTTTCTTTGGTTTGCCAGGCCGGCTTTGCAATATGAAATGCCCATTCATGCAATGCTTCGGGCTGCGCTACTTCCGGCAGCCACTTTTTATAGAAGCGCAGCATATTAAGATTCATCCGTGTTTTGTCTTTCTGCATATTGTTGGCGTGCATGCGCAACTTAACCTGCGGAATCTTTACAAAGTCAAACGCCACATTACGTGATGCGCGCAGCCAGTAGTCCCAATCTTCAACAGCTCCTAATTTCGTATCAAATTCACCCGTAAGCTCAATACATTTTCGTGTGAGCAAAACACCGCTTGCACTTGCAGTAATCAGGTTATGTACGCAAAGCTGGTCGAAAATCATTCCTCTGGCTTTATCGTCAATCTGCAACGCCGGAACAGTTGTAACCGGATTACCGGCCTCATCCATAAGCTCGTGTTGTATATAAACCAGCCCTGTATCAGATAAATCGGTTTTCGCAAACACTTCCATCTGAAGCCTGAGTTTATCTGGCATCCAGCAATCATCGGCATCCAGCAAAGCCACAAATTCGCTGCTGCTTCTGGCAAGGCCTGCATTACGTGCTGCACTAAGCCCTTTGTTTTGCTGGCGGTGATGAATAATTTCAACCGCTCCCTGATAAGTACTGACATAGCTGTCAATGATTTCACCCGAATCATCGGTTGAGCCGTCGTTTACCACAATGAGCCTTGCGGGCAGATACGTTTGCGCCAGCACTGAGTCTATAGCCTGACAGAGATACCGGCCGGTATTGTAGCAGGGAATAATTACATCTATCGAACCATGAGCCATTATGCGCGGAGTAGAAAATGAAACAACAGTTTTTCAACCGGCCGCAGCAATATATAGCCAGCCCCTTGCTCTGCGGGTGTTAGTATGCGAAACAGATTGGTGAAACGTTCTTTCAGATCGGTTGCTATTTCTCCGGCATCGGGGCCGGTTGCAAAACGTTGCAGGAAAAGCCGGTATAGTTTTTTCACTTCTGCTGCAGATGTCTTTGTGCGTTTAAAACCGCAATGCGCAAGCGCTTCAAGTTCACCGGCTGTAAGTTCAGGAAAATAGTGGCGCATATTTTTTTTGCGCTGATTGATGAGCCGGTGATGCGCGTTTGATGTGGTGTGCGAAAGACCAGTTTCCAGAATACGGTATTGCAACAATACATCCGGCAAATTAGCCACGTTGTGCCGCTCGGCAATTACCGACCACATACTGTAATCGTCGAACAAATCGGAACCGTTGTAAAACATGCCGGTTTCTTCCAGACAGGAGCGGCGAAACATTACTGTGGAGCTTACAAAGTAACAATCCCACAACAATCCGTACTTCAGCCGCATATTACTGCAAGGATGGCGATGATAGCCTGCGTGATTTCCATACCTGTCTATTTTTTCAGCCGCAGCTCCAACCAGCGCACACTGCGGATGCTGATCAAGGTAATCGGCTTCTTTTTGCAAACGCTCCGGCAGGGCTACATCGTCGGCATCAAGCCTTGCGATATAAGGAGCGCTGCAATATTCAAGTGCTTTGTTGAGTGCGGCTGATACGCCTGCGTTAGCCTGATGCAACACGCGGATGCGCGGGTCGTTATATTGTGCAAGCAGTTCGGCAGAGCCATCGGCAGAGCCGTCGTTCACAATAATGAGTTCCCAGTTGGTTAAGGTTTGCGCAAGAATACTGCTTACTGATTGCGGCAACCAGTTGGCAGCATTGTACACCGGCATTATTACACTTACGCTGGGCGGCATGGCTATTTTTTTACAAACCAGAAACAGCCACAGCCGTATAGCTGCGCGTTCGATTGTTCTTCGGTGGCATTTATGAGTAGCCCGCCGTCTTTCGGATTATCCGGCACCAAACTGAACTCACGGAGCTCAAAGCCTTCAAATGCTTCTATAATCTGAGCGTAACGGTAAATACGGTGCGCATTGAACTGAATGCGGGCTTTACCAACCGGCGTTACAAATAAGATTGAACCACCGGGCTTAACTACACGTTTCAGTTCTGCAATAGCTTTCAGATCGCCGTCGTAATCAAGCGGATCGCCGTAACGCCCAAGCCCAACATGCTCAACCGTATGCATACAGGATAGCGATTCGAGTGAAGCTGTTTCAAAAGGAAGGTGATGCAAATTTGCTGCTCCGGAACTTAAACCGGAAAGCGAAAGTTCGGCCGGACGGTAATCGTAAAATTCTACCGGCATGAATGCCGAAAGCGTGGCAGAAAAGTATAGACTGGATGAAATATCTATATGCCCGGCAGGTGCAATCTGTTTCACTTTGCGCACTGCCCAAGCCACATGATATACATAATGCCGGTCGAATCCGGTAGTGGAAGTAGAGTCATCAAGACAGGGATACAGGTCTTCCTTACGCAAGGTAAAGCGGGGCTGTGTGTTTAATTCCGACTTACGAAGTGCTTCATACTGTGTGCGGAATTTTGACTTCTGTCTTGCTTTTACAATCCATCGCTTGAGTGTACTCAGCATGTGCAGGAAGATATTAGTGATTTAGCTGATCTGCCGTACCGAAATCGGGCATTGATTAAGTATGAGTCCGCTGCGGTAATTGATAATCCTGTCGTCGGGCTTTACCTCTGTTGCATCAGCCACTTCGAATGTGACGAGATTATCTTCGTAATGAAAATTACGCTGTTGTTCCGACAAACCAATAATGAGTTTGTAAATGCCGGGCGAAAGCATAATATCTTCAAACGTAACTACCGCTTCGTATGTACCGGGGTTAATACTCCGGGCATTATCCCAAACAGTGCGCACGGGTTGCTCCATAAGTGTGGCAATGCCCAGTCCGAGTACAAAATGATCGAGCTTTTTGAAGATGGTAAAATTAATCCGCGCCTGCCACGGGGTGAGCACAGGAATTTCGGCAGCCGGAATTCCTTCTCTGGTTTCGATGGATACGGTGTTTATTTTTCCGGGAAGATTAGTTCCGGCAGGTGGTTCGAACTCGAAAACGGCTTTCTCGCTGGTGTTCTGATCGAGGTATTTTTTTACAACATCATCAATGCCGCCGCTGGTAATAAGTTTTCCTTTGTGCAGCAGAATGCCGGTGTTGCAGAGTTTCTGCACAGCCTCCATGTTGTGGCTAACGAAAAGTACGGTGCGGCCTTCGCCGGCTACTTCGCGCATACGTCCGATGCACTTTTTCTGGAATGCGGCATCGCCTACGGCAAGCACTTCATCCACAATCAAAATTTCGGGTTCGAGATGTGCAGCAACGGCAAATGCTAACCGCACATACATTCCGCTTGAATAACGTTTTACCGGTGTGTCGAGAAACTTTTCGACTTCGGCAAAAGCTACAATTTCGTCGAATTTTGCAGTAATCTCGGCTTTACTCATGCCAAGAATGGAGCCGTTCAGGTAAATATTTTCGCGGCCGGAAAGTTCGGGATGAAATCCTGTTCCTACTTCGAGTAAACTGGCTAACCGGCCTTCGAGTGTGATGCGGCCGCGGGTTGGTGAAACAATGCGGCTGAGTACTTTAAGCAGTGTAGATTTTCCGGCACCATTGCGGCCGATAATTCCTACACGGTCGCCGGCCTGAATTGAAAAATTTACATCGTCGAGCGCGAGGAAGGTAGTTTTCTCTGCTGCCGCACTTCCCCGTCCGATCATGCGTTTGGCTTTATCGGCAAGCACATCGCGCAGGGCAGTGTAGTTGCGCGCCTGCTGCTGCCGGAGCACATATTGTTTGCTGAGGTGTTCGACCTGAATGGCTGTGTTACTCATGGCTTAAATCACATCAGCAAAATTGCGTTCAACTTTTCGGAAATACCAGATTCCTGAAATCAGCAGCAGCGCTGTAACGCCGCATGAAATCAGCAGACTGTTCCAGTTTATCTGAAATGCTTCGCCAAACAAACTCCAGCGGAAACCATCGATAACGGCTACCATCGGGTTAAGCGAATACAGCCATTTCAGGGCTTCCGGAATTTTATCGCTGCTGTACACATCGGCACTGCTGAATGCGATGGGCGAAACAAACAGCCCGAGCTGCACAATGAACGGAACCACGTAGCGGAAATCACGGTACTTGACATTGAGTGCCGAAAGCAGCAATCCGCCGCCGGTTGCACTGAGTATTGCCAGCAGCAGAAATGCAGGTAATGCAAAAATTTCCGCACCGGGCATTACTCCGTAATAGAACATCAGTGCGATGAGAATTACAAATGCAATGAGGAAATCAACCAAACAAACAATGATACTGCTGAGCGGAACAATGAGGCGCGGGAAATACACTTTGGTTACCAAATTTGAATTGGCAATGAGTGAATTACTGGCCTCGCTGAGTGATGATGCAAAGAGTGTCCACGGCAAAGTTGCAGCAGTAACAAGCAGCACACGCGGCACAATGCCTGTGGCGGTATCAAACATTGCTCCGAAGAACGTGAACACGCCAATGGTAAGCAGCGGACGAATAACTGCCCATGCAATGCCGATTACAGTTTGTTTGTAGCGCACGAGCAAATCACGCCAGGCGAGAAAACGGAAAAGCCCCCGGTAGTTCCAGAGGTCTTTCCAGTAGCCTGCAGGATTTCCGCCGGCTTCAATAATTGTTCGCTGCCTGTTCATGCTGCGTGTGCCTTATTTGGCGTAGCCTACGGCGCGGGTTTCACGAATCACGGTCACTTTTACCTGTCCGGGATACGTCATCTCATTCTGAATTTTCATGGAGATGTCGGCGGCCAGTTTTTCTGCGTCTTTGTCGCTTACTTTTTCGCTGGCAACAATAACGCGGAGTTCTCGTCCGGCCTGAATGGCATACGTTTTATCAACGCCCTGATACGACTGCGCGAGTGATTCGAGGTCTTTGAGGCGTTTGATGTATTGCTCAACAATTTCGCGGCGGGCACCGGGGCGCGCACCTGAAATTGCATCGCACACCTGCACGATAGGCGCAATGAGCGTAGTCATTTCCACTTCATCGTGGTGAGCACCAATTGCGTTGCAGATGTCGGGTTTTTCTTTGAATTTCTCGGCCAGTTTCATACCGAGAATGGCGTGCGGCAATTCCGGTTCATCGTCGGGCACTTTGCCGATGTCGTGGAGCAGACCGGCGCGTTTTGCAGCTTTAACATTGAGGCCGAGTTCGCCGGCCATAATGGCGCAGAGGTTAGCCACTTCGCGTGAGTGCTGGAGCAGATTCTGGCCGTAAGAAGAACGGTATTTCATGCGGCCCACCATGCGGATGAGTTCGGGGTGCAGACCGTGAATGCCGAGGTCGATAGTGGTACGCTTGCCGGTTTCAATGATTTCGTCTTCTACCTGCTTGCGTACTTTTTCAACAATTTCTTCGATACGTGCCGGGTGAATGCGGCCATCGGTTACCAGCTGATGCAGAGCAAGGCGGGCAATTTCGCGGCGCACCGGATCGAAGCCGGAGAGAATGATGGCTTCGGGAGTATCATCAACAATAATTTCGAGTCCGGTAGCGGCTTCGAGTGCGCGGATGTTTCGTCCTTCGCGGCCAATGATGCGGCCTTTCATCTCGTCGTTTTCGATGTGGAAAACCGAAACCGAGTTTTCAACGGCATGCTCGGTAGCTACGCGCTGAATGGTTTGAATAACAATGCGCTTGGCTTCTTTGTTGGCCGTCATTTTAGCCTCGTCCATGATGTCTTTTACATACGACATGGCATCGGTACGGGCTTCGGCTTTGAGCGATTCTACAAGCTGTGCTTTGGCCTGATCGGCTGAGAGGCCGGCAATGGTTTCGAGCTGTTCAACTTGTTTTTTGTGCATTTTGGCCGCATCTTCTTCGCGCTGTGTAGCCAGATCCATCTGGTGTTCTACATCGCGGCGGCGTTTGTCGAGTTCGGCCTCTTTGCGTTTATTTTCTTCTGTTTTCTGGCTAACCGCTTGTTCTTTTTGTTTGATGCGGTTTTCGGCTTGCTGCACGTTGTTGTTGCGCTCGTTTACCGATTTTTCGTGTTCTTGTTTCAGCTGGAGAAACTTTTCTTTGGCCTGAAGCATTTTTTCTTTCTTCAGTGCTTCGCCTTCTGTTTCGGCTTGTTTGAGTTTATCCTGCGCTTTCTTTTCGAGCGATTTTCGCAGCAACGTCATTGCCAGTCCGATGCCAACACCAAGTCCGGCCACCGCTGCAATAATTGCTATTATCGTTGGGTTCATACGTTAAGAGATGTACATTTTAGGTTCGCGTTCATACTTATTTAAAAAGACAATCCCGCACAGCGGCACAGCATCAGCTAAGGGCCGGAGGCGGGAATAAAGAGAAGTGGCGGCACGGCCTGAGCTAAGACTTCAGGCCGGCACTGCTTGCCGGAGATGGTTTTCGAGCAGCAATTCAACGGCCGTGAGCTGGGCAATAAGTGCGTCAGGGTCATCAATCGTTTTTGATCGTGCTTCGAGGTATTGAGTGGCGAACTGCAATGCGGCCATAGCCAGCAGGTCTTGCTTATCTTTCACGAGGTAGGTAGCTTCCAATTCCTGCACGCGGCTGTTGAGCAGCTTTGCAGCTTCGGAAACACCGGCTTCTTCGCGACTGTCCACAGTAAGCGGATAGGTGCGGCCGGCAATCGTGAGTTTAAGCGAGCGTTCGCCCATGTTTTTTGTTTGTGCCGGTTGCCCGGCGATCTCCTGGTTAACCCGGCCGCATTACTGGCGACTGAGCTGTGCAATACACTTGTCAATTTCCCGCACCAGCTCGTTGATCTTGAGCTTGAGCGACAGGTTGTTGTCACTGTTCCCGGAAACACTTTTGGCCAGCCGGAGAATCCGGTTCTTTTCCTCCAGTTGCTTATTGAGTGCTTCCAGTTCTTCCACCCTGCGCGAAAGCTCACTTACAGTTCGCTTTAACTGCGCGTTATCCTTACGCAAAGTGTCATGCAAATGTATGCTTTTTTCGGTTTTTGCCTTCAGGCTTTCTGCAAGCGAAGCAATACTGCGCATAACGTTGTCTTTGCGTTTGATTGTAAGGTGCTTAACAAAGATAATAATGTTGAGTTATGAATGGTTAATTATGAATGTAGGTACATGGAAATAATTGTACTTGTTAATTGCAGGTGCCAGGAGGTTAAAAGTTAAAATTGAGGATTTATTTCAACGAATCACGAACAACACTGTTGTGCTGAAGCAGTTTAAAATATAAATCTTCGGAAGAAATTTTTGTTTTGATTTGATCCGGTGCTTTAAAAATGTAATCGGCTTTGGCCTCGAATACAAGCTGATTACCCAGATTTGTGTAAGTATCCGGTTCACTTGTAAAATTGACTTTAAACACTTTTGAGTAGGTTATTTTCTCTAGATAATATTCGTTTGATTGATTGTAGTTATAAATCCAGTTCCCTTTTGTGAAACGATAGGCTAAAGCTGCTTTTCCGTCTTCAATAATATTATCTCCTGCGCGTGCACGGCAAAGTAAATAACTGCCGGGCTCAACTGTATATGACTTATCATTTACACCAATAACAACTGGTTGATTTGTGCCATTATCAAGATAAAGGTTGCACTCATAATTTGAGGCAACAGTTATTGCAAAGTATTGAGAAATCAATGCGATAACAGAAACAAACACAATACATATTCCAATTACTAATTTCGATAATTTGTCTGTATCTTTTTTAATTAATACAGCAGCAATAATAATCTGTACGATGCTGATAAAAATAAGAACAGACCATCCGGGAACTTCTTTCGGGTGAATCAGAAACCACGGATTTTCTGTATGCGTAAAGGCTATTAATGCAGGATAAAAAGCAAGCGGAAAAAGAAAAGTAATTGCATAAAGAAATTTAAAATATGTTGGTGTTTTAGGCGGCTCAGACAATCTGAAATCAGAAGGATGCGGATGCACTGATCCGCTGTCATATCTCTCGTCGGGCAGCATTGCTTTTGATCAAAATAGAAATCCGATTAGTTGTGATTATATCCATTACCTCAATACAAAACGAATAGGAAATATCATTTCACAGGCTACCGGAACATTATTTATTTCAGCAGGTTTCCAGTTGGGCATTGCTTTAACTAAACGGACTGCTTCACGATCTAATAATTCGTGCGCACTGCGTTTCACATATACACGACCAACGCTGCCATCGCTCCAAATAACATACGAAACATAAACCGTTCCGGATATTGTGTCGGCTTTTGCTTTTGGCGGATATACAATATTGCTTTGTAAATAACTCGCAATAGCATTATCCCCTCCGGGGAAAACAGGCAGCGAATCAACTGTAGCAGGCAGGTATATAGAATCGCCTTGCTGTTGCAGTATGTTGTTTTCCTGCAATTTGCTGCAAGGTGTATCGGACTGCATGAAAGATGCTAGCAGCAAATAAATTGGCAGTAAAAGCAGAAGTGTTTTTTTCATTGAGTGAGCACAAATTTTACAGGTAAATTATTACTCACACGTACCGGTTTGCCATTCATTTTTCCCGGTTTCCATTTGGGCATGGTTTTCACTACGCGCACAGCTTCCTGCTCTAAGACCATCCCCCCTTTTATGCCTTTAATCACTTTTACATTAGACACCGAACCATCTTTCTCCACAATAAAATTTACATATACAGTGCCCTGCAGTCCTTCATCCTTTGCCATGTTGGGGTAGCGGATGTTTTTTGCAATATACGCACGCAGCGAATCGTTACCTCCCGGAAACTCAGGCATTTCTTCAGCAAACATAAGTACCTCATCTTCCTGAGCAATGGGTGGCGGAACTGCTTCAACAAATTCAAAATCCTTACTGCCTTCCATAGTAACATCGCGAATCACTTCCTGCATCGGCGGCGGTTCATTGCTGTTTCTGATGCGGTTGGTATATCGGTTCGGATCGTCGTACACTTCGCCGGGCAGGCTGCTTTCGAGTAATGCGGTGTATTCTTTATCGCTGCGTTTGAGGGGTTTTCCGGCTTCGTTCCAAATTTTTGGCTCCTTGGTTGTTTGTCCGTTTACGCATTCCATTTCAATGAGCAACTTACCGTTTGCATGCCAGCGGCGATAGGTGCCGGTTACTTTTCCGCGGGCATAAGGTGTTTCCGATTTCTTTTTTCCGTTGGGGTAATACGAAGTCCAGATGCCCTGTTTCTGGCTCATCAGGTAATTTCCGCTCAGCATCGGAATTCCGCCTTCGTTAAACTCTTCGTAGGTTTCGGTGAGTGTAATGCCCGACATGCTGGTTTTGCGGATCGCTATTTTTCCGTTGGGGTGATAGCTGTGCACCGAATCTTCGCGGCCGCGGGTGTACCACGTATGGCGCAGCAATAAGCCTTTGCGGTTGTTCTCGGTAAACATGCCGTCTTTTGCACCGTTCAGGTAATTGCCTTTGCGCAGCACAATGCCGTTTTCAAAATACGTGCTTTGGCCGTTGAGCTGCCCGCTGCTGTAATTTTCTTCGAGGCCAAGATTGCCGTTAAAATCCCAGCGGCGCAGCTGTCCGTTTAACCGGCCGTTCAGGTAGTTGGCTTCTTCGGTCATGCGGCCGTTTTTGTAGCGCTGCACAAGGCCGTTGAGTTTATCGCCGCTGTAGTGTTCAATAAGCGCGGGCAAAGTATCGGTTGATGTTTCGTCGTACTCGCGCCATTCGCCTTCGCGCATGCCGTTACTGTAAGTTTCTGTTTTGCGCTGCCGGCCGTTGTAGTACCAGGTTTTACGGCTCATCAGAATACCGTTCTGGTAAACCGATTCTTCGCGCAGGTTGCTGTTCTCGAACCAGAACTTTTGTGTGCCGTTGTATTGTCCGTTCAGGTAGTTTGTTTTACTGCGCTGCTTGCCATCGGTGTACCATTCGTTCCAGTTTCCGTTTTTTTGTCCGGCCACATAATTGCCTTCATTGGCTTTTTGTTTTGCCGAGTACAATTCAGCATACGGCCCGTTGAGCACATCGTTTTTGTAGGAAGCCTGTTTAACCAGAATGCCTTTTTCGTTCCAGTATTTCCACGTTCCCTGCTTCTGGTAGTTTTTTACTTTGCCTTGCGATGCTTTTACGCCGTTGGCGTGGGTGGTTTTTACTTTGCCGTTTTTTTTGCGTTCGTTTGATGCGTTAAGTGGAGAAAAA
>JBKDHA010000134.1:0-36616 GCA_046335555.1 Bacteroidota bacterium
GATAGTGCCTTTTACTTCTACAGTTTCGTCGAGTTTGTTGGTTAACGAGCCTTCAAACTCAACATATAGCACTTCTTCGCCTTCGTCTTTATACACCGAGTCAACAGTGAGTTCGATAGAGATGGCATCGGCACCCATATCGCGGCCAATGATTTTTGAGCGGAGCTTTCCGTTTTTAATGCTTACCACATCCTGCTCGGGTTTGCCCGATTTTCCGCCTTTTTTGGCTTCGGTCATGGTTACTTTATAGGCTTTGCCTTCAATGGTTTCGGTATCGCCAACAAGGGCCACAGAGCAAAAAACAAACAGCATTCCGGCTGCGGCTGAAAGTGAAAAGAGTTTTTTCATACGGCACTAAGATAAGTGTTTGCCTTTGTGCAATGAAAAAAGTATGCCAGAATAACTTGACTCGTTTAATTATATTTCTTCAGAGTCATTCTTAAATTTGTTCCCTTTTAACTCTATTTTCAGATGAAATATATTTATTTGTTCCTGTTGATCGGATTTTCATTAAAATCTGAAGCTCAAGAACTGCCTTTACAACCAGCCGAAATTTCCGGTGCTTCTTCAATTTTATGTGGTGAAGTTTATTCATTATCAGCAAATTGGAATTCCTCTCATACCATGATTAATACTAAAGTCAAGGTATTAATTACAGATGTTCTTCGTGGAAATTTGACGGATACGGCTACACTGGTCTTCATAGGTGGCCAAGTGGGAAATGATTTGATTGTTTCGTCATTATCACCCAAATTAAATGTTGGCATGCAGGTGTTTTTTATGTTAAACACAGCATCATCAAACGGTTATTATTCAATAACAGCACGTCAGTGTTTGGAAGTAAATCCGCAAAACAAACAAATGCTGTCTGATGTTACAGGTAGTTTTTGGCGCACTTCAGTTTCACAGTCGGCACGAGCAAGTTCATCAACTATACAAAGTCCGGTAATTCAGAATTTCTCACCGACACAGACACCTGCCGGAACTGGCACTTTGCTCAGCATTCGGGGAACCGGCTTTGGGACAACTAGAGGAAATGGTGTTGTGAAATTCACCAATGCACGGTTGGAAGGATTTGTGAGAAATACAGAACCTTATCCTTCCGACTATTTGGTTTGGAACGATACGTTGATTCAGGTTCGTGTACCGGGTGATGGATACCAGGGCACCGGTGTAGCTGGAACCGGTTTGATAGAGGTGGTCAATGATTTGGGTGGGTCAACCGTTTCTTCTTCTGTGCTTACAGTGCCTTATGCTGTTTTAACTATTGGTATTTCAGGAACACCGGTTATCGGAGAACTGGCCAACGATAATGGAAGCGGAGGATATTCTTTCTTTTTAGACGATTCTCTTTTCAATCGTCCGAATATCCGGCAGTCTTTTTTTTCTGCTTTACAACGTTGGCGCTGTGGAACGGGAGTAAATTTTGAGCCTGTTTATACTGGATCTGCTATTTTTCAGCAAGCAGCTAACGATGGGGTATCAATTGTTCGCTTTGATTCACTTTCGCAATTTGTTTTTGGTTACACACTCACTTATTATTCAGTGTGTTCGGGTAATTGGACATTGACTGAAACAGATATTGTGTTCAACCGCGTCCAAAACTGGTATTATGGGCAAATACAGCCTGCTCCATTACAGTACGATTTTGAATCAACAGCAATGAAGCTGATCGGGTTTGCGCTTCAATTGGGACCTGTACTCAATGCAAATGATGTAATGGATGCCGCCGGAGCACCTCAGGGCGGGAGAATAGTTCAACTACTACCAGACAACATACAGGCAGCAGGCATTGTAATGAATTTAAGTACTCTGCCCAATACCTGTGGCCCTTTGCCCCATCAAAGTACTACAAATTGTTTTGTAGGACCAACAACAGATGCCTCTGCGGCTCGTATTACATGGCCACGATCTGGTTTCTGTCAGGGAAACTTTCCGGTGCGAATTATGCTTGTGAACAGGGGTAGTGATACATTAACCTCGTTAACTATCGGTTGGAGGTTAAACATGGTTTTACAAACACCTCTTTTGTGGAACGGACAGCTTATAGCCGGTGATAGTATAGAATTAACACTTGGAAATTCTGCATTTATTCCCGGAGCGGCACAGATCAGTGCCTGGACAATTCTTCCAAGTCCGCTTATTGATACATTTACAGATAATGACACCAGCAATGTCGCACTCACGTTCGGTTCTTGTACTTCTGCAAATGCTGGAGTTATTGGACTTAATGCTCCTACTGTTGTAACCTGTCTGGGCAATAATCCTGTTATAGTTGCAATCAGGAACTATGCCACAACACCGTTAAACTATGTACAGATCAACTGGGCAGTGAACAATGTCGTTCAACAGCCGGTTATCTGGACGGGTAATCTGCCATCCAACACTAATTCTTCGTTTATTACACTGGGGACGTTCAACTTTACACTCCCTCTTAATGCGTTAAAGTTTTGGACATCGACCCCAAATGGGTTAGCAGATGCATTTCCATTCAATGATACATTAAATTCAGCATATAATCCTGTTGGTATGAACGGGGTTTATACAGTGGGTGGTGTTTCTCCAAATTATACTACACTGCAAGCTGCTCTTTCAGATATTTCATCGAGGGGTGTTTGCACTCCTGTTACACTTAACCTTAGGCCTGGAACATATTCGGGAGCGATGACCGTAAATTTATATAACGGTAGCCCAATCCGGTCAATTGTTATACAGGCCGAAAATGGCGACAGTAGTTCTGTAATCATTACACATGGAAGCGGAACAGTACTTTCAATCACCAATACAAAGTACGTAACTCTTCGTAAGCTAACTATCCAACAAACATCATCAAGCGGATTTGATGCGGTTCAGGTAAGCGGCAATTCTTCGGGTAATATTACCGTAGAGAATTGTGTTATACTTCAACCTGTTATCGCAACTTCATCCTTTGTTCATGGGGTTTATTTTAACACATCTGTTGGCAGTGACTCCTTCGTTGTTAGAAACTGCCGTATTGAAAATGGATCTTACGGCATACGCTTAACTGCTCCGACTGATACATTCCGTTATTGTCGTATTGAGAATAACATCATAAGCAATATGCGAACAAGTGGAATTACAGTGGGACGAACGAATAGACTTGTTATTACAGATAATAGTATAGCAACAGTAAATGCCGGCAGAGGAATAGAAATTGGCTCAACATCTCCCCGGTTTGTTATCATGTCGAATAATATTAGTACAGTCAATCAAAACTGTATCAGAGTATCATTCACAAATTTAAATGTACAGACCCGGGGACGCATTGTAAATAATTTTCTGAAGTCTCAAACTGGAATAGCACTAACTATAGATAATGCTACATATATTGATATTGATAACAACAATATTCTGACTAATCAATTTTCCTGCATTGAGATTATTTATAATAATAATATCATGAATTATGCTGGGAATAACCGATTAAGAAATAATGTTCTGGCTAATAATGCAACTGCTAACGGACAGATCTTTGTATTTCCTATTACATCACCGGGCATATATCAGCCTTTTTCTGAATCGTTTAACAATGCTTACAGTGTTGCATCAGGTTCAATAGGCGAGATGGCCTGGGGCGATAAAGCATTTACACTGTACGAATGGATACTTAATTACAGTATCGACAGTTCATCTGTAACTGTTCCTTATCCTTATGTTTCAGGTACTGATTTACACCTGAAAGCTTCTGTTAGCAATATACCACTTTGGGAAAGGGGAGCAGTACAGCCTGGTACAACAACTGATATTGATGGTGATTTGCGTGGCCAGTTGCCAGATATTGGAGCAGATGAATTTTCGGTGATTGGACTTGATGCGGCTATTGAACGTTTGGAACCTGCTACAAAAACTTGTACCGGCCCGCAACTTGTGAAAGTAAAATTGTTCAACATGGGCAATACAACTTTAACATCTGCTGTAATTGCTTGGACGGTTAACAATATTGCTCAGCCATCATTCAACTGGACGGGTAATTTGCTTTCAAAAGATTCGACAGGCCTTATTACGATTGGTAACTATAATTTTCCGTCATCTGCTGTAGCTGTGAAAGTATGGGTTTGGCAACCCAATGCACTTACAGATGGACGAACCACAAACGACACGCTGCAACGAAGCATTCAGGGAGGGGCATTGTCTGGTATTTATACAATAGGTGGAGTTTCACCGAACTACACCACATTCACCGCTGCACGCAATGCTCTTGCCAATAATGGTATTTGTGGACCAGTTACCTTTCATGTACGCCCCGGCACCTATAATGAGCAGGTTGCTTTACCTGTTGTAACGGGTGCTTCTTCAATAAACCGTATCACTTTTGAGGCTGAAAACGGAGACAGTTCATCCGTTATCCTGCAAACAACTTCAACTACCTCAGCACCACTTACTTTTACTGCAGGTGCAGCATACTATCGTATCAACCGCATTTCAATTACAGGAGGATCTATAGCCGTTCATTTGGGGAAGAACTATTTCATTCGAATTAATAATTGTAAAATTACTGGTACGATTACAGCTTTAACCGGAACTGCTAATTACGATACTGAAATAGATCACTCCCGTTTAACAACGATTGCTCTGGAAAGTCAGTGGCTTCCGGGCCGATTGCGTCATGAGCGCATAAATATTCATCACAACCAGATTTTGGGAACGGTCAATATTAATTATCATACTCAAGCCCGACTTGATAATAATATTATGACTAATTCATCTTTTTCTGCTACAACAATAAATGCTTCTGGACAATATGAATTGATTTCAATGAGCGGAAATCTGATTTCGCCGCTGTCGATATCGAGTATCAGTGTCTATCTGACATTAGACCTCGCACCTGTTGGTTTCGAATCTGTTGTAGCAAATAATATGTTGAATACATCAGATGCTATTGGTATAAACCTGGATGCTTTCCATCCTGTTGCCCTTGTGCATAATACATTTGTTTTGTCTGCTAATTCAAACAGCCATGCTGTCTATTTATCAGGCAACCATTCTGGGGGGCGTATCCGTATGCAGAATAATTGTTTTGTTGGAAAGCAGCAAGCGTTTGCATTTGGAACAGCTTTTTCACCTCCATTTATTCCGGGTACACTAATCAGTAACAATAATAATTTTTATGCTGATCGCAGCGATATGTTTGCATTGCCATATATAAGTCTTCAAAACTGGCAACTGTTAACCGGTGGCGATCAACAATCGGTATCTGTTCAACCGCAATTTGTGTCTTCAACCGATCTTCATTTATACAATGATTTTCAACTTTTCGATTCAGGAACTCCGCTTGCAGGAATAACTACCGATATTGATGAACAACCACGTAGTCCGGTATCGCCTTCAATAGGTGCTGATGAAGCAGTGCTTGTATTGTCTCAGTTTGATGCAGGACTCACTTCAGCCGAACTGGCTGCTCCATATTGTTCCGGAGGATCATATCCTGTTCGTGCCAAAATTCGCAATTTTGGGTCGTTAAGTCTTAATTCGGCTGTAATCAATTGGTCTGTTAATTCGGTACTTCAGCAACCATTGAACTGGAGTGGCAACCTTGCCTCACTTGATACAACAGGTTGGTTAAACATCGGACAAACTGCTTTCTTGGCACCAGATACACTATTTCTTAAAGTGTGGTGTTCTTCTCCGAACCAGCAAACCGATGCAAATGCAAGCAACGATACACTTGGCATCGAATGGGTTGTTCCAAAACTTTCCGGTACATACACAGTAGGAGGTAGTCAGCCTGATTTCGTAAATTATGATGATTTTGTTTTATATGCCAATGCCTGGGGAATTTGTGGGCCTGTAACTGTGAAGTTACGCCCAGGGACTTATGTAAATAGTAATGAATTACGTCCCAACGGAGCCTCTTCTGTGAATTCGATAACAATTGAATCAGAGACTGGAAATAATTCATTGGTAACATTCAGCAGCATTTATTTTGAGGATGCAATTTATCAGACATACAAGCATATTACGTTTAATACATATATAACGCTCGATCAGGGATGTCACAATCTCGGTTTTCAAGACTGTGTATTTGAATATTATCTGGATGCGGCTTCATATGTTGAACATCACCTCTCATTTAGAAATTGTCTTTTCAAAAGCCGACTTAGCCTTTCTGTATTGAATAATGCTGGTCCGGAATATGGTAACGAGGTAATCAATAATATCTTTACTAATTGTGCTCAACTCACTTTATACAAGCAAAATAGTTTAATTGTTAGTCAAAATACATTTACGTGTAATACAGCTTCTTCAAACACAGTTGGACTTGATCTTGTTGCAGCCGGCGACAGTGTTTTGGTTGAGCGTAATCAGATTACTGGTCAGTATTCAATAGGGTTAAGAGTAAATTCAACACTACCTGCCTCGACCCAGCCAATGATCGTTAATAATATGATTGCTGGTGGATCTAATATGAGTACGGGTATTGAGTTGTCGGGTAATACAAATCCATTTAAACTATATTACAACAACGTAAATACAACCCAGTCAACTTTATTTTGTACCTCATTGTTATTGCAATCAACAGAAGGTGAAGTAAAGAATAATATTTTCGTTAATTCTGCTGCTCAGGGGTATGCTGTGTATTCACTATCTCCGTTTTCGCAACCCTTTAGTTCTGACCATAACGTTTTGTATACCAACAACAGTAGTCTGGCCAGATGGGGAAACACTATTTGTACTACACTTTCACAGTATCAATCGGCTAGCGGAGGTTTGGAATTAAACTCTCTGAATATAAATCCGATTTTTGTTACAGCTACAGATCTTCATGTGCTTAATACTGCTTTAGACAGCAGTGGTATTTTGATTCCGGGAATCGTAAATGATTTTGATGGCGATATTCGTCTTACTGTTCCTGACATCGGTGCTGATGAACGTAATTTTTTCACTCAGGATGCAGGTGTAACCGCATTAGTAAGCCCCATACCAGCATGTGAAGGCCAGCAGCAGTTTACTGTTGAATTAAAGAATTTTGCTACTCAACCACTTACATCAGTTCTTTTGAAATGGAGCATTAACGGCATACCTCAGCCTGCAGTGAACTGGACAGGCTCATTGATTACAGGTGGCTCCGTTGCGGTTACTCTGGGAAATTATACGCTGTTACGTACTACACCTGTTATTTTGGATGCCTGGACCGAACAGCCTAATGGACAACAAGACCTTAATGTATTTAATGACTCACTGCAATCTCTTACAGTAAGTCCTCGTATGCAAGGGAATTTTACCATTGGTGGTACACTGCCTGACTATCCCGATTTCACATCCGCTTCTGCAGACCTTGTTCAATATGGTATCTGCGGACCGGTAACTTTTGATGTGCGAAATGGTACTTACAATGAGCAATTTACAATTGATCGTGTTGCAGGAAGCAGTGCTGTAAATACAATTACATTTCGTCCGCAAAGTGGCGATAGTACACAGGTTATACTGCAATGGTCCGGAAGTTCGTCAGATAATTACATAGCAAGACTCAGGAATGCCGAATACATCACGTTTACCAAGTTAACCTGGCAGGCATTAAATAATAACTATTGCCGATCGGTTGAAATTCTGGACTCGTGTTCATATTTACAATTCACGAATAACCTATTTCTTTCACCAATACTTCCGGTAAGTTCAACAGCATTTTATTTTGATAATGATATTATTCATGCAGATGTTGCAGAAACATCCAGAAGCATCATGCTCTTCGGAAACCTGTTCAGGGGAGCTGCTATCGGAATTTTTGGTGATGTATCAGCAGCAATTCACGCCGACTCGTCATTGTTGATTGTGAGGAACCAATTCGAAAACCAGTTGTTCAGGGGGATTACTTTATCAGGTCATTATTATGCATTTATTGATCGTAACCGAATTACTTCCACACAGCCTTTAACGACTTATGCAGGAATAGAAACTTATATTTTTTGCAATTACGCGGTAATTTCCAATAACCGTATCGAAGATATTCCTGCATCAGGTATGTTACTTAAGGATATTCCCCTTGGTAAAGTCTATAATAATTTTGTAAGTACTTATTTACTTGATTCTGTACTAACTAATAGTTCTGCAGTTGGCTTGTTAGATGCGGGTTTAACTTCAATTGTTCATAATACATTTATTGCATACGGAACACGTAGATATTCTTCGGCCTTCTCTGCTACACTGAATACTCCGCTTAATGATATTCGAAATAATATCTTCGCGTGCTACATGCCAAATGGAGTCGCGGTTAACTATAATCAGTTAAACCTTAACAATTCAAGTACAATCAATAATAATGTTTATTTCTCCTGCGGCGATACACTGATTATTACGAATAATAATTCAGGCAGTTATTGGTTAACAGATTTGCAGCAATGGCAAAATTTCAGTCCATTCGATGCAAACAGTAAAGAAATATCCCCCCCTCTTATCAGCTTTAGCCAGCCCGATATTATCTCAGGATGGGGTATTAACAACGGTGGTGCTCCAATTCCTGGGGTAACAACAGATATCAACGGACAGTTACGTAATATTTCAACACCAGATATAGGTGCTGTAGAGTTGATAGAGAATAATGATAATGCTGCCGCGGTTTGTGTGAAAGGAATTACAAGTTTTTGTAGTGGGGGAAATGTTTCAGTACAAATCGGCAACTTTGGAGCTAACCAACTCAATTCTGCTCAGATAAACTGGTCGGTAAATGGTATTATTCAAACACCGTTTAGCTGGACGGGGACACTTTCTCCGGGAGACCTTAGTACCGAGTTTGGAATAGGTTCATATCCTCTGCAACCAAATGATGATTTGAAAGCATGGACTTCACTCCCTAACGGAGTGAATGATGCAGAACCTCTCTCTGATACAGCTCGTTGCACAACTCTTATTTCTGTACCGGCACCTGATCTGGGTGCCGACACGGGGCTTTGTAACAATACAGCTCTTCTGCTTAATCCAGGATCGTATTCAGGCTATCTCTGGTCAGATGGGTCAACGGCTCCTACATTTTCAGCAACTACAGCAGGCAGTTATTGGGTAACTGTAACAGATGCCTACAACTGTACACAGACAGACACTATTGTAATTTCTATTTTACCTGCACCACCTGTTCCTACAATCACACAAAATGGCAGTAATCTGCTTTCGAGTGCTGCAAGCGGAAATCAGTGGCTGCTAAATGGTGTTCCGATACCTGGAGCCAATACACAGTTATACATCGCAGTTCAATCGGGAACGTACACAGTTGAAGTAACAGGATCGAACGGTTGTGTAAGTATATCTCAGGCTGTAATATTTGTTTCAGTATATGAACACGCTGTGGAATCATTTGGCATAAAAGTATTTCCCAATCCAAACAACGGACAATTTACTCTACTTATGCCTGAAGCATTTAACAATTCAGAAATAGCATTAGAAATTGTGGATGCGACCGGACGAATTGTTTTTACCTATACTGATGGAAATCTTCAAAGCGGACAAATCCTAATTGGTTTGCCGCAAGCTCTAAACGATGGTATTTATTTGCTTAGTTTAACTACTTCAGCAGGGGTAATAAATGAGCGATTAATAATACTTAAAACAGCTAATTAATTATGAAAATATTATTTTTCTTGCTGCTACTTGTGTTTCCGGTTTTGGGTTCAGCACAATTATCGGGACAGTACACAATTGGAGGAAATCAACCTGATTATGCTGTTCCTGATGACGCCATTAATGATATACTTGCCCAGGGAATATCTGGACCGGTAATTATGCTTATTCGTTCGGGAACATATACAGCCTTTCTGAATTATCCTTCGCTTAATTATAACCATAATATCACTTTTCGAAGTGAAACCGGAAATACATCGGATGTAACAATTACAATTTCGAATCTGTTTCAGTGCAAAAATCTTTCATTCAAAAAAATGACAATCATTCCAAGGGTTGTTTTTTATAATTATACATATAAGGGATTAGAGTTAAGGGAATGTCAATTTATGCAGTTCGACAGTTGTTTAATTCGAGGAACAAGCAATACAGACGAACGGAATGGTCTGACGGTTTATAACTGTTATGGAGATATATATTTTACAAACTGTTCTTTCCGTAATCTTGATAATGGAATTGTTTATTCGCAACTGAGCTCGTCTTCTGATACACACGACGGCACCAATTTGATTTCAAATTGTGATTTTGATACTATGGGTACAGGTATTCGCATAGGAGGTAGCTTTGGAAGCGGTTGGGGTGATTCCTTACTTGTAACTCAATGTGTACTTCGAAATTGTACAACAGGTATTTATATTGGTGGATTAGGACCTGATGTAGAAGGCGTAAAAATTGAACGAACAACTGTTCAAGCAATACAATATGCAGTACACGTATATCATAATTATTCCGTTGTACTCAATTCCAGAAAACTGAAATTTGTGAATTGCATGTTTTCATCACCTGTAGCGGTTTTTCTGAATGAAGTCAGCTATATCGAGTTCGTAAATAATTCATTTTATGGATCATTTCTTTGCTGGTTAGATAATTCTCATATCTGGTTTTATAATAATTGTTTGGTCAGAGATATTTCGCAAAATGGTTATCTTATTAATCTGAATAGTTATTCAACTTTTTTTGCCGATCACAATAATTATTTTGCTTACAATAACTCTCCTTTATTCTCTTGTGACTCAACATTGAATCAGCCAACTGATCTTATTTCATTTGCTCAATTTACAGGCGAAGATCAAAATTCACTAAGTGTACAGCCTTATTATGTGTCAACAACTGATTTACATAGTTATTCACCGGATCTTAAATACAGAGGAGTTTCCAGACCCGATGTAGCATTCGATTTTGATGGTGAACTCCGCCAGACGATGCCTGATATTGGAGCCGACGAATATCATGCTTCACCATTGCCTCCTCATGCATTTATTTCACAGGAATGCGTATTACAAAATAATACGATTCAGTTTACTGATACCTCAGTGAGGGTTGCTAATCGTATATGGGATTTTGGTGATAATTCACCTGTTTCGACTTCACCTGCACCATTACATACTTGGGCAGGTTCAGGACCTTACACGTTAATGCTTATTGTCCAAAACCAATTTGGAAGCGACACTGCTTATCAAACAATAAATTTTGTACAGAATATTCCTCAGCTTGTTTCCAATGGATTCCAGCTTTCGGTTACTGGCGGCAATTACACGCAATATCAGTGGAACTTTAATGGTATGCCTATTAATACGGCTACCGATTCAACCTATTTTGCTCCCTTTCCTGGATTATATTCTGTATCAGTTTGGGAATCAGGAGTAGATTGCCCGTACACCACAAATGATTTTCTTGTGAGCATTAATGAAATATCATCCGAGACTTCTTCCCTGATATATCCGAATCCGGCATCTGGAGATGAATTGTACTTAACTGCCTCTTCTGGTTTGTTTGATAGAGTTAATGTTTATTCAATTACAGGGCAGCTTATAGCTTCTCAGCTGATTAATCAAAATGTGATTACTATTCGTGATTTTCAAAGCGGATTTTATTTGCTTAGCTTTATTTGTGACAACAAAACTGTTTGTGTGCCCCTTGTTATTCAACGTTAGTTTTGGTTAGTTGGCTTAAACCAGCGAAATTTACCATTAATGACAACCACACCGCTTGCCGAACGGCTTCGCCCTACAACTTTAGACACTTACATTGGTCAGCGCCACTTAGTGGGCGAGTCGGGTGTTATCCGCCGCGCTATTGAAGCCGGTACACTTCCCTCCATCATTTTCTGGGGACCTCCGGGCGTGGGCAAAACTACGCTGGCCAATATTATTGCGGGACAACTGAAGCGGCCGTTTTATGCACTCAGCGCCATTAATTCGGGCGTTAAAGATGTGCGTGATGTGATTGACAAGGCCAAGAGCCAATCGTTTTTCGGCACCAATCAGCCTGTTTTGTTTATCGACGAGATTCACCGATTCAGCAAGGCGCAGCAGGATTCGCTGCTTGGTGCGGTAGAGAAGGGTACGGTTACGCTGATTGGTGCTACTACTGAAAATCCTTCGTTTGAGGTGATTTCGGCGCTGCTTTCGCGGTGTCAGGTCTATATTCTCGAATCGCTGAGCAAAGAAGACCTGATTCAGTTGCTGCACGATGCACTGGAGAAAGACGAAATTCTGAAACAGAAGAATGTAGAAATCCGCGAATACGAAGCCCTGCTGCGGCTTTCGGGCGGCGATGCACGTAAGCTGCTCAACGTGTTTGAACTGGTGATTAACGCCATCGGCGGCGATCCGGTCATCATCACCAACGATGATGTGCTGAAACACGTACAACAAAACATGGCGCGGTACGATAAAACCGGCGAGCAGCATTACGATATTATTTCCGCCTTTATCAAATCTATCCGCGGCAGCGATCCGAATGGCGGTATCTACTGGCTGGCGCGCATGCTGGCGGGCGGCGAAGATCCGCTCTTTATTGCCCGTCGCCTGCTCATTCTGGCTTCCGAAGATGTGGGCAATGCCAACCCAAATGCGCTGCTGCTGGCCAACAACTGCTTTCAGGCCGTGCATACAATAGGAATGCCCGAAGCGCGGATTATTCTGGCGCAAACGGTAACGTACTTAGCTTCATCGCCCAAAAGCAATGCATCATACTCCGCTATCAACGAAGCAATGGCTATGGTGAACCAAACCGGCGATGAACCCGTGCCGCTGCATTTACGAAACGCACCCACAAAACTCATGAAAGAAATAGGCTACGGCCGCGATTACGATTACAGCCACAGCCACACCGGCAATTTCGCCGAACAGGAATATTTGCCCGAACACCTTGCCGGTCACAAGTTTTATGAGCCAGGGAATTCAGCACGCGAAAATGAATTGAGAACTTATTTGAAGAAGTGCTGGGGGGAGAAGTACGATTATTGAAAGGGAATGATGAATGATGAATGATGAATGTTGAGTGTAAAGTGTAAAGTGAAAGGTGTAAAGCGAAAAATGTTTTGATTCCTTCGCTTCGCTTGGAATGTTTTGATTCCTTCGCTTCGCTTGGAATGTTTTATTCCTTCGCTTCGCTTGAAATGTTTGATTCCTTCGCTTCGCTCGGGTGCGAATGTTATTAAGTTTGAGATGTATGATGTTATTGGGATCTTAATGAAACTGATTGAATGTTTCTGTTTATATACCGGATTTAACTTGTCTTGTATATGTTTTGATGTTTATAGATGTGCTTATTGTTATGAAATGATAAAACACGAATGCATCTTTTCTGAGATGCATTCTATTACAGATGTGTGATAAATATAACATTCACTGTTACTTGTGTAATGCTGTTTTGTGCATTATGAACCACCTTTGTTCCAAGCAATTCTGATTACGCTTTGAATACTGATGTCTTTGATTATTGGTGTTTATTATGCTTGATTACAGGTTATTGCGATTAGAAAGATTAAAACATACTAATATGAAAAATGTGTACAGATTTTCTTTTATGGTAATGCTTCTGGTATTGCTGACATCAACTGAAGCTTGCAAAAAATATGAAGACGGACCGTTGCTGAGCCTTCGTTCTCGCGCTGAGCGGGTTGCTAATACCTGGAAAGTAGAGAACTATAAAGTAAACGGAACCGACTATACTTCACTGGTTGCCAATTATACCGAAACTTATTCGAAAGATGGTAACTACAGTTACAGCTGGGGAGTGCTTTCAGGCAGCGGCACCTGGAAGTTTCAAAATAAAGATGCTGAAATTAAGCTAACCGGAATAAGCAATCAGGACGATCATGTATTGGTGATCCTGAAACTGGAAGAAAAAAGCTTTTGGTACTATTATTTAGATGGAAATGATCGTTATGAATTTCATTTAATTCAAAAGTAAAAAAGCATTCAGCAGATAAACTTTAACATCACTAATCATGGGAAATCTCCTCTATTTAATAGCAGTAATTCTTGTTATCAGTTGGGCAATCGGCTTTCTGGGTTACGGTACCGGTGGTTTGATCCATATTCTGCTTGTAATTGCCGTAATAGCTGTTGTCCTGCGGCTGATTCAGGGCAAAAAAATCTAATTCACTAAGTCTAATATTTAATACGTATTCAAATGGAAAATTCTAACGGATCAGGTAAATTAATTGGTGCACTTTTAATCGGTGCCGCAATTGGCGGAGTTCTCGGAGTGCTTTTTGCTCCTGACAAAGGCAGCGAAACACGCAAGAAAATTGCCGGAAAAACGAATGATATGGCTCAGGCTATAAAAGACAAGTTTGACATGGTTTCAGATGAAGTCAAAAAAGAAATGGCTGAGGCTAAAGAAAAAGCTGCCGGTTTTGCCGGAAATAATCGCGCATAAACATCCAATTACAGTGGCCCCTAAATGAAGAAGTCTCGCCGACCTAAAGTCACGAGACTTCTTTAAAATTTACTGCTGTAAAGTAAACTATTCACGCTTTTACTGTTTTGGGGATTCCAACACGTTACAAAACTGCATACCATGGAAAATAACCGTAATGAAATAGAGTCTTTATTTGACCGGATGACGCAATACCTCAAGCTTAATGCAGAGCTGCTGAAACTAAAACTTCTTGACGCATCTGCATCAATAGCATCAGTGGCAGCTTTGTCTGTTTTGATCATTGCTTTCGGAGCTATCATTCTTGTGTTTGTTAACATTGGTCTGGCACTGTTAATCAGTGAGAAAATGGAAAATTCGTGGGCAGGCTTTTTTATTATCGGGGCAGGTTATTGTCTGATTCTGCTGCTGGTACTGCTTTTCAAAAAGCAAATAAAGTCGGCCGTAAGAAATGTGATCATTACAACCGCATCAAAATAAAAGACCATGAAACAACCATCTGCCGCCGAACAGTTAACGCTCCTGATCAGCGAAAAAGAAGCTGAAATAAAACAGGAAAGCATACTGCTGAATCAACAATTCATAGAGGTTTATCATCACCTTCAGCCTCTTACACTCATTAAAAATAAACTGAAGGATATAATTTCTGATACCGAATTAATTATCGACCTGAAAAAAGTATCCGTCAATATTGCCACAACACTGGCTACGGGTCTCATGCTTCGGGCTACACGCCACCAACCTGTTAAAAGGGGAATTGGTTTACTCACTTCTTTAGCAATAAGGTTTGCAACTGCCCGGTTTTTTGAAGCCCAGAAACGGCAGAGTAATGTGAACCAGCAGGAAGAAGTTGAGTTGTAACGAATGCGTAAAACAAAATAAAGATTTCAATGCAGGACTATGTTAAGTTTCCGGTTTATGCAAAGGGGGCATTAATTATTGTTGGTTTAATTGCAGCGGTATATTGTTTGCAAAGTTTGCAGGATATTATTTTACCATTGATTTATGCGCTGTTATTGGCAATTCTGGTAAATCCGGCGGTAAATTATCTGATCAGTAAACGATTGAACAGAGTTGTATCTATATTTATTATTGTAATAGTTGCTGTACTTTTTTTAGGCGGAGTGGGTTACCTTATTTTTGCTCAATTTCTGAGAATGAGCGATTCATACAGCGATCTGAGTGAAAAATTTACAGCTGCATCAGATTTATTGGTGAAATCGGCTTCACAGCATTTAACAATAAAAGAAAAAACAATCTATTCGTGGTTCTCAACTTCATCGAGCGAATACATTTCCAATTTTGCACTCGGCGAAAACTTGTTTATTGCCGGGAAAGTGCTGATAACATTTACGCTGTTGCCCGTTTATATGATCATGATCTTGTACTATAAGCCGCTTTTACTGGAATTTATCCGAAAGCTGTTTCGTGTCGAACATCATGAAACTGTGATTGACGTGCTTACCAAAACCAAACGCATTATTCAGACCTATCTCACGGGATTATTCTTCGAGTTAATTATTGTAGCTATTCTGAATTCAACCGGTTTACTGCTGCTTGGTATCGAATATGCCATACTTATCGGAGTACTCGGTTCTGTGCTCAACATTATACCCTACATAGGCGGTATTATTGCTGTTTTGCTGCCTATGACCGTGGCTTTTGTTACGGAAGACAACCAGCTTTTACCGCTCTATATTTTACTGTTGTATGTGCTGACTCAGTTTATCGACAATAATTTTATTGTGCCCAAAATTGTTGCTTCGCGTGTTCAGATCAATGCGCTTGTTTCAATTATTGTAGTGCTGCTCGGCAGTGCGCTTTGGGGTGTTGCCGGTATGTTTTTATCTATTCCGCTTACAGCTATAGTTAAAATTATTTGCGACCATATTGATCCGCTGAAACCGTTGGGGTATTTGCTTGGAAATATTGTGCCGGTTCGATCTAAATTCCAATTTCTGAGTTGAGAAAGAAGTAGACTACGACCGCGATTACGACTACAGCCACAGGTATAATTATTGGGAAGTTATGTTGAATGTAAAGTGATTCTTCTCCCGCACCCGCAACTTATGCTGGTGCGGGAGAAGAAGTGTTGAGTGTAAAGCGATAAATGTATGATTCCTTTACTTCGCTCAGGAATGTTTTTGGTTTCCTCGCTTCGCTCGGAAATGTTTTGTTACTTTGTTTCGCTCGGAAATGTTTCGATTCCTTTGCTTCGCTTGGAATGTTTTATGAAACGGATTTGTGATTAACATGAATACAATTAATTCTGTTTTATTTGATCTTGACGGGACGTTGACGGATCCTAAGGTGGGGATTGTTAACTCAATTTTATTTGCGCTTGATCAGCTGATGATTGTGGAAAATAATGTTCAGGAACTTGATGCGTTTATTGGCCCTCCTTTGAGAGATTCTTTTGCGGGGAGGTATAATTTATCTCACGAACGTGCTGATCTGGCAGTTCAGTATTATCGTGAATATTATGCTGAACGAGGTATTTTTGAAAACAATATATATGATGGTGTGCATGAGTTGCTTGAATATTTGACGGGAAATAATTTTCGCTTATTCGTAGCAACCTCAAAGCCAACGGTGTTTGCGCAAAAAGTACTTGAGCATTTTGAACTTACAAATTACTTTTCCGGAATTGCAGGCAGTAATCTTGATAATACACGTTCTGATAAAACAGAGATCATAGCTCACGTTCTTAGTGAATACAAATTAGAAGTAAGTAATTCAGTAATGATCGGTGACAGAAAGTTTGATATCATCGGCGCTCAAAATAATTCGATGCAGTCGATAGCTGTAACTTACGGATATGGAACAATAGAGGAAATCAATAACTCCCGCCCTGATTTTATTGTAAATGATTGTAATGAATTAAAAGATTTTTTCAAGATCCGTACCGCGATTAAATAATTGATTTTACAAACATCACTCATCATTCAACACTCAACATTAATTATTCAACACTTTACACTTTTCACTTTACATTTTTTTTCACTCCCCGAAGGGGTCTCGTTCCCAAAATACAAAGCCGTTTTTGCTGCCGATTTTTTTTAGCTGCGGATATTCCTGTTTGATCTGTTCTTCGCGATTAATCTTACATACAAAGTAAGCCGGTCGGTCAATTGCACCGGTAAGCATCCAGTTGCGCTGCATTTCGGTTTCAAATTCGGAGCGCGACTTCCCGGCCGGAAGCATTGTAGTTTGAGCTTTGCGCCAGATTTGGTAATCGGGGTTATTTTTTACGTCGGGCTTTGTTTGGGCGTAGAAGTAATGCGCAAAGCTTTTGTAGTAAAGCGTTTCAACATAAACAGGCTTTCCGGCTTTGCTTTTCCAGAATTCAACCGCGGCATCCTGCGAGTAATTATCGACACGCGGGGCAAACAAGGCGGCGGCGGCGGCAGTTACCAGCAGCGTTGTGCCAAACAAAATACCGATAGCGCGTTCGGGGCGGCGGCGCATCTGTAGTAATCCTGCAATAAGTCCGGCCGCAAGCAATATGCCTGCAATCCATTCGTAACCGCCCCAGTTGCCCGAAGCCTGCAAGTTGGCCGCTGCAAACGGATCGCGCACCGAGCCTGAATTGAGCAGCGATGCTTTAAACTTGTCGATAAACGGAAGCACGGTTAATGCTGCACTCAGCAGCAAGCCCGGAATGGCGGTAAGCAGCAGTACCCAGCGTTTTACCTGAAACTCGCCGCCGATGATTTTGGTGAGCGTGTATGCCGCCAGCCACGTAAGCGGGAAATAGCACAGCGAGGAGTAGTGTACAATTTTGGTTTTTACAATCGAAAACAAAATCAGCACTACCCAAAACATGATGCGCATCCAGCGCAACTGATGCCGCTCAAATGGCGTATCACCGGCGCGTTTAAACATGGCCTGAATGGCAAAACCGGCAGCCGGAAAACAACCGATAAGCAACACAATCCAGTGATAAAAGAAATTACCGCCGTGCCCTGCATCTTCTGTGCTGAACAGACGAATTTGATACATGATAAATTCAACTACCAGATGACTTCCGCCGCGCACCGCCAGCAGCGCAAACCACGAACCGGCTACCAATGCGGTTATTCCGGCATACACTAAAAAGTGCATCCAGCTCATTATCTTTTTTCGGGTAATGATGCGGTAGGTGATAAAGCACAGACCGAAAACGAGCAAGGCAACCGGACCTTTGGTAAGTACTGCAAGCCCCATAAACACAGCCGAAAGCACCACATTGCGATTCCAGACGGCTTGTTTGATTTGTGCATTGAACCGGTTGGTGTAAATCAGAAACTGATAAACACTGAGGAAGATAAACAGGTTGAACCAGGGATCAATAATGCCGGAATGAAAATAAAACTGCGGCAGCAAGGATCCGGCATAAGCAAGCACCCAAAGTCCGGCAAACCGTTGGCCATAGTTGCGCTTACCAATTGTCCAGATCACCAGCAGTGTAATGATTCCGCCGATGGCATTGGGCAAACGCGCCGCAAATTCATTAACGCCGAATACTTTCATGCAAAGCACCTGCATCCAGATAAACAGCGGTGGCTTTTCCCAAAACGGCTCGAAGTTGATCTGAACGGTGGTGTAATCGCCGGTCACCATCATCTCTCTCGCGCATTCTGCAAAGTTGATTTCGTCCCAGTCAAACAATTGCGAATCGCCAAGAAACGGTATCACCAATGCCAGCGAAAGCACAACAATGAGCAGCGGAATGGCGAGCGGGTGACGGATCAAAGCTGTGCGCTTGAGGGTAAGTTAAAACGGGTATATCGTTTGGCAACAAAAACAACCAGCACTGCAGTTACCGTTCCGATTACTGATCCGGCAAGCACATCGGCCAGAAAATGTTGTGAAAGGTACATGCGCGAATAGGCCACTCCGGCGGCAAGCAAAAAGAATAAGGTTTGCAGCAGCGGATGTTTTCGGGCCAGAATGCTGAGTGCGCAGAAAAACGCAAATGCCGCAGTGGTGTGTCCCGAAGGGAATGAGTTGAAGTACGCATTCTCCACAAAAGGCACTTCGCGGATCATGGTGTTCATACCGTTCTGGTGAAACCACGTAATTGGCCGCGGCGCTCCGTCAAACACAAATTGCTTGAGCAGTTGCGTAATGAACGAGGCGATGATGCAGGAAATGGAGGTGATAAGTCCGGTGCCGCGGTGCCAAGCAAACAGCAGCATGCAAAAGATAACGTAAGCAACGCCATCGCCAAACCAGGTCAGGAACAGGAAAATATGATCGGCAGCTTCCGACCAATGTCCGCTGATGAACAAATGCGCACCTGCTTTTCCGGTAATGAGCAGAAAGATGATTCCGGCAAGCATAAAAACTAACCAGGGAATAAGAAAGTAACGAAGTTCAGCCAGCAGCGAACGGAAATTGACCATAAGGCTACAACTATAACGTACTGCCGAAACAGCGGTTAATAAGTCCCCATTGATTTAATGAGGCGCTGAATCTGAGCCTGCCAGAGCTGACGAGAAGTTCTGATATCATCATCACCATCACCGAAATCGGTAATCATGAGTGAAATTTCGTTGGTCAGTTCATCGGCCAGAATGCGGAACTCGAAGTAGGTGCCTTCGGGCTTATCAGTCCAGTGCAGACGAATAAAGCTGTCGAGTTTGGCTGCATCAATGCGGGCGTGTTGTTTGCTGCCGTCCCAGTTAAAGGTGTAGATGTCGTTTTTCAGATCTACATCATCAGCAAACCATTCGGCCAAACCGCTTGGTGTTGTCAGAAAATCGTAAAGCAAACCGATAGGCGCGTGGAGCACGAACTCCATTTCAAATTTTCCTTCGGGTTCTTTCTTTTTCACCACTTTTTCGGGTTCAATCGGCTTGTCTTTAATAACGTGCGGATTGATGGTTTCGGTTCTCACCAAACGTTTTGCACCCGGAGCCAGTTTGCCTTTGGGGCGTTTGTAGTGAATATCGGAAGGGAGGATAGGAAGCTGTTCGATAGGAATGATTTCCGGAATGGGTTCATCATCGTCGGAAGCCGGCTTTTTAGCTTTTTTCCCAGATGTTTTGCCATCGGATTTGGGGGCGGGGGCCGGTTTTGAAGCCGGAGCCGCAGGTTTTGCGCCGGCGTTTGCTTTCGGAGCCGGTTTTTGAGGAGCGGCAGGCTTGGCAGGAGCTGGTTTTTGCGGTGCTTTGGGCGCTGCGGCAGTTTTAGCCGGGGCTTTTGGAGCGGCCGGGGCAGGTTTCTGCGGAGTTTTGGCAGCAGGTTTTGGGGCGACCTTAGCTTTTGAGGCAGGAGCGGGGGGGGCAGCCTTGGCAGGAGCCTTAACAGCCTTGTTCTTGGGGGTCGGTTTGCTTTTTGCGGCACCTGCAGTTACTGCGGGTGCGGCTTTCGATGCGGGCGCTGCTTTGGTGGCCTTAGGCTTTCCTGAAGTTTTTCCCGGTTTAGTGGTCGTCTTTTTCGCCATGAATGAATGTGAAACGTATTCTTATAAGTCACAAATCGAGGGGAAAAGTAGAAAAAAAACAATTACAGTCAAGACCGCCCGTCAGCGAGTTCACCCGTTGATCCTGTTAATAACTCTGCTTGGCTGATTATTAGCGTGTTAATTAATTGCAGATTAAAGGTTTACCTTTTGATTTTAACAGATGGTCTGTTCTGGTAACATAAAAAATAATTGTGCCGATTGACCGGAAAAAGAAAAATACTACATTTGCGCTCCGTTTTAAAAACAACGGCGAGATAGCTCAGCTGGTTAGAGCGCAGCACTCATAATGCTGAGGTCCCGAGTTCGACCCTCGGTCTCGCTACAAAACCGCTTCCGATTCCGGGAGCGGTTTTTTTTAGCTGATATTGAGCTTGTTTTAAATTTATTCCCGGTTTCAGCACAACACTTTTTGTGCATACTGTGGCTGTAAAAAGCAGTGGTTGTTCTTTTTTAGCTGAATTTAATCCAACCTTTCCAGCGCTTAAACGTCTTATTACCACAATCCTCTTGTTCACGGAGCGTTTTATCTGCCTAAATGTGTATTTTTGATTTACAGTATTCTATGCGCTACTTCCCTTTTCTTTTTGCTGTGTTTTTTCTGCTCCCGGCCTTGTCTTTTGCGCAAAAGCCTGATGAACAGTTGCCCTATCGTATGAATATTCGGCTCGAAGGTTCGGTGCCGCATGGGTTGAGCAACAAAGCATTTCGCCGCAGCTTTACAGGTGTTTACGAAATACAGGCCACCACCTCGGTGGAGCTTTTCAGTGGGTTTTCTCTGGGCGCTGCTTACCGAAATACGCTTTGGAGCACTGCCGACAATAAAATTCAGGGTATTAATACCAATGCGCAAACCAATGGAATAGGTGTGCGGCTGGCTTACGACAAGCGTTTGAGCCGCACGGCTTGTGTTTACGGAGCTTTCAGTATGGGAAGGTCATTTACAAAATTTACCGGTTTAGTTTACGAGACCGATTCATTGCTTGCTGCCGATCCATCTCTGCTGGTTGATAACTACACGTATAATTACGGCGAAATTCAGGTCGGAGCTTACTTCTTTACCGAAGGAAATTTTGCCATTGGTTTGCATACCGGTGTTGTGTTTACAGGTTTCGGTTTCGATCCGTATAAATTAGAGCTCGATCAGCACAAAGCCTATATTGCTTCCGATCTGAACGGTAATGTAGCTCAGTTGAATCTTGGAATCCATATCCTGTTTGGTTTTATCAAAAAACAGGGCGCATCGGATACAGGTACCGGCGAATAAAGCAGGGCATCTCTAAAAACTCCAAATCTCTTCGTTGGGCTAGTCGCCAAAATCCTCATTTACACTCCCCGCACTAATGCGGGGACGGTTTTGACTCCTGCGCCCGCCTCAATCTTTGGGTTTTTAAAGATGCCAGCAATATATCCCTCAATCTCTTCCTGCCGCATTAATTCTCAGCGCAATTACCGATTACTTATTGTGGTTTGGCCGGGCTGAGTATCTTTGAATACTCAACATCCTTAAATCATGAAAAAACAATTACTTCAGCTTGTATTACTCTTTACAATTGCTGCTCCGCTCAGTGCTCAGTACACTACTACTACTTTAGTGCAGGGCATGGACTATCCGGTTGCTTTTGATATTGCCCCCGACGGCCGTTTCTTTTGCACCCTCAAAGGCAATAACCAAACACCAGCAAGTCCGGGAACAGCCAAAGTGGAAGTTTATTCGGCAACAGGTGCACTCATTGGTACATTCTGCGATTTGTCGGACTCTGTAAATGCTGATTTTGAGCGCGGACTGCTGGGCATTACACTCGATCCGAATTTCAGTTCGAATCATTATGTGTATTTGTTTTATAACCACATATACAATGCCGATGAACGCATCCGTATTGTGCGGTTTACTGAAGTGAATAATGTGGGCACAGCGCCAACCATTATTTTCGATCTTGATGTGGCTAATAATATTCCGGGCAACCACGTTGGCGGAAATATCCATTTCATGCACAACGATACCACGCATTTATTCCTCACCATTGGTGATCTGGCTTATCAGCAGGGAAATCCTACGCTGAACTACGCCAACAAACTCACCAATCCTTACGGAAAGCATTTGCGCATTAATAAAGACGGTACAGTGCCGCTAACCAATCCATATTACGACGACGGAAACCCGCTTACAGCCAATTGCGATTGGATATGGAGCTACGGTCATCGTAATCCTTTCGATTTTTGTTTCAGCCCTGTTAATGATTCAATGTATTCATCAGAAAATGGCTGGAATGCTTGGGATGAAATGAATCAAGTTACCCGCGGCAAATTTTACGGCTGGGCCGATTGCGAAGGCTTTTTTGCCAACAGTTCAACCACTACACCCTGCAATGCCGCTAATGCAGTTGCTCCTATCGAAGACTGGGGCTCGCCGCTGCCGGCTATTACCGGAATTTTGTTTTACAGCGGACAGATTATGCCCGAGTTTGACAATCACATTCTGATTGCTGATAACGATTATGGCCGCATTTACGACATCACACTTGGCAATGCTCCGGCTTACGATTCGTTCATCAGCCGCACACAGTGGATGGATGTGGTTTCTGAAACCGGCGGACTCACTACAATTAAACAAGGCGTTGATGGATGCGTGTATGCTATGAAAGGCGGCTATACAACCAACGGAAAAATCTACCGCATTTGTCCGCAAAGCCTTGATTTGCCCGCAGCAACCGAAACAGCAACAGAAATACGCATTGTACCCAATCCGGCCAGTGGTTCGGCTGTAATCAGCTACAGCACACAGCAGCCGCAAACAGCCGGTATTATCATTACCGATATCACCGGCCGCAAAGTAGCTGAATTAGCCAACACCACCGAAACGCCCGGCACACAACAGGTACGTATCGAAACAGCTGCATTCGGCTTGCAGCAGGGCACTTATCTCGTTACCGTTGTAACCAACGAAGGAACTGTAAGCGCTCCGCTGGTGATTGCTGAGTAAAACAGAATACATCACACACAAAACAGCTTCCTGCAACCTGCGGAAGCTGTTTTTTTGTGCGCTGCCGCCTGCCAGCCGTTTGGAATTTTAAGTAGTTGCATTTTGCGAAAAATGGAGCTAACAGCCTGTTAATGATCTGATGCAGAAATTTAGCTTTCATTAAGTTTTAATAAACGGAATGAACTTTAGCAGGGGCAAAGTGTTATTAATAGCGTTGCAGGCTTTTACAATCTGCTGTTAAAACCCCTCAGCTCATGCGCCATTTTTTTCTGCTCATCAGTTTGATTTTGTTTGCCTCAACTGCTCATGCACAAGGCGAAAATAATGTCTGGCATTTCGGACTAAACGCCGCTGTAGATTTTAATTCTGGCACGCCTGTAGCTGTTTCCGGCAGCCAGATTTCGACTACTGAAGGCAGTGCTTCTATTTGTGATGCTTCTGGAATGCTGTTGTTTTATACTGATGGCGTAACCATCTGGAATCGCAATAACCAGCCCATGCCCGGCGCCAACCAAAATCTCTTAGGCAATTCTTCTTCAACACAATCGGCAGTTATTGTTCCGAGACCCGGAAGCAGTACGCAGTATTATGTTTTTACGGCAGATCAGGGCGGTTACAGCTCGCCCAATGTGGGTATTCATTATTCTATTGTTGATATGACGCTGAACAATGGGTTTGGTGATGTAACTGTGATCAATGTATTGCTGCAGGGACCTCCTACAACTGAAAAAATTTCAGCCTGTCGTCACGCAAATTGTACGGATTACTGGATCGTGACACATACCTATTTAAATAATCAGTTTCAGGCGTTTCAGTTAACATCTTCGGGCATATTACCGCCGATTTTATCGAATGTGGGTACGCCGCATCTCAACACCACACTTTTCTTCGAATCAACCATTGGTTACATGAAAATATCGCCCAACCGAAAGCGTATCGGGCTTGTTGTTTACGGTGCGCAGTCGTTTGCCGAGGTTTTTGATTTTGATGATGCCACAGGTGTAATTACCAACCCGGTTACTATAGCTTATCCGCAGTCAAACGGAACCGATGCCGCTTACGGACTTTCATTTTCGCCAAACAGTAATGTGATGTATGTTTCTTACTATGCAATAAATATCAACAGTGTAATTTATCAATACAATTTACTGGCCGGCAGTCCGGCGGCAATAGTTGCCTCAGAGTTTATTGCAGGAGACAATATGCTGAGTTTGGGTTTGTATTTTTCGGCACTTCAGATCGGGCCCGACAATAAAATTTATGTTGCATCCTTCCTGAATCAATTAGAAGTCATCAATAATCCGGATGTGCTTGGTGCGGGTTGTAATTTTCAGTTAAATGCAGTGCAGCTCGGATCCGGATTTTCGCAAGGCGGTTTGCCCAACCGTATTGATGATTCGGGCGTTCCGAATCCCGTATCACTCGGGCCTGACACTACTTTTTGCGGAGGAGCAGTTAATTTGCTTTTATCAACTTCCGCATCATCGGGCTCAACTTATCAATGGTCGAACGGAAGTACAGCCTCAACTATTCAGGTTAATTCGCCCGGTTTGTATGCGGTAACTGTAACCGATACCGCCTGTCAGCTAACTTCGTCAGATACCATTGCCGTTGAGTTGCTGAGCGATGAACTTTATCCACGTGAATTAGTCTCCTGCACGCCTCAATTGCTCATACAACCATTATTTCCCGGCGCAGCAAGTTCGCTTTATGTCTGGTCAACCGGCGATACTACACAGTCGTTATCCGTTAGCGCTGCCGGGCAGTATGCAGTAACCGTAACCAACGGCAGCTGCGTGTTTTCAGATACAGTGCAGGTTGATTTTGGTAATGCCGGAGTAGTTGCACCTGTCAATGTATTCACGCCCAATGGCGACGGCATTAACGATGTGCTTGATTTCAGCACCGCCGCTGCCGAAGGTTTTGATTTGGAGGTTTACAGCCGCTGGGGCACGCCGCTTTTCCGCAGTGCCAATCCGGCACAGGGTTGGGATGGTACGTTTAACGGTTCACCGGCTGAGGAAGGTGTTTACTACTGGCGTTTGCGTACTACAGATTGTTTTGGGAATCCGGAGGATGTGACGGGGTTTGTAACACTTGTGCGATGAATATTGAGAATATACTAAATACTTAAGGGTAATTTACAAAAAAATAACTATTGATGATTATACGTATTGCGGGTTTTAGCTAAATTGTACTTGTAATTATTTAATTACAGATTGTATGCGCTATTTATTGTTCGTTTTACTTTTAAGTTTTTCAGTAACATCCAATTCACAGAATGGCACATGGACGTGGATGCATGGCAGCAACGCTGATAATGGAGTAGCTGTTTGGGGTACTCAGGGAATAGCGGCGCCGGGCAACACTCCGCCTGCGCTTTACGAAACGGCAAACTGGACCGACGGGCAGGGTAATTTTTGGATTTTTGGCGGGATTCAGGGAAATACTTTTGATTATCATAACGGTTTGTGGCGTTTTGAACCCGCTACCAATAACTGGACATGGATGAGCGGACCGCAAACTCAGTCGGCAGGGGTATATGGTACGCAGGGTGTTCCGTCAACAGCCAACTACCCCGGAGCGCGTGCCTTTGGGGCTGCAACCTGGACAGACAATAGCGGACACCTCTGGCTTTTTGGCGGCAGAGGGATAGATGTGAATGGGGTTGATGGTTTACTGAGCGACTTATGGCGTTATACCATTGCTACTAATGAATGGATCTGGATGAAAGGCCCTAATACGTCAGGTGGTGCAGGAGTATTTGGCATTCGGGGCGTAGCGGATCCTGGCAATTTACCGCCACCCCGCGACGAAACAAATGCAACCTGGGAAGGGGCCAATGAACTCTGGCTCTTTGGCGGCACGAGCGGTTTTGATGATATGTGGAAATATGATCAGGCTACAAATAACTGGACGTGGATGAGTGGAAGTAATAGTGGGGCGCCAGTACCGCCTGTTTGGGGATCGAAGCAGATTCCGGCAACTACCAATACCCCGGGAAGCAGATGTGTGTATTCTCATTGGAAAGACCAGTATGGCAATTTCTGGCTCTGGGGTGGTTTTGATTTGTCATCAGCTCAATCTAGTGTGCGTAATGATATGTGGAAATATGATCTTGCAACCTTGCAATGGACCTGGATGGCAGGAACCAACCTGCCTGATCCTCCGGCTGAATTTTTCATGACCTGCAATTTTGGCACAGAGGCACCAGCCGGTAACTTAGAAGGACGTGCCTGCTGGACCGACGAGTGTGGTAACTTCTGGCAGCTTGGTGGGTTTCAAGATTTATCTGCGTCGGCCACGCAAAATGCGCTTTGGATGTTTAATCCGGCTACGCTTCAGTTTAACTGGATTGATGGTACATTATTATCAAGTCAGCTTTCTAGCTACGGCTCATTTCAGGTTTCTTCGGCTGGCAGCCAGCCCGGCGGTCAGGGTGGTTCAGTAGGTTTTACCTCACAAAATGGCGATTTCTGGTTGTTTGGCGGCTATACCATAGCGCCATCTATATCCAATACTTTATGGCGTTACCAGCGCAGTAACACCTGCCCCGAAACGAATGGCGGGTCTGTAATTTCGCCTAACGTATTCACCCCCAACGGTGATGGAATAAACGACATATTTGTTGTTTCCTCATCTGCACTCAACGGGTTTGAAATGGAAATTTTCAGCCGCTGGGGAATGCCGCTTTTCCGCAGTGCCAATCCGGCACAGGGTTGGGATGGTACGTTTAATGGTTCGCCTGCTGAGGAGGGAGTGTATTACTGGCGTTTGCGCACAACCGATTGTTTCGGGAATCCGCAAGATGCCAGCGGGTTTGTTACGTTGATGCGGTAGGTTGGAGATGAGCTGGCTTCACTTTTGCCAATACGATATTCCCATCATCTTAATCCAAAGTTTTTTACTACTTAATTTTCACTCCTTCCATTGGAATTTCGCCCTGAAAAAAAGTAAGACTTTTTACAGTTCCGTCAGCGTTTAAATTAAACACAATTTGAGCAGGCATTTCTTTCATAAAAAAACTATTCTCGGTTTCTGCAAAAATCTCAATTGCTGGTTGTCCCATAGCTATTGCAAAAAGGCGGTCGTTTTGCATTTCAATTTCAATTTGAAAAGTGGGTTGCAGGTCGTAAACACCAACATATTTTATTAGAATACTTGGAGGTAATTGTATGGATTCTTTTTCGGCTAATGGCTTTTTATCAGTTTCAACACCAATGCTTTTAATAATGCGGTCTGTAAAGAGAACTTGTTTTTTGCCATTTTTCATAGAAAATGTATAAGCCGAAAAACTGTTTTCAAATCTAAATTCATTTCCTGATAATGGCTCAAGTTTCATCGGGCGGCCTCCTTCACGCGTGCTGTAAAGCATACCGTTTTCGTAAGTAATAAAGCGTACAACTTCCTCAAACTGATAAGCGCCAACCCATTTTTTTAGTTCTTTTTCCGAAAGTTTTACAACGGCCTTTTCTCTAATGGGTTTGCCCAATAGCGCAGAAACAACTTTTAAATTGCTGGCTTCCGGACCTTTACCATCGTCAAGATTCGTTAATACAATTGAATAAATATTTTTTCCGGGAATATAAATACCAGATGTAGTAAAGCCATTAATTCCGCCCGGATGTTCAATTGTAGTGATGCCTGCAATTTCATTAATATACCAGCCATACCCATAATTGCTATGCTTCCCGTTGGTTAAGGTGTGGTTGTTAAAGGCTATTTGTTTGCTGTTTGCCGAAATAAGCGTGTTGTTGTGAATCGCTTTATTCCATAAAAACAGATCATCAATAGTTGACATTAATGAACCCGCAGCATAAGGAATAGTTGTACTCATATACTCGGCATTTTCGTAATTGCCTTCATATACCTGGTAACCATTAACTCTGTTGGGAATAATTTTGTAGGTATTGGCATAGTAAGAATTCTTCATACCGAGTTTATCGAAAATGTTTTTTTGAATGAAATCCTCGTAACTCATAGCAGATAGTTTCTCGATGATATATCCCAAAAGGAAATAGCCCGAATTGCTGTATGCAAACTTTTCGCCGGGGTTAAATTCCAATGGCACGTTTTTGAAACTGCTAATGATTTCTTCAGGAGCCATATCGAGCCGGGTTTTTGTTCTGAATTCAGGCAAATTGGTAAAGCTCATGATGCCCGAAGTATGATTCAGCAAATGGTGCAGCGTAATTTCATTTCCTCTTGGGTAGTCTGCAATGTATTTTGACAGAGGATCTTTCAGACTGAGTTTGCCTTGTTCCTGCAGCATCAAAATGGAAACACTTGTAAATTGCTTGGTAATTGAAGCCAACTGAAATACGCTTTCGGGCTTCATGGGTACATTCAATTCTAAGTTAGCCATACCAAACGCCTTTCTGTAAAGTATCGTGTCGCCTTTGGCAATCAAAACAGTTGCTCCCGGCGAATTGACTGGGTAGGCCTGATTGAAGATTGCATCAACTTCGGCTTCTGTGTTTTTTGTGAAAGCTGTACTCGAAGCTGTGCCTTCGCGGGCCGATTGTTTTTCTTGTCCAAAAATGAATTGGGCAACTAAAAGAGATATACATACGAATGTATATTTCATTGTTTTATGATTTTAAGATTGATTTTAAAATGAGTTGAATCGCTTTTTTCAGGCAATAAATTACCAGCCTCAGGCTATGAGGTTTTTAAAATAATGCCGCAAAAAAGTGTGAACAGGCGATGTATTTCTACTTGCGCAGGTAGAAGAAATACGCCAGATAGCTTAGTCCAAGGCTGAGAGCCATGATCGCTAAGGAATGAATCTGAATGGGAGCAGTTAGATAAACCAGTATCAAACCTGTACCAAGGCCACAGAATAGAATAGCTAATTTGATCGCTTCATTCTGCTTTTCCTTATCATTTTTGTTGGATAGATATGCTGAAAGCTGCTCAGGCGTTCCTCGCTCAATGAGTTTGTTTTTTAGGCGATACTCTAAAAAATACTTCACCAAAGAAACGAGCATGAATACCAAAAATGACATAAACAAAATAGGAAGTAGTATTTCGCTTACAGGCTCTATTACAAAAGGCTCATCAACGTTTGCTGTAAGCATGTCTTGTGCAAAAGCGGGAACTGTTGCCAGCAGAATCAGAATACTTGCTACTATTTTTTTCATGTCTTAATTGATTTTGAATTCTACTTGATTAGACCGCGATTTAACGTATCGGTTGCAAATTATTTTTAAAAAGTTGATCTTTTTTTGCTTTGTAGTTCCGGACAATATCGGCCAGCAAAAAAAGCAATACAACTAAACCTGTTCCTGTTACCAGCAGAGCTGTTAAAACAGATTTTGAAGAAAAAATTGCAATTATCTTCGGTAGATAAGGAATGGAAAAAGATGAAATGGCGATTAGCAGGATCACTAAAATTCCCCAAAAAACGAATTCCTGTTTTTTTCGTTTCTTCTGCTCATAAAGCATAACCGTATTCATTGCCAAAGCAGCAACATCAAAAGAAAAAGTTTCAGGTTTAATTTCTTTTACGTTGTCGGTCAGAAACTGATATTCTTCAAGCCTTTCGCGACACGTTGAGCACACGGTAAGATGCGCAGATACAGTATCATCATGTATCTCTTTTAATAGATATGCCTGCAAAATTTCGTCGGTTAAATGGCTGCTTTCCATAACTATTTATTTTTATACTGATGATTGATATTGTCTTTCAGAATTTGCCTTGCTCTGTACAGGTAACTTTTTATTGTTCCTTCGGGCAAGTTGGTGATTTCTGAAATTTCCTTGTTAGGCAATTCTTCCAGATGGTAAAGTGTGATTAACGTTTTATACAAGGGCGGAAGTTTGGCTATTTCCGCATTAAGAATTTCAACCGCTTCGGTTTTGATAATTTCTAATTCTGGATTTTCAGGTACCAGAAACTTGTCTTCAGCTGTCTTTGCTATCTCTACGATTGGGATTTTCTTTTTCTGGAGATAACTTACAGTTGTATTGTAAGCGATGTTAGCAATCCAGGTTGATAATTTGGATTTGAACTGAAATGAAGCCAAGTTTTGGTAGGCTTTCAGGTAAATATCTTGCAAAAGGTCTTTTTGATCATCTTCATTGGCCGTCATTTTACGCACAATTTGAGCGACCAATTTTTCTGTACTTTTTACTACAGCAGCAAAGTCTTGAATGTTTCCATTCAAGATATTGGTTACAATAGCTTTGTCAGAAAAATGATTGCCCTCATTGCTCATATTTCACTATTAGACCGGCAATTTAAAATTCGGTTGCAAAATAGTTGCTTTTTTTGTTTTTGAGCGAGTATTTGGATTGATTTGTAGGAGGTTAGAGTGGGGGGCGGAGCACAAAAATGTCAACCAGCACTGAACTTGAATAGAAGTATAAAGCTCCAATTTTTCACGGTAGCACGCCTGACGCAAACCCGTGTTAGCGGTTCGTTGTTATTTCGTATCGGTCATTCTATTGAATTTGAAATCCGCTTCCTGTAATTACTTTCCAAGAATTATCAGACAATTTCCATACTCTTAAATATCTAAACTTTCCATCAACAATTTGGTCCGCATATTTTGCTTTTAAATAAACAGTAACTACAACAGTCGAAACATTTTCAGTTGTCTTTATTGTTCGGTCGCTTGTCGAAATATCGTAAACAGTCATAATACCAGAACGATAATTTTCAATATCCATTTCTTTGGTAATTGTCTGTCCGGTTGGAATATTGAAAAATAGATTGTCGTGTAGCAGTTCATCGAGAACTTGGATGTTCCCAGTTTTGATTGCCTCTAAAAGTCTTTCTTCGCATTCAATTATTTGTTCGTCTTGTGTCATATCTTGTAATGTCAATTTGTTTTTTTGTTGGTCATTTGTTGTCTGTTTCAATGAGTGCTAACGGTTTGCGGCTTGGCAAGGGCGGGGCTTTCGGAGCACCAACCTGTCAAGCTACGATTAAAATTTATTCGGAGCCTAGAGGTTTCTGCCACCACGAACGCCCCATTAGGGGCAAGCTGCTGTTAGCGGGTCGTTGTTGTTTCTGTTTGTCCCACATTTTTTGAATTCCATCCCACCAATCTGTCGACCATTGCTTCATTGTCTCAAGTGTAATTTCTTTTCCGTCTTGGTCAAAAATGCAAAAGTCTGTAGTTGTTAAAGTTATTGTTGCAAAATCAATTTCTTCATTACAGATACAGTGAAGTTCATATGTGTCAAGTTGAATATTTGTTCTACTTTGAATTGATAGTTCAAGTCCGTTTAGGTCTGCAGGATTAGTTGTTGTTATTTTCTCAGTGTCTCTTTGATACCTATTGTCACCAATTTTAATTAGTTCGTTACTTTTTATTTTGTAATAGTCACAACTGAAATAAGTGCAACCTATTAATTCAAGCCGAATTGTATAAGTATAGTCATCCTTTATCCACATTGAACCCCAAGGAATTGTTATCGCAAGAACTAAAGTGTTATCTTTTAATTCTGCAGTCACAATATCAAAGTCGTGAAACATTGATAAAAGGTCGTCTATGTCCTGATTTCTGTTTGTCATTTTACAATGCCAGCTAACGTTTTGGCGCTTGGTGCAGTGACGGATTTCAGAGCACAAAACTATCAATCAGTACTAAACTAGAATAGAAGCAAAAAACTTTAAGTTTGCATGTCAGTCCGCCTGACACAAACCCTTGTTAGCTGGATTTTTCTTTTTGTCATCGTGTATTTATAAAATTATTAAACTCTGTTTTTGCCGATGAACTTGTAAACAATGCACTATGTCCTTCACCTGCCAACTCTAAAAATTGACTGTTTTGGCAAGTAGTACAGTTCATCACATCTTGTTTAAAAGTTGGCCAAGAATACATTTGAATAGGTGTGTCGTTAAGTCCTTGTACAAATAAAATGTCTGACTTAAATCCTGTCGTAAAGTTCAACAAAGAACGTTGCAAATAAGCAGTTGGATTTGCTGTTGTTGTACCGTAGGTGTTTCTTAGCAGTGTACAAGTTATTCCATTTGGAATTGTTCCGTTTTCTTCTAATTGACAACGATACACTAGGTTTAATGGCCCTGGTCCATTGGCAATTACTCCGTTGGTTTGGTGCATTGTGTTTAGTCGTGTTACCAAATAACCACCTTGCGAATGCCCGAGTAAAAATACTTTTTTGACGGTTACGCCTAATTCTTCGTTTGCTTTATTTTTTACCCAAAGTAATCCTGCTTCTGCTTCACGAATGTTGTCGCCCATTAGTAAATTTTGTTCAGGATAGGCAACACTCACTAGCATCATATCTTCTCTGTCTAAAATTGTTTTTACTTTGTCTATAAGTGAGGTAGAAGCGTCTAAAATTAAACTGTCATACATAACAGTTCCGTGATACATTACTAAAACATCCACTTCCTTTAAAGCAGGTTTGTCTATAACCAAGTTAACATTAACTCCATTGTATGTAATAGATTTTGTTCCTACAAATGCTTGTGGTGTAGGTTCTGTTGTTGTGTTATTGTCTTTTGAACAAGATAAAATTGTCAATAGCAATAGTGAAAATAAGCTTCGCATTTTTTTATGTTTTGAAAAGGTTAGACGAACAAAATGTTAAAAGGTTTAATTGTCGGTTGTGGTCTGTCTAAACTTGCAGCCAATTCTCAAATATATGCAATCCCTATGATCAACTTATTTTACAATATATAATTCGTAAGTAGTTAAATGACAAGTTGTTATAGGTATATATATGATTTTCGAATATTGCATAAAATAAATACCGGAGATATAAATAAACAAAATAGACAACAAACAAAAATGCCTTACACCTTTGTTGTGGCTACAGACAAGGGTATAAGGCACATTTAACAATAAACCGGCTGAAAAAAGCTATTTACAATTTACTGCAGTAAGCAACCAATTGTTTCGGGAATCCGGAGGATGTTACGGGTTTTGTTTCGTAGATGCGGTAGGGGGCTTTTACCTGCTGCTTTTCGGTCTGTATTCGTATTCACTTCCTTTTAGTCCAATTGCCATTAATTTCCAATAAAAGCTTTTCCCAAAAAAACGATAAAATGGATTTCTGTATTGTTTCATTGCAAACACGTCCCATAGTCCGAGATAAGCCCATTCCATTGTTCCGAACATTGTCCACTCAATTTCATTGCTTATATCCTTAAATTCATTTTGACTAATTCCAATTGATTCAAGTTTTTCGTCTTGCTCTTTAATTATTTGTTCATCAAGTTCTGTGTCGAGATAGTCTCTTGTCAAGATTGCCCAAGTGTCAAAATGTGTCGATAGGGGAATGTTGTTTTTGACAGCAAAAGTCTCTAATGAATCTGTGTCATTGTGATTTAGAAAAATTATTTCTCTGTTATCAATAATGAGAGAATGAGGTGAAGTAGTTAAGTCAACGGCATTAATTCTGTCTAACGTAACAATTCTGTCTTTATGCAATGAACTAAAAAACAGATTATAGAAGTCAAATTCTATTCTGTCATCAAGTATTTTGTATGCGTTTTCTTTTGTCATGCGGTAATTTACAGTTTGCCTTTCACCTCCTCAGCTTCAATTTCGGCATCCGCTTTTTTAGTGGTTACCGGAACACTGCAACTGCCTCCGAAGCAACCGGTATTTGTATAAGCCTGCCAAAGCAGGAGAGCGCTGAGTACACCGGCCAAAATATCTTTGCCGTGAACAGCCTGTATGCCCATAAAAACACCCAATGCAAAACGCAGGATGCGTAAAAAACTCAACCCCGAAATAAATGCCTGAAATTGACTCATCTGTTTCAGTTTAAACAATTGCATTTACATCCATCCAGCTTCCGCCGTTGCTGCAGTCGATACCCTCGCGGCTCAGGAAAGCTGTTGCACTGCTGCTTCTTCCGCCGCTGGCACAGCAAAGCACAATAGGTTGCGGCATTGTGCGGATTTCGTCTAAGCGTTCTTCCAGTTCCTGCAGCGGAATATTAATGCTTCCTGCCACATGCCCTCCGCTGAATTCGCCGCGGGTACGTACATCAATAATTGTTTTAGCGTTCATGTTCATTCTTATTTTCTGTTTTTGTTGAAAAACTTTGTGAGAGAAGAAACCCCATCAATGCGCCGTATAACGTGCTGTTCAGCGGCCGCGAAGTTATGGCACAAGTTCCATTGCTGCATCCGATAAAATAGTACCAGGCATATCCGGCTGCTGCGCCGAGTAGGATGCCGAGTAGGGTGGTGCGGAAACGGAGGAAGAGTTTTTGCATTTTTTCGCTTGCCTTGTCTCGGCTCCGCTCGACATGACAAGGGGCCTTGATTGTTTTTAGAATTTACTTTGTATGTTGAGTTTTAGCTTTCTTGTTTGGCTTTGCTCGACATGACAAGGGGCTATTTGTGCTTTCTAGCTCGCCCTTGTCATCTCGAGCGGAGTCGAGGGATGACAAGGGCATTTTTGGGCATTGTGCTCCGGGCTTTCTATCATGCTCTTGTCTGTCTGAGCGATAGTCGAAGACAGACAAGAGCTTTCCACCTAAAGCATCGTACTCGGGCAAACATAATCCGTAACCGGCAGTTCGCCGGTGGCTTTGATGGCCGAAAATCCGCCTTCTACATTAATCAGGTTATCGAAACCGCGTGCTTGCAGAATGGAAATGAAAATCATGGAGCGGTAGCCGCCGGCGCAGTGTACATACCATGTTTTGCTGCGATCTACTTGCTGCATGTTTTCATTAATGTAGTTGAGCGGAATATTTTTGGCGGTAACTATATGTTCCGAATTGTACTCGCTTGCTTTACGTACATCAATAATTGGCAGCTCACTGTTGGCTTTGGCGATGTTTACAAATTCTTCAGTACTTACTGAGCGGACGGTGGCAATTTCTTTACTGGCATTTTTCCAGGCTTCAAAACCTCCGCTGATATAACCGATGGCATTGTCGTAGCCAACGCGTGCAAGACGGATTACAACTTCTTCTTCGCGACCGGGTTCGGTAATCAATAAAATAGGTTGTTGAATATCGCTGATGAGTGTGCCCACCCAAACCGCAAAATCGCCATTGATGCCGATGTTGATGGAGTTGGGAATGTGTCCGGCAGCAAACTCAGTTGCTGTGCGTGTATCAATGATTACAGCGCCTGTTTCTTCGGCGGCGGCTTCAAATGCTGCAACGCTCAGCGCTTGTGTGCCGCGGTTCAGCACGTTGTCAACACTGTCGTAGCCGTTAATATTCATCAGCACATTTTTCGGGAAATAGCCCGGAGGCGGTGTGAGTCCGCTGAGCAAATCTGCTACAAACTGCTCCTTGGTTTGTCCGGGGCGCAGCGCGTAGTTAGTTTTTTTCTGATTGCCGAGCGTATCTGTAGTTTCCTTACTCATGTTCTTGCCGCAGGCACTGCCCGCACCGTGAGCCGGATAAACAATCAGATGATTGGGCAGGGGCAGGAGTTTATTTTGCAGCGATTCATATAAATGCGCTGCGAGTTTTTCCTGCGTCATTTCGGCAATTACATGCTGTGCAAGATCGGGGCGACCAACATCACCAATAAATAATGTGTCGCCGGTAAAAATCGAATGCGGGTTTCCGTCTTCATCATTCAGCAGAAAGCAACTGCTTTCCATGGTATGTCCGGGCGTGTGAATGAGCTGAATGGTTGATTTTCCCAGCTCAAAAACTTGTCCGTCGTGCCCGATTACAGCATCGAAACCGGTTTTGAGAGAAGTAGGGCCGTACACAATGGCTGCGCCGGTTTTACGGGCAAGATCAACGTGACCGGAAACAAAATCGGCATGGAAATGTGTTTCAAAAATATACTTGATTTTAGCGCCGCGTTTTTCGGCCAGATCAATGTATGGCTGTACTTCGCGAAGCGGATCAACAATTGCCGCTTCACCATTGCTTTCAATGTAATAAGCTGCTTCTGCTAAACACTTTGTATATATTTGTTC
>JBKDHA010000135.1:0-3242 GCA_046335555.1 Bacteroidota bacterium
CAGCGGAGTGCCCGAAAGCGCTTTCATGCGTTCCACTTCGGCGGCTTTCTCGGCATCGCTGAGGTAGTCGGCTTTCACGTATTCGCCGGCAAACTCGCCCATTTCAGGGCGGAATTTTCCGCGCAAATCAACCAGCGGCACGAGCTTGTCGTTATCATCGCGCACAAGCATTGCAGGCACACCGGCCGCTTTTGCGGCGCGCATATCATCAGCACCGAAGGTGGGCGCAATGTGTACGATGCCGGTACCATCGCTGGTGGTTACAAAGTCTCCGGCAATAACGCGGAAAGCTTGTTCGGGTGTTTCGGCAGGCAGGGTGTAAGGCAGGAGTTGTTCGTAGGCGAGGCCAACGAGGTCGCTGCCTTTGCATTCGGCAAGCACGCGGTACGGAATTTTTTTATCGCCGGCTTTGTAGTCTTCCAAAGCTACTTCGGCCATCTTCGCATCGAAGTAATTGCCGAGAAGGTTTTTTGCAAGCACCACACGCATCGGCTGGTGACTGTATGCGTTGAACGATTGCACAAGCACATAGTCAATGTCTTTGCCCACAGCCAGCGCCGTGTTCGACGAAAGCGTCCACGGAGTGGTTGTCCAGGCAAGAATGCTTACTGATTCACTGCCAAACAATTTAGCGGCCTGTTCTGATGCTTTAACGCTGAACATAGCCACGGCCGAACGATCTTTCACCGGCTTGTAGCAGCCCGGCTGGTTGAGCTCGTGCGATGAAAGTCCTGTGCCTGCAGCCGGTGAATATGGCTGAATGGTGTAGCCTTTATAGAGCAAGCCTTTCTTGTACAACTGCTGCAACAGCCACCACACACTTTCAATGTATTTGTTTTCGTAAGTGATGTAGGGATGCTTCATGTCCACCCAGTAGCCCATTTTGCGAGTTACATCTTCCCAGAGGTGGGTGTATTTCATCACCTCGGTGCGGCAGGCTTTGTTGTAGTCTTCAATAGAAATGGTTTTGCCGATGGCCTCTTTGGTGATGCCCAGCGTTTTTTCAACGCTTAGTTCGATGGGCAGGCCGTGGGTGTCCCAACCGGCTTTGCGTTTCACCTGTTTGCCGTTCAGTGTTTGGTAGCGGCAAAATATGTCTTTGAGTGTACGCGCCATAACGTGGTGAATGCCGGGCATTCCGTTTGCCGAAGGCGGTCCTTCGTAAAATACAAATGGCTCGGCACCTTCACGGGTGCTCACACTTTTCTCGAAAATCTGATTTTTGTCCCAGTCGGCAAGAACTGCCTCGGCTATTCCGGGCAAATTAAGTGCAGGGTATTCTGGATATTTTTTCATTGCGCGCGAAGTTAGTTAAAAGAGCGTAAAACGCGGTTGTCTGGCTCTTGAGGAGAGTCAGCTTAAAAAGGCCCGGCGAAACGCAAAAGGATAAAAAACAACTACGCCGCCGGGCTATCTAATTCGCACAGGAATCAGCAGCAATGCCGGACGGGCAATAAGGAGAGATGATATGGTTTGCAAAAGGTGTTGCACAGTTGTACGAAGATAAGCACACGTTTGAAATAATAATACGGAAAGCCAATGATTTACTTCAAATCAGCAGAAATAAAATGCGAAAGAGTATCCGGGCCCCGCCGGCAATCAAACACCGCTTCAATATGAATGGCATTGCCCTCAATGGAGTAATAAACTATAAAGGGGAATCGTTTCAGACACAACTTTCTGAGCGATTTGTAACTCAGACTATTGGCATAAGGATATTGCGAAAGGTAATGGAAATTATAATTTAACTCAGTCAAAAACTCCCAGCCAAGCTCATTGCGGATATTATTATAGTAATCAATACAACGCAATATTTCTTCTTCAGCTTTATGCTCGATCAGAATCTCAAAATCCATTATCCGGCTTTCGAATTTAATTTTCGTTGCATGATGCGGTTTTTTACGTCATCCCAACTTGAATAGAGTGCCTCCCCTTTCGCTTTTAAATCAATCCGCTTATCCAGTTCGTTTTTCTGCGCCTCTGTTAATTCCTCATTTCCCAACACATTCCCAGTATCAAGATATTCATTCACAAAAACCACAAGCTTCTGCAACGATTCTTCGTTGGCAGAATTGATGTATTGGCGTAATTGTTCTCGAATGGATATGGTATTCATTATTTTCGATTTTTAAATAAAGATACCGATTATCAATCAGATTTACCAGAGTTTACCACTCAAAACCCATCACCAAGACATCGTCATGCGCCCCACCACGCGCCCGTTGCGGTACTCGCTTCCGTCGATGCGTATCTCATAAATTGTGCTTACCAAATACCAGAATCCCTCACGGGTTCCGTTCACCAATTGTCCCTGCAAACGTGTTGTTGCTTTCTTGCTGTAATAACACCATTCGCCGTTTTTCTCGCCGTTTTGGTAAAAGCCTTGTTCTTTCAATTTGCCGTTTAACCGGCGTTTTTCGTAATACCCGTTTTTGCGGGTTTTACCTGTTACTCTCATCACAAAAATACTCTCCGTGTATAATCCGGGAGGAAGATGTGCGGATAAGCTTGCCGAGTATGGTTTAGAAATCGTTAAGAGATAATTGAGCACAGCAAGCAGTGGTGCTTTTTGCACAATGGAATCATGCCATGTATCGGGATTGATCCAGGATCTGTATGAGTAAACTTGTTTGGTTTTGATTTCAACGTCAATACTGGTACTCATGCACGAAGGCATTTGATTGCAAAGTTGTTTCCCGTCGGGAATGGGTTTGAGAAATTGCAGCACGCGCACAATGTCTTTGGCCGAATCGCGGCTGAAGGTGTATGTTTTTGAAACCCAATAGCGCGCAGCCGGAGGATCAATTTTTTTACTGTAAACTTGGATAAAGCAGGTAAGTTTTACCTCGCTGCTATTCGGATACTTTTTTACCTCCAACAAACGGTTATCTGCAAAGCTAATGCGGGTGATTTCGACTAACGAATCGGGTTGCGCAAATGCAGAGTTTAATGAGTCGGAAGAAATGAAAAGGGCTTGCGGCTTGCTTCCGCAATGCGTGTTGAGCAAAGCGGGCGACTGCGCTTTGAGTACCAGAGAAAAGCTAACTGCAAAAAGAAATGCCAGTTTTTTCATAACTGTAATTGCCTACTTGGGAGATTTCAATATTGAAAAAATTCAGCTGGTGTACTTTTTTAGTTGATACAGTATTTAGCGCCTGATAAATGCTCGGGATTTTAATTTTAGTCGTTGTTTAAGTTTGTATATATTTTGCTCATTATTTGTGTTTACGCCTATTCATAAT
>JBKDHA010000136.1:0-12688 GCA_046335555.1 Bacteroidota bacterium
AGCAGCAAAATAAGACGCTTGCACATTTAATTTTTTGCAACTTAGATATTGACCTAAGTTGCAAAAAAATCAGGCGGATTTATGAAAAGTGCTGTAATTGGGGCAGGATAGCGGCATGAAATACTACCGGAGTATTGTTAAAAAGATATCTGTAAAATTTCCGTTGCCCTGCAGGCGGATAATTTCTTCGATTTTAATGACCTCAAAGCCTTCGAGTGTGGGTAAAATTACCTGACGTTTTCGGGTTTGCTGCTCTCTGAAATTTTCAACCGCAATTTGATTTCTGTTCAGTCCTGATTTTACATGGATATGCTGAATAGCCTTATCAACCGCTGCTATCAGTTCTTCGATACCAACCGGCTTGAGCAGGTAATAAGCAGCGCTTTGATTGAGTGCCTGCAACGAGTATTCGGAAAAGGCAGTAACAAAAATTGTTTCAAATTTCAAGTCTTTGCAGGCATCCAGAATATCAAATGCATTGCCAAACGGTAATTCAACATCCAGAAAAACCAATTGCGGTTGCAGGTCGTGCAAAATAGTAACTGCCTGCCGCGAATCATGCGCTTCTCCGATCACTTCTATTTGCGGACAATATTTGCCGAGATAAGCTTTCAGTGCTTCACGAGCCGAAAGTTCATCTTCTACAATTACACTTCTGATTTTTGTACCTACCATTCTATTCTTACTTCTGTACCGGTTTCGCTGCCGGTTTTTTCTGTGATCTGAAAATTGATGATCGTTTTGTAAATACTGTTCAGCAAGTTAATTCGTTCTTCAACATTCTTCAACCCTAACGATTCATAGCGTTTCTGATTGCTGGTTTTGATTCGTTTGCTTTCGGCAAGGCCAATACCGTTATCATCAATAATGGCAACAGTTTTTGTGCCGTTTTTCTTAAACTTCAGCAAGAGCAAACCCGGAGTTTCTTTGTACCGCAATCCGTGCCAGATGGCATTTTCGAGGTTAGGTTGTATGAGCATATTGGGTACCTGAACTTCATCGGCATTAATTTCAGGATCAATTTCAATGCGATAATCGAACTTATCTGAGAAGCGAAGTTTTTCGAGTTCGAGATACTTTCGCAACAGATCCAGTTCGGTGCTTAACGCAATGTAATCTTTATTCGAATTTTCCATGATGTTGCGCATCAGGTTCGAATAGGAAGTCAGGTACTTGTTGGCTTCGCGCTCATTGTTTACCGCAATAAACTGATTTACGCTGTTCAGGCTGTTAAAAATAAAATGCGGATTCATTTCGCGCCGGAGCGATTGCAGGGCAATAAGTTTATTGCGCTTTCTGATCGAAAAAAGTGCTTTCACAATAATGCCCAGCAGAAGCAAAAGTAAAAGCAGCGAACCAATAAGTGCATAGTTTGATCGGTTCTTGCGTAAAATGAGTTCATCTTTGAGCAGCTGCTGTTGTTCGAGTTCAAAGATTTTATCTTCATTAATCAGGAACAACTTTTTATCGATAATGCTGCTGTCTTTGGCAAGCAAAGTATCCAACTGCTTCACAAAATTGCTGTAAAGCAGTTGTGCTTTATCGTTCTGTTTATTTTTTTCGTAAACAGAAGTCAAAGCCAGTAAGCATTGTCGCGCTTCTTTTATGTTTCCTTTGGAAAGAGCAAGCTGGTAAGCATTATCCAGTATATTAATTGCAGCTTGTGTACTGTCTATTTGGAGAAGAAGTACCGAGAAATTACGAAGCTGTTCTAATTGTATCGTAACATTATCTATATTGAAAGCACTTACCAGAATTTCTTTCTGAAGCACAATGGCGTTTTCAACATCTTTGTTGCTTGCCATTATATCAACCATATTGCTTTTGATCTCAACCGCTTCTTCGCTGGTACTGTCAACAGAATTTAAAGCATCGCGATAATTTTCTAATGCACCAGCATTGTTGTTGAGCGAAATATTGGTATTAGCAATTTGCGTGAAATTCCTGATTTTCTCGCGATTGTTGTTTGAGTTGCTAAGTATGTAAGCATTGCTGTTCAGTAATTCCAGTTCAGCTTCGGGCGATGATTTCACCTGCATGCGCTGTGCATCATTTCGGTTTAATCGTTTAGACAAACTATCGCCCGATAATTCGGATGCTTTGCGGTAGCTTGCTGATGCCTGCGCATAATTCTTCTGCAATTCCTGAATACGCCCAAGCTCACGATAGTAAGTACCCAAATTTACTTTTGCTTTTGTATCCGACTCAAGCTGAATTGCTTTATTTATATAGGATAAAGCTTTCGCATAATCGCCTGTATTCGCTAATGCTTTTGCAAGTTCAGCATAGTTAGCCGCAATTTCTGAATTGCTTTTTTTATCTGCTATTGATTGCAGCAACCTATTACTCGCAACTTTTACAGACGAAGTTCCTGCATCTATTGCCAGTGTATCCTGCCTCACCGAGTTCTGCGCAGACAGATCGGTTATTGAGTAAACTGAAATAAATACCAGCAGCAGCAGGGTTTTCATAGAGAAGTAATCAACTTTAAAGGTACTTAATTTTAGTTGAGTCTAAATTTTCGTTTAAACCTTCGAGGTCTCAAAACCAAACCTTCGAGGTCTCGGAGACCTCGAAGGTTTAGACTCAAACAAAAACTATTAATCATCATCTTTCCAGGCAATCAGATAATTCTCTTTCTTATATACTTCTCCGCGATCATTAAAATGGCGCCACTCACCTATTCGTGCTCCGCTCTTGTCGTACCGTCCGCAATCTTTCACTAAAAGAGCTGGTCTGGGTTGTTCATAATTCCAGTAAATCATCTGCATACGATTTGAAACATCTTTACTGTAATAATTCACTTTCAGATGAGCACAATCGTTTAGCGACGGAGCATAAAAGTCCAGTATCTGATTATTAACATATTCAACAAGTATTGAATCCTGATTAACATTCATCTGAAAATTCTCAAACATACTGAGCGATGTAATAAGTGTTGTCGCAAAGTGTTTGTAATTCGTCATCAGCGAACCGTGCAATGTTTTGTAGTACTGATCATCATTCGCTGCATAATTGTATTCTTTGTAATACGTCCACTTTCCTTCTTTCAAATACTGAACCAATTGCGGGCTGCCGAAAAGTTGCACACGACCGGGATAGTATCTGCGGCGCGACGGCGAAGTACCTAACATATCTGCCAGCGTAATTGCTGAAGATCCCTGTGTGTATTGTACCGGCGAACTTGCATGAATGGCTGCAGTATTGAGCGCTGTAAGCTCAATGTTCTGAAACCACTGCAAGTTGCCGGGGTTATATACCTTCTCATTGCCGTGAGCAATTAATGCGCCTTTAGAATTATACACTTCAGTGTAAAGTATAGAGTCATTAAGCGGGCGACGAATCCAGGTCAGCGAATCTTCGGGTGTGTAGTTCGTCTTTGTAACAACTTTGCCTTCACGGAACAAAATTTCTTCAATCACTTTTCCTTGGCGGTCGTAGCGAATGCGTAAACCGTTGAGCTTATCATTGCGCCAGATTTCGGTACGGCAAAGCTGTGATGTGCCCTGATAATATTCTCTCCACTGGCCTGATTTCTTACCATTTTCAAACCAGCCAACAATCCACGGAATACCAACTGCAAAGTTTTGAATCCATTTCCCGTGTATAATTCCGTTCTTGCCTTCGCCCTGCAGCCAAACGTTTTCGGGTGCCGCTTTCAGTGATTTTCCGGTACGTTCATCTTCAAAGTATGCCAGAATTACAGCAGGTTTCTGAGGTATTTCATTTTTGTTGGGCAGGTAAAACGCATTGTCGAGATACGAATCATAAGCACCCTGAATGAGTTTAAGTTCATCGAGCGTAAGTCCTGATGTTTGCTGCCAGGCCAATACTTCCGGATCTTTGATGTCTTTCACCCAAATGTAATTATCGGTTGTGGCAATACGCTGTGCAATATCATCGTGCCCGGTTTTCATGAGCAGGTAGCCAACCGCGCAATGCGTATTGTGTTCGTCGATAAAAACCGGAATGCGGTCGCGACGGTAGTAGTTGAGCGGGAACTGTCCGGCCACGCGATAACCATCGAGCAAAGCAATAAGCTGGCTGCGCGAACTGAGTTGTGCGGCACTGAGGCCAGCAGTTGGGTTGGTACTTAAAATTCCAAGCACCGAACCCAGATGCGCCTGCACATACTCCCGGTCAGAAGTAATATTCCGCGCAGCGCCTTCGGGAGCGCGGTGTGCATAGTTTTTCCAATTGGGGTTAAACGCACAAAGCTGCTCATAGAAACCACCGGCAAAAGCCGGGATGCTGAGCAGAACGGTAAAAAACAGTATTCCGATTTTTTTCATGGCTCTTTTGTTTTTGATGAGCCAAAGGTGCAACCGGCAGGGATTTGTTTGTTGGGGGAATGGGTGAAAGGGGGGGATGGCTTGGTGAAAGTTGGTATCGGGCAAATGCAAAAAGCTCCTGATTTCTCAAGAGCTTTTTAAATGCATTTCCGTGGAGCCGGAGAGAATCGAACTCTCGTCCAAACAAGCAACGACTGTGCCTTCTACATGCTTAGCTTCTTATTGTTTTTCGGGAAACAGCCGGTCCAGAAGCGCACCTACTGTTTCCTTAGTTCCTTAATGTCGTGCAGATTCGGAACCTTACCGCACCAGCCTCATATTTTCGGTGCTTCAGATCGGAACGCCACAAGGCGGGGCTTTCCGGGAAGCATTGCTAGTTAATACCTAGTATTAAGCAGCAAGGGCGTAGTTAGACTCGCCAGTTGTTGTTTTGAGAATTGAGATTTACGGGCCACTTTCCCAATGCCCGGCATGCTTACACACCCGCCAACCCGCTGTCAAAACCGGTCGGCCCCAGGTTTATAAGTCTTACAAAGATACTGATTTCCGGCTTCGCCGGAGTGATGAATGTTGAGTGATGAGTGTTGAATGTAAAGTGTAAAGTGATTTTGTTAGTCAAAAATAATTATCACTTGTGGCGTCGCGATGCATCGCGACGGTACGAAAAGTGTAAACGGCTCAAAAACATTGTCGATCCTTGTCAGGTCGAGCCGTTCTAAAATCCCCTTGTAAGATCGAGCGGAGCCGAGACCAGACAAGAGCTAAAACTTATAAATCGTATCTTTGCGGGCTTTCCGGCTTTATCATTAAATTATACCGAAAGCAGCATTGATTATGAAAATTGGCATCCTCCGCGAAGGCAAGCAGCCCCGCGACAAACGTGTTCCTTTTACACCCGCGCAATGTGTTTCGCTTCAGCGCGATTTTAACATCGAAGTTCTTGTACAGCCCAGCGAATGGCGCGGCTTTTCTGATGAAGAATACCGCGCTGCCGGTGTAACGCTTACCGAAGATCTCTCATCGTGCGATGTGCTCATGGGCATTAAAGAAGTGCCTGTTTCTGATCTGATTCCGGGTAAGCAATATTTGTTCTTTTCGCACACCATCAAAGAACAACCGCACAACAAAAAACTGATGCAGGCGCTTATCGAAAAGCGTATTCAGATGATCGACTACGAATGCCTGACCGATCCTGATTTCAACCGCATCATCGGTTTTGGTTACTATGCCGGCATTGTAGGTGCATACAACGGTATTCGCGGTTACGGTTTGCGCTACGGATTTTTCGACCTTAAGCCGGCCTGGCAATGTCATGATTTGCAGGAACTCAAAGAAGAACTCCGCAAAGTACGTTTGCCTAACATCCAGCTCATCATTACCGGAAACGGCCGTGTAGCCAACGGCGCTATTGCCCTGCTCGGCTTTATTGGTATGCGTCGTATTACGCCTTACGAATTTACCCACTACTCGTTCCGCGAAGCCGTTTATACTCAACTGCATTCCAACAACTACAACGAGCCGCTCGATGGCAGTCAATGGAATACGCAGCATTTCTACGCGCATCCCGAAACGTTCCGCAGCACATTCGGCAAATACACCCCGCATTGCGATTTGCTCATCCATTGCTCCTACTGGAACCCGAAAGCGCCGCGACTGTTTGAAAAACCGGAAATGCGCACACCCGATTTCCGCATCAGCGTAATTGCCGATGTAACCTGCGATATCGACGGCTCGATTCCCAGCACCATGCGCCCGAGCACAATCACCGAACCCTTCTACGGCTACAATCCCGTAACGGAGCAGATTACCGACAAAGCTTTCGGCAACGAAGTCATAACAGTAATGGCCGTTGACAACCTGCCCTGCGAACTCCCCCGCGATGCTTCCGAAAACTTCGGTAAAGAACTCCTCGAAAAAGTAGTTCCCGCCCTGCTCGGTAATGATGAAGACGGACTCATTGACCGCGGCAGTATTTGCAAAGACGGAAAACTCATGGAACGGTTTGAGTATTTGAGTCAGTATGCCGCTCTATAAAATGTTGAATTGTGAATGATGAATGCACAATGTTTTTAAAAGGAACGCCCGACTTGCAGTCGGGCGTTCCTTTTAAAACGATATTAATCATTCAACATTTTGCATTCATAATTCAACATTACTATTTGCCATCCCAAACCGGCAATCGTCCCGGCGTGTAAGGTGCTTTGGCGTTTTCTAATTGTTTGTTGATGTTGGCAAGCTGCTCATCAACCTGCTTTACTTGTGCATACAGCGGAGCAAACAGTGTCTTTGCATCTGTAAGTTTTTGCTCGTAGGTTCCGGTTTGCTGTCCGCTGGTTGCCCAGAGGTTGTACACGATATTTTCAATAACGCCGGTGAGTCCGGGAAGTGTTTCAAACTCGCGACTCGCCAACGAATTATCGCCGTTGAATGCAATGTTGAGTTTGGTTAATTGTTCTTCGGCAGCACGAATTTGTTTGAGCAATTCGGGCGAAGCTCCCGGTGTTTGAAGCGCAGCCTGCTTCAGGAATTTGATGCGCGAACGCTGCTCCTGCATATACGCTTCTGTTCCGACAGCAACACGGCGGAACTCCGCCAAACGTTTGTTGAAGTCGGCAAGCTTGGCCGCATCTACTGCAAGTGTTGGTGTTACGAGTGTGCGTAAGTTAAAGAACACCGGCTGTGTAAGTTGTTCGCTTACGCCGTTTGCAACTTTAACGAGATACGACTGATAGCGACCGGGCAATGCAAGCGGTCCTACATCTTCACTTTCGTATGGATTATCAGGATCAGGTGTGTAAAACGAAACCGGGCTTGTGCGTTCAAGGCGGCCGTTCCAAAGCGTGCGGTGCAAACCTTTCTTGGCATTTTGCTTCATGCGGCGAACTACATTGCCCTGCTCATCGGCTATAACTAGCAAAATGTAAGGCGCTTCTTCCTGATCTTCGAGACGAATACTGTCGGCACTCGGATAAGTGATGGGCTGATTATTTTTTGCACGTTCTTTCTCTTTTGCTTTTCGGATTTCTTTCAGCGATTTGTAATCGTCTTTCAGGTACCAGGTAATATTTGCTCCCGGTCCCGGATTCTCAGCGGTGTAGAACGATGCACCCTGAAATGATTTGCCTTTATGTCCAAACGGTGTTGACTGAATATAAGCAAGACCATCGCGCACTGGCAATATGGCTGCTGTTTGTTTGAACGTTTCGGCGGTAATATTTTGCAGCGGTGAGTAATCATCGAGCACATAAAAACCGCGCCCGAAAGTGGCAATCACCAAATCATTTTCACGCTCCTGAATGGCAATTTCACGCACTGCCACTGTAGGCAATCCGCCGGTAAGCTGTACCCAGTTTTTACCACCATCGGCCGAGAAGTGCATGCCGAATTCAGTTCCTGTAAAAATCAGATTCGGGTTCTTTGAGTCTTCGCTAATGCAATAAACAGAGCCGCGTTCAGGCAATGTGCTGCCAATGTTTGTCCATGTATTGCCTTTGTCGGAGCTCTTCATCAGATAAGGCTTGAAATCGCCGCTGCGGTGATTATTGAACACAGCATAAATCACATTTTCATCATGTCGCGAAGCAAGCACATTGCACACCAATGTTTGATTGGGCACTCCGGCCATGCTTTCAACTTTGCGCCAGTTTTTGCCGCCATCAGTTGTGATTTGTACCAAACCATCATCGGTTCCTGCCACAAGCAGGTTTTCGTTTTTCCATGATTCTGAAAGCGCTGTAACGTTGCCGTAAATGGAAGTTGATCCGTTTTTGGCAACAGCATCCATCCCCCAAACTTTGCCCATCACAGGCAGTTTGTTGCGATCGATGCCGCGGCTGAGATCATTACTTACTGCATTCCATGAATTACCGCGGTCGTTGCTTCGGAAAACAATATTGGCGGCAAAGTAAACACGCTTATTATCGAAATGACTGATAAGAACCGGAGCATCCCAGTTCCAGCGGTAAGCAGGTACGCCAACGGGTTCCTGTGGTTTAATATCGATTTGCTCGCCGGTGCGGCGGTCATAACGCACAAGTCCGCCATACTGCCATTGCGAATAAATAATATTCGGATCTGCAGGATCTACAACGCTCTTGAAACCATCGCCGCCAACGGTAACAAACCAATCGGAATTAATAATGCCTGTTCCGCTTATTGAACGTGATGGGCCGCCGAGTGTATTGTTGTCCTGAGTTCCGCCAAACACATTGTAAAACGGCTGGGCATTGTCAACTGTAACATGATAGAACTGCGTTATCGGTAAGTTTGATTTGTAGTTCCAGTTGGCTGCTGCATCCCAGGTTTCGTACAAACCTCCGTCGCAGCCGGCCAGCATGTGATTGGTATTCACCGGATCAATCCAGAGAGCATGATTGTCAACGTGCTTGTTGCGCTCACCCAGTCCGCTGAATGTTTTGCCGCCGTCGTTAGAAACCTGAATCCAAACATCCATTGAATAAATGCGGTCTGGATTAACCGGGTCACAAATAATTTCCTGATAATAATTGCCGGAAGTTGAATAACCTCCGCGCTTTTCCCAGCTTGCACCGCGGTCGGTTGAGCGATAAACACCTTTTCCGTCGCGAGCCTCAACAATGGCATAAACCATATCGGTATTTACCGGTGAAAGCGCCAGACCAATGCGGCCAACATCACCTTTGGGCAAACCGTTTTCGAGTTTGTTCCAGGTTGCGCCGGCATCGGTGCTTTTATAAACTGCCGATTCGGGTCCGCCACCAATGTATGTCCACTCGTGACGGCGGCGCTGATGTGAAGCTGCATAAACAATATTCGGATGCTTCGGATCAATAATTACATCATTGAAACCGGTGTTTTCGCTGATCTGGAAAACAGCTTTCCAAGTTTTGCCGCCGTCAGTAGTTTTGTAGATACCACGCTCACCGCCGGCCGACCAAAGCGGCCCGTATGCGGCAACATAAACTACATCAGAGTTGGTTGGATCAATGGCAATGCGGCCAATATGCTCTGATGTTTTCAGTCCTACATTTTTCCACGATTTTCCGCCGTCTTCCGATTTGTAGAGGCCATCGCCGTAGCCAACGCTGCGCTGGTTATTGTTTTCGCCCGAACCGATCCAAACCACATTCGGGTTTTGCGGATCAAGGCTCACACAGCCTATGGAATAAGAGCCTTCGCCATCGAAAATCGGGTCGAAAGTAACACCGGCATTTACGGTTTTCCATACACCGCCCGAAGCGGCAACAATGTACCAGATCGATTTATCGTATGGATGCACTGCAATATCGCCGATACGCCCTGAAGTAACAGCCGGTCCCAGACTGCGGAAATTAAGTGCCGAATAGGTTGCAGGATCAAGATGAACCTCTTTGGGCTTGTCTGCAGCCGCGGCGGGTTTATCGCCTTTCTTCTGTGCGGGCAACTGTGCTGAAACAGCCAGCGCTGCCGACAGGATAAAAAGAGTAAATGATTTCATAGTTAGTCTTGTGGTAACACAAAGCTAAAAGGTTACTTCAAATAATAAACAGAGATGTGACGAGCGGTGAAAATTGAGCTATCAGGCTGCTTAATTATTTGGAAAAAGAAACACCCCGCTTCATTGCTGAAGCGGGGTGTTTTATCAGATAAATTCAGAATTACTGGGTAATAGATTTGAATTCTGAGTTGTCTTTGAATTTCTGGAATTCAGCATCCTGAGCAGCTTTAGCTTTCAGTGAAGCGTCTTTGCTGCAAGCGGTGCTGAGATTGGTGGTTACCATGTTGGCATCACCTTTACGGGCACCAACAATAGCGCGGAGGTAGTAAGCCATTGCTGATTCTTTTTCAGCGCTTGCATCGAGTGTGCGGAGTGCACCGTCGAGATCGCCGTTGAGCACCTGAGCAAGAGCGGTATTGAAATCTTTAGATCCACCGAAGTTAGATACAGCATCAGCGTATTTGCCATCCTGAACAGCAATGATACCGAGGTTGTAATTTACTTCCGGACCGGCAGCACCAGCTTTCATCAACATTTCTTTAGCGCCTTTGCGGTCACCCATCCAACGTATGCAGATCGCCTGGTTGTTCATGATGATCGGGTTGTTGGCTGATACTTTAGCAGCTTTGTCGAACTGTGCTTTAGCGTCCTGAAGTTTGTTCTGCTGGAGAAGAATGCAACCTACGTTGTTAGATGTACGCCAATCGTTCGGGTACATACGCTCGGCTGAACGGTAGAAAGTAAGTTTCTCGTTCATGTCGGTGGTCAATGTAGCTGCGTAGAGAATTTCTTCTACAGAAAGGCTGTCGGCTGTTTTGCGTGCAAGTTCGAGGATACGGGCATCGGTACGGCTGTACTCAACAGCGTTAAAAGTAATTACCGAACGACGAAGCTGGGGCAGAATATCGCGGGCAACTTCTTCGTAAGCGGCAGAAATATTTTTGATTTCCTGCTCACGCTTCTCACCATCGGGATACATGCGAAGCACGTTGAGGATAATGTCTTTGTCTTTGATAGACGACTTAGACATAAGATCCTGAAAACCCGGCCAGTCTTCGGCGGTGGTTTGTTTGGTGTAGAAAGTTTCAGCTTGTGCTGCGGGCAGCGGGCTCTTCTTGTCTTTAGCCATGTTAACCATAGCATTCTTAGAAGAAGTGAAACGCTCTTCAGCAAGGTTTGCATTCAGGCTCATTTCACCGTCAGGAGAAGCATAAGAAGAAATGCTTGCGCCTTTGAAATCATACACTTTGCCTTTTCCGAGTGTGATGAAATCGTTGAGCGGCTTCATAGCATCAGATTTCATTTCGTTCGGACGAACGTTTGATTTGTTGATTTCGTAATAGATTTTGCCTTCGGCAGAACGGTTTACGAATTTCACAAATTTATCAGCCCCAATCACAGTTTTGTCTGTGTTCATCAGCAGCATAGGTGTAACGATTACATCGCTGCAGATTTTGCGCTCGGGCATGTCTTTGGTTTTCGACTTAACTGTACCCGCAGCTTTCACTACGAGATCAGCATTGTCCATAGCCGCATTGTATGCTACTTTGTCGGTGTAAGAAAAAGAGCCACCTGTTTTGTATGCGATACGTGTTCCGGTTCCCTGAGCTTTTTCGCCGAGCAGGGTAGCCGATTTGAATTTGGTTCCGCCCATTTCGGGGGTAACTGTAAGAACAGCTTTTTTAGCGAAATACTTGGCCGGGTAGGTTACATTGATAGTAACAGCTACACTGTCGCCGTGCATCTCAAGCGGACATGGAGTAACAGTATAAACAACTGTCGCCTCTTTTTTCGCCATTTTCTTGAGACCGGAGCACGAGGCAAGGCTCATGACAGCAATCGCAGCAAGGCCGAATGCAGAAAGGTGGTTTTTCATGATTAAGGTTTATTTTCCTTTTTTCAGGTACGGCGCAAAATTAATTAAATTCTTTACACCTGAAAGCCCTTTTTTCGATCATCGGGATGCTTGACCGGGTCGTTTGTTTAAAACAGGGAACCGATTTGATGAAAACCGGGAGTCCAGTCCTTAGAAATAAGCTGTAAAATATGGGCTCCCAGTTTTTCGGGATCAAGCGGTAACTCATCATTTTCGGTCATCCAGAGCACCGGCATGCGTTGTTCTTCTTCAAAAAAATGTTGGTAGGCCGCACTAACTTTGTTCAGGTATTCGGCCGGGATGTTTTGTTCATAACTGCGTCCGCGCTCACCGATTTGCTTTTTCAGCCGGTCTGTACTGCGGTGCAGATAGATAACCAGATCAGGATGCCTGAGTTGGCCGGCAAGTAACCGGTAAAATCGCTGAAAAAGCTCAAATTCGGCTCCTGAAAGGTTCACAGAAGCAAATACATACGATTTTTCCCAGAGGTAATCGGCTATCAACCGGGTGCTTGTGTTTTTGAGTGCTTCGGCTTGTTGGCGGAAACGTTCCTCAAGAAAAGAAAGCTCAAGAGGAAATGAATACCGATCAGGATTGCTGTAAAAATTGGCGAGAAAAGGGTTATCTGCAAATTCCTCCAGCACAAGTTCAGCCCCGGTTTGGTGTGCCAGAAATCGCGAAAGCGTGGTTTTACCGGCTCCGATATTGCCTTCTATGGCGATGTATTTATAGGATTGGTGCATCAGAATATCTCAGACAGGAAGTTGGGTAAAGTTAAACGTGTAACAGTGAGATCATCGCTGCAATTGGCTAAAAGTTGAGCAACAGTGCACATTTCACCGGGATGCACCACCTCCCCTGCAATATCGGCAAGAGGCATCAGGACAAATTTGCGCCGGTGCATTTCGGGATGCGGAACGACAAGACGGTCGGTGGTGAGTTGTTTGCTGCCGTAAAGCAAAAGATCAATATCGATGGTGCGGGGTCCCCAACGTTCCAATCGTTCGCGGCCCAGACTGCGTTCGGTTTTCAGGAGCATTTCGAGCAGCGCTTCGGGAGAAAGTG
>JBKDHA010000137.1:0-15434 GCA_046335555.1 Bacteroidota bacterium
CATTAAAATTCTTTTACTAGAAAGTCACATCTTGTTCAGAATCAACAAGTGTAAAGAGGATAAATGTTAATACAGAAAGCAGATTTTTCATAGCTGAACTTTTAGTGTGAGAGCCGGGAAATTGGCTGCTTATTCGCAATCGTTAATATATTGTTTGGCTTGTTCAGTACCCAGTGCAACAGCCTGTTTGAAATCGCTGCAGGCAGAGCTGTCGCGCAGCATTTCTTTGGCAATGCCGCGGTTCATGTAGGCTTCGCCATAGTTCGGATTCAGTTCAATGGCTTTGGTACAGTCGTCAACCGCGCCTTTGTAGTCGCGCTGTTTGTAGCGCACCGCCGAGCGGTTTACGTAAGCAAAAGCATAATCGGCTTTGAGCTGAATAGCGCGGTTGAAATCGGAAATTGCACCGGCATAATCGCCCATTTCAAACTTCACACTGCCGCGGTTGTTGTAGGCAATGTAGTAATCGGTTTTCAGGTTCACCGCTGTTGTGTACGATTCTATTGCGCCTTTCAGATCGCCTTTCAGGCGGCGCGCACTGCCGAGGTTGTTGTGTACAAAATAAAGCCCCGGATTTACGCGGTTGGCTTGCTGGTAATCGGCAATTGCCCCGTCAATATCGTTCAGCTGGCGTTTGCAACTTCCGCGGTCGTTCCAGTAATAGGCATCTTTACCGTTGAGCTGAAGAGCTTTGTCGAAATCACTCAGCGCTGTTTTGTAATCAGCCTCCTCAAACAGCAGCACAGCTTTCTGATGCCAGGCTTTATCGTTGTTCGGATTCAGCTTTACCGTTTGTGCAAAATCGTTGGTTGCATTTCTTTTATCCCCCATCGAAAGCCGCGCCGTTCCGCGCCCGAACCAAGCATTATCGTTAGCCGGATTCAGTTCAATGCACTTGCTGAAATCATCGAGCGCACCGTTCAGCAGGGTCAGTTCCATGCGCGAAAGTGCACGGTTGTAGTAGGCTGGTTCAAAATCAGGCTTCAGCTCAATCGCCTTGTTAAAATCAGGAATGGCCTCGGTAAACTGTTTGTTATTGAATTTGGTGGTGCCGCTGTTGTAAAACTTCTCCGCTTCCTGAGCGGGCAGGAGGGTTGTTGCTTTTACGGTATCGGTTTGCGCACCTGCACGCAGGCAGAACAGCAGCAAAACCGCAAGAGTAATTGAAATGCGTATCATCTAAACTTTCCGGTTTATGAGTGTACCGAATATAAGGAAAATTTGTGGGAAGTACTGGTTTTCTGTGTGGGGATTTTGAAGTTTAATGTACTTAGTATTTATTGGTGTGGTTGTTTTGGGAAGGTTTCAGCGCCACAGTTAAAAAGCTAAATAGAAAATCAAACCTTAAAGTGGGCAATAAGATCGTCTAAGTATTGAAAAGTGGCTCATTACTTATGCTGAATCTTACAATTAATTTTAGCAATTAGACACTCAATGTCCGGGATATTCTTGCATAAATCGGTAAAATATAATTCACCATTATTTTCCCGAGAATTTATTCGCGTTAATTGAAAAATCTGGTTATCAATAGTAAAAACTAGATCTTCATTGTAATGATTGCTCATCACTTCAGTTAAGGCTTCTTTGCCTCGCTTATTTAATAAAAATTTTATCTCGCAAAATGACCCAAGAGAATCTCTGACGATACGATCAACCATACTTTCATCAATGACATAATCTTTACAAATCGGGTATTGGATATTATACTTTGGATATGTAAGCATGCCGACATTAGAATCAGGGGCATTTTTACCGGAAAAATGCCACCCAAAACTAAAATTTGAACAATCGGTTTGAGGGCATTCTGACAAGTCATTTTCTATTCCCCCACAATTCATTAATGAGAAGAGAAACATACTACTAATAAGAGGAATTATTTTTTTCATATGTAGATGTATAATTCATTAAGATATTTGACATACGACTCTCGCAGATAGTGTAGAGCGTTAAAGTTTAATATGCTCACTGTGCTGTTGGTGGAGGTGTTTTGGGTGCTGAGGGTTCAGTATTACTTAACACAACTATGATTTTAATTTTCCATTTCTCCTAAAATAGAATGAACTCCCAACTTCTATATCATTTTCATAATAAGAGATAATTTTAATTTTCCCTGATCGTCGATAATAAATATGTGCTCCATTTAACACTTGATTTGTATAAGTAGCCATTCGATATGGTTTTGCTCTGCCCCAATAATCTGTAACTATATAAACAGTATCATTAACATGCTGCTGAGTTCTAAGTAACTTGCCTTTTTGGGTATAAAAATATTCCATACCATAAGGATTGCCCTTAACATATAATCCTTGATACCTCAAAGTATTTTTATTGTTATATATCATGAATTTCCCATCAAGCGTATCATTTTTATAAGAGCAAATACGCAAACAATTTGCTTCTCCTAAAAGAGTGTCGTAAGGGTAATTAATAATCCAAACACCTTGTTTCATCCCTGCAGAATCAATACGATTTTGAGAAAAACAAGTTTGAGATGAGATAACGCAAACAATAATGAAAATTAGATTTTTCATATTATGTTTTAGTTCTTTGTTTGTTACTGTGTTCTCTTTCTAAGAAATTTTTTTAGAGAACACCTTTCCGACATGCCTGTTGAGAACAGCCCCCTTCTTCCAGAAAAATAAAAGTAGATTTTACTGCTTGTAAAAAGACTACGTTGATACTCAGGTAAAAGTAAATCCTCCCTCCTGTGATCCAACCATATTACTCTAAAGCTAAGTGTGTTCTTGTATAGGAAATGACGTTCAATAACAAGAAACTTTCTATCATTTTGCTTTAGGAAAAGCAAATTAACTTCAGTTGGCGCTCTATTTTTTTTGCAGTAATAAAAACGTATCGGAATATGACTATAGTCTGGTATAGAATCTGATACATGTAATTTAAAATCCCACCGATGATTTCCGGTAAACTTACTTTCACCCCAAAATAGCATCTTGTATTCACTGTTCTTAATAAAAACGCATTCACCTTTTTTAAAATAGCCAACAATGCATACATCTATAGTATCAGCATATAATTGATTACTAAAAATAAATAAGAAAAGAAATTGAGTATAAATATATCTCATATTATTTTATATCTGTTAATAGTCTAAAGTAGGTTTGTTTTGAATGTCTGATTTATTCTATATCATGTTCGCTGCAAATGCTCCACATCATTAGTTTAGGGTCATATCCCTCGATTGGTTTAAGGTATATATTACTATCATTATCAAAGTAACAAGAAACATTCATATTTATTAAATCATTATAAATATGAGATCTTTCAATTGAATTAAATTCTCTATTTGTAACAATCAACTCATTGGGTTGGCGAACTACTGTTACAAATTTAATATAACCGTTTGTATCCCTATTTAAACCATCATCAGGGTTTGCACAAGACACTGTAAATATGAAACAAATAAAAAAAGGGAATAGAGAAATATATTTGGCCATTTTAATTGACACATAAATTGTAAAATTCTATTTTTTTGAAAATAAACAGAATTTTTAAAAGATAATACCCCCAAAAAAACAAAAAGTGCGGGAAAACCTTTCCGGCCCCCCGCACTTTTCGGTTATTGCTTAGTACTTACTGCTGCGCAGTAATCGTAATCCGCTGTGTAGTTACCCCCTGCTGTGTATTCACCTGCAGGAAATAAACTCCCGGAGCCAGCGCCGAAAGATCGAGCGGCATTAGTGTGGGATTATTTTGCTGACCCATTTTTACAATTTGCCCGGCAACATTCATTACCGACCATTGTACATTGCCGGCTGCTGTATTGCTGAAATCAACAGTAAACAGGCCACCTGCCGATGGATTCGGGTAAACGGCCGGAGCTGTTGTGCTCAGCTCATTGATGCCAAGTGTACCTACGGTAACATTGATATTATCAACATACAAAAAGTTGCCGTAGCCGCCCATGCAGCGCAGTGCAATACGTACTGAAGCCTGACCAATGTAGCTGTTGAGGTTTACCGTTTCGGTGCGCCACTGCGAGTTGTTTGGTGTGAACGCATTGGTGTTGTCGGGTGCGGTTGACAAGGTGGTGCCGCTTTTCAGAAACACCTGTGTCCAGGTTACGCCGCAGTCGGTGCTTATGTATGCGCCAAGCGTATCTGAATAGGTAGCGCTGTAGCGGGCATACGCCACATCGAAAGTAAGTGTTGCAGGTGCTGTTACACTTGCAAAGTTGAGTACAGGAGTAATGTAACTGTCTTGCGTTCCGCGTGTATCGGTATTGAAATTATCCATAAACATGGAGGCTGTGCTGCCGTTACCCACGGTGGTTGAACGTGTCCAGGTTATACCGTTGCCCGGATTGTCGATTTGCCAATCGAGCGCGGGGAAAGGTGTGTTCTGGAAATTTTCGGCAACTGGCAATGCTGCTGTTCCAATTACAGTAAACGTAAAGGTTGAGGCGCTGGTATTGTTTGCAGCATTACCATCGGTTCCGTTGTTGGGGTTGGATACGGTTACCGTAATGGTGTGCGTACCTGTGGGCAAGGTAAGTGTGCCGAGTGTTACCAAAGCCGTTTGTGAGGTTGTTAACGAACCAGTCCAGTTAAATGCTGTGGGTGCGTTGGTGTCCACTTGCCAGTTAATGGTGCAACTGGTGAGCGTGTTTAAACCGGCATTACGAAGTGTAACCACAACGTTTTCGGTTTGTGTGGCCGAGCAACTATTGTAGGCTCCGGCTGGTGAAACTACGGCTGCCATTTGCGCATCAAGAGCGGCTGTGGGTGTGTTCGGATCGTAGCCGTCGAGTGTTGTGGGATTGGTGTTGCACGGATCCAGCCAATCGCGGAGGCGGGTAGCGGGTGTAGTTCCGGTGTTCCACGAGTAAGAAAATTTACCGTAGTAATCATTAAGGCTGCTGGCAGGAACGTTGCAGGCCGAAGGACCGCCGAAAAGCTGACCAACAATGCGGTGATTCTGGTCGAACAGCGGTGAGCCTGATGAGCCCGGCTCGGTAACGCCTGATGTCCATTGTGTGGTACGCCAGCAATCGGCACTGCCGTAGGTGGAAGAAATGGTGGGGTTGCGCGCCCAGGTAATTTTCTTGATGTCGCCGGCTGGATGGTGAATGCAGCAGGCGCTGTCGGCCGGAACATTTAGGTTCGACCAGCCTGAGTAATATACATTGTAGTTGGCCGGCGGTGTGGTGTTGATCTGGCAAAGGTGCACATCAGAACCGGGATTGCTGGCACGGGCTGTGCCGCCGCTGAGCGATTGTGATGTAGGATTTGATGTAGGATTGCTGCATCCTGATGACTCCCAGTTGAAGCGGAATACCCAGCTTCCGTCGGCACTGCCGCAATGGTCGGCGGTGAGTACGTAGGGCGTTCCGTCCTGACAGGTATTGTTGACCAAAGCGCCGGTGCAGAACTCGCTTCCGCCCGATACGAGGCAAACTACTGAGCGTTTCTGATCGCTCCAGCTTGCACCGCCGGGACAGTTTGCATTGTTGTTGCAGGCTCCCGAATCGCCGAAGCCGCGTGATACATTGTTTACATATTCTGAAACTCCGCGGAATCCGTGCGTAATGCGGTAAATATTCATTGTTCCCTGTCCGGCCACTGCGGCGGGTTCAATGTATTCAACCATCACCTCTTCGCCGGTAATGAGTTCGGTACCGAAAAGCTGGTCTGCAAAATTTGATGTTGATGTAAATGCGCCGAGAATTTGCTGACGGTCGGTACTGTAAACAAACAGCTTTCCGCCTTCAGGAATATGGAAATTATTAAAGGCTAAGTTTACCGAAACCGCTCCCGGACACTTAATAGCAACGCGCCAGAAGCGTGTGCCATCAGGCAAATTTTGCCAAACACCCGAGTTTCGCAGGTTAATATTTACAAAATGGTTGTAGCCAAATTTGTAAGGCCCTTTTACCGCATCTTGCTGATGTGCAACGGTCAACATCGAGTCAACATTAAACGGCTGCATGGTTTCAACCGGAACACGCGAGGTGTTTTCGGCAAATTTGAAGCTCAGCGGCTGACCGCCCTCACCTTGTCCGGCTTGCATGAACAGTGGCATGAGCAGACCACTGAGCAATCCAAGTAAATTGTTTCTTTTCATTGGTGTGTTGAGTATTGATTGGTTCATTCCGAATATCTAAAGGTAAAACGATTTACTAAAGGGCATCTCTAAAAACTCAAAATATCTTCGTTGGACTCGTCGCGAAAATCCTCATTTATGGATATAAACTGTGGTTTTCGTTCCTTCGTCCGCCTCAATCTTTCGAGTTTTAAGCGATGCCCCGAATATTTTGATCCGATTTCAGGTAATCTGAGAATCATAGTATTTACAAGTTTCAGTTACTATCTTTACCCAAATCTGAATAGGCTGTTATGGCAAAATCAAAAACTAAAAATACATCCCTGCTCAACAATCAGTCGCTGACTTTTCTTGAGGCATATATTAATAATGCATCACCAACAGGTTTTGAATCATCTGGTCAGCGTCTCTGGCTCGATTACATTCGTCCTTATGTTGATACTTATATAACCGATAACTACGGAACTGTAGCCGGGGTCATTAATCCCGATGCGAAGTACAGAGTAGTTATTGAAGCGCATGCCGATGAGATTTCATGGTTTGTGCATTACATCACCAAAGACGGTTTCATTTACCTGCGCCGCAACGGTGGTTCCGATCATCAGATTGCACCTTCAAAGCGCGTAAATATTCATACCGATAAAGGTATAGTAAAAGCAGTTTTTGGCTGGCCGGCAATTCATACCCGTGAGCCGGGTAAAGAAGAAGCACCTTCACTCAAAAACATTTTCCTTGATTGCGGATGTTCTTCCGATAAAGAAGTTGCTGAACTGGGTGTGCATGTAGGTTGTGTGGTTACGTATGAAGACGAGTTCATGATGCTCAACAACCGCTATTTTGTTGGCCGGGCACTCGACAACCGCATGGGTGGTTTTATGATTGCAGAGGTAGCACGTTTGCTCCGCGCACAAAAAGTAAAACTTCCGTTTGCATTATACATAGTAAACTCCGTTCAGGAAGAAGTAGGATTGCGCGGTGCCGAGATGATTACTCAAACCATTAAGCCCAACGTAGCTATTATCACCGATGTAACGCACGATACGCAAACACCCATGATGAACAAAGTTTCTCAGGGTGATATTGCCAGCGGAAAAGGACCTGCATTAACTTACGGGCCTGCAGTGCATAACAAGTTGCTTCAACTCATTATTGATACAGCCAACAAAAACAAAATTCCGTTCCAGCGCGAAGTGGCTTCACGCAGCACCGGGACTGATACCGATGCCTTTGCATATTCAAACGGCGGAGTTCCCTCGGCACTTATTTCGCTGCCCTTGCGCTACATGCATACAACGGTAGAAAGTGTTCACCGCGATGATGTAGAGCATGTAATACAACTCATCCTCGAATCGCTGAAACAAATTAAAAACGGGCACGATTTCCGTTACATTCGTTAAGCAATAACTCGCAGAACTCCCTCAACAAAACGCTGCTATGGCAATTCTCGGGTCGATACTGAAAAATACACTGGCCTTGCAAAAGAAGCTCCCCAAGCTTCGCCGCCGCGATGCTGTGCGGATGCAGGAACGAACACTCAAAAAACTTCTCGCCAAGGCCGAGTTTACCGCATTCGGAGAACACTATCAGTTCACCAAACTGCTTGCTGATCCTGATCCTGTAAGTGCTTTCCGCCGCACCGTAGAAACACACGATTACAATTCGATGTTTCGCAAATGGTGGTACCGCACAGTAAATGGCGAGGCATTTGTTTGCTGGCCGGAACGTGTAAAATACTTTGCACTCAGCTCGGGCACATCCGAATCATCAAGCAAGCATATACCGGTTACAAAAGATATGCTCCGCGCTATCCGTCGCGCCAGCACACGGCAGCTTACAGCACTCAGCCATTTCACCCTTCCGCCTGATTTTTTTGATAAAGGAATTTTGATGATTGGCGGAAGTACACACCTCAACTACAACGGAACTTATTACTCGGGCGATTTAAGCGGAATCACAACAGGTAATTTGCCGTTCTGGTTTCAGCATTTCTACAAACCCGGCCGCCGCATTGCCCGCGAACGCGAGTGGGATAACAAACTCGATGAAATGGTGCGCAATGCACACAACTGGGACATCGGCGTAATTTGCGGCGTTCCGGCCTGGATTCAAATCTTGTTTGAGCGCATCATCGAACACTACAAGGTGAAAACAGTTCTCGAAATCTGGCCCAATCTCGAACTCTATGTTTGGGGCGGCGTTTCGATTATGCCTTACCGGAAAAGTCTCGATAAACTCATTGGAAAACCAATCAGTTATCTCGAAACATATCTTGCTTCCGAAGGATTCATGGCGTTTCAAACACATCCTGATGCACAGGGACAGCGTTTGCAACTCAACAACGGTATTTTCTTTGAATTTGTACCGTTCACCGAAGAGAATTTCGACAACGATGGCGTAATGGTGAAGAATCCCCAAACTTATACCATTGCCGATGTTGATGAACATACAGAATACGCCTTACTCATCAGCACCTGCTCGGGTGCATGGCGCTATCTGATTGGCGATACTATTCGGTTCGTTTCTGTAGAAAATGCAGAAATCCAGATTACCGGCCGTACAAAGCAATTCCTCAGTCTCTGCGGCGAACACCTTTCGCAAGACAATATGAACCGCGCTGTTGATCTTGCCTCAGAAGAACTGAACATCACTATCAACGAATACACGGTTTCGGGCGTTAACTTTCAAAACCTTTTCGCGCATCAATGGTATATCGGCACCAACGATAAAGTGGATGCAGATCTGTTGCGCAAAAGTATTGATGAACATTTGAAAGCACTCAACGACGATTACCGTGTTGAACGTACTGCCGCGCTGAAAGAAGTAATGGTTGAAATTGTACCCGTTGATACATTCCGCGAATGGATGCGCCGGCAGGGCAAAACCGGTGGACAGCACAAGTTTCCGCGGGTAATAAAAACAGATCGTTTGGAGAGTTGGAAAGCCGTAGTGGAGGAATTTAAAACTCAAACCATATAACTTATGTTCAGCGCAATTGGTCAGGGAATGATTCTGGGTCTGGCACTGAGCTTTTCGCTCGGCCCGGCCTTCTTCGGACTTATCCAAACCAGTTTGCGTTACGGCTATCGCTCAGGTATTGCTATGGCCGGCGGAATTTTCATCAGCGATCTGATTTATCTTTTGCTTACGTATTTCGGCATCTCTCAAATTATTATGGATCCGAAATATGCAATTGTAGTTGGCTTAACCGGCGGCGTTTTGCTTATTGGTTACGGTCTTGCACAAATTATCAAGCGTCCGGTTATGCATTCGCTCGAAAATGGCGAAACTACAGGGCCGGCAATCCCGACAGTTGGAGCAATGATGCTGCGCGGGTTTCTGATGAATATGTTTAATCCGTTTGTCATTATTCTCTGGATGGGCGCATTCAGTCTGGCTTCCAAGAATTTTGATTTCAATCCGACACTCATTTTTATTTTCTTTGCAGCCACATTAGCCACTATTCTCGGAACCGATATTCTAAAATCGTTGGCCGCAGGTCGTATCAAGCAATACCTCAACGAAACCATTATTCACAAAGTAAATATCATTGCCGGGCTTATTCTGCTTATTTCGGGCGCTGTATTAATTGTGCGTCTGTTTATCGAAAAACCCTGGAGTCATTAATACTTCAAACCTTCGTGTTATGAAAAAACTACTCTTCGTTCCTGCTTTGCTTTTGCTGATTGCCAGTTGTGGTAATCTTGCAAATCAGGTTGTCGATAATACGAAACTAGCTACCGACATTAAGACAAGTTTCGCTGCTGCTACTGTAAATGTAAATTCAACAGTTACCAATAGAAGCGGATCGTATGAAATTGAAATTTCCAGATCAGCATTAGGCTCCCAGCTTCAGTTTGATGAGCAGCGTGTAGCAACTGCTGTTGCTGTTTATGCTTTAACGAAAATTGGCGAAGGTGTTGATACGATCAGGGTAAAGATTGAAGGCGACTCACTGAAAGACATTTTTTCTTTTGATGAAAAGGAATTGAAAGGATATTCAAAATCAGCAGCATCGGCTGATGCTTATCTTACAGCAATGCTGAAAAAAGATGAAGCAGCCTTACTCAGCAACGGAAATCCAGAGTATCTCGGCAAAAGCGCAATGCCGCAGGTGACCACGCTAGCCGGCGAACTTTCAGCACTTGGTACAGAGCAATCACGCCAGCTTGCAGGTATAATGGATTCCAATATCGACAACACCACCATTCCGGTTCATGTTGTTACTTATCTCGTGAAGTTCTCTGGTGGCGAAAAGCGGGTGTGTACTTTTTTCGTGAACAGCGAAAGCGACCATAAAGTGGCCGGCTTTGATATCCGCTAAATCAATCAGCGTTCGAGAACAGTACCAATGTTGGGGCGGAAGTAAAGCTCGCTTTTCATAATCTTACCATCTTCACGGAAGATCGGATTTCCGTCGGCATCTAATTTCGACATATTGCTGCGGTGAATTTCATCAAACACCTCTTCAATTTTATGCTGCAAACCGTGGCGTAAAATAGTGCCGAACAGGATGTACAGCTGATCGCCCAAAGCATCGGCAATTTCTACAAGGTCGCCACGCTGACAGGCTTCGAGGTATTCTTCATTTTCCTCTTTCATCAGGTTATAGCGCAGCATATATTCTGCTTCGCCAACTTCTGCCGTGGGCTGGTGGCGGTTTCCGATGCGAAACACTTCGTGAAATTCGCCAACTGCCATTATTTTGTGAATGAGTACCTGATTGCTTTCCATAGCTGTATAAAAATAACAACGGCCGCATTTCGGGCGGCCGTTGAAGTGTGTGAAACGGAATTATTTTTTTGCGCCTTTTGAGCTGCGGTAAGTTGCATTTAGCGCATTGAGTACGTCTGAAGTTACGTCAAGACTGTCGTTGGCATAAAGCACATTGCTTGAGCTTCCGTAGCCCAAAATAAAGTCGATGCCTTTTGTTTTGCTGTATTCTTTAAAGTAAGAAGAAACTTCATCAACAATGATTTCGTTTTTCTTGGCTGCTGTGTTTTGGAGGTAACCAAGCTCGGTTTCCATTCGGGCAAGATCCTCGATACCGGCATTGTAAGCTTTTTCTTCTGCTTCTGCATCGGTTGCCGAAATGGTACCTGCAGTTATTTTTTGCTGAAGTGTGTAGCCCTTTTCCTGGAGTTCAAGCTGACGTTTCTGGTAGCGCGACTGCAGATTAATAAGCTTTGCTTCGGTTTCGCGGGTAAGATCGGCAATGGCTTCGTATCTAAAATTGATCGAATCAATATTTACATACAGCACCCGCGCACCTGCCAGATTTTTAGGCACTTCGAAAGTAAGTTTGGGTGTAGCCGAATCATTTTTTTTCGGTTGTTTGTTATCGGTTTCGGCTGTGCTTTTTCCTTTAAAATGGAGGAAAAACAAAACGGCTACTGCCGCCAGCAGTACCACATTGAGCAAAAGAGAAATACGGTTATTCACGAGATGTTGACTTTATAGTATGGGCAAATATAATAAAACCGGACAGGTTATGGATTTGCTGCTGTAATACGTTAGCAAGCTTTAACAGGATATTACTGCTGTGCATCAAAGTTTACAGGAATACTCACCACAGTTCGCACTGCTTTTCCTGATTTGCGGGCGGGTGTCCAGTTGGGCATACGTTCCACAGCCCTGAGGGCAGCTTCATCGCAGTCGGGAGTGAGTTTTCGGGTTACCGAAGCATTTTCAACGCTGCCGTCTTTTTCTATCGAAAACCGCACCATTACTATGCCTCTGGTATTGTTTTGCCAGGCAGTTGCGGGATAAATGACATTGCGTTTGAGCCAGAGGTTCATACCCGCATCGCCGCCCGGAAACAGCGGAGGCACATCGGGACTAAGCACAATTTCATCATCGATATTGGTTAACGTTGTGCTTTCTTCCCTCATTTCATCGCCGGCCGCATTCATAAGAGAATCGTATGTTGCTTTTTCGGCTGCATTGAGCGGGGGCGGGCGGCGAACAGAAAATGTGTCCACCTGAGTTTGTGTGTCGCTGCCGGGAGTTGCCGGAGCGGTTGTGTCGGCAGTATCGGCTTGAGTTTGAATTTCTTCGGCGCATGAAGCCAGCAACAGCAGTGTTGCTAAAACAAAAAGCCTCATTTCATGCCAAATTTTACCGAAACATTGTATTCCATATCAACAGCCTGTCCGCCTTTTTTGCCCGGATTCCACGGCGGCATGAGTTTGGCAACGCGCAGTGCTTCTTCATCGCAGCCATAGCCTAAGCCTTTCAGCACTTTAAAATCGCTGAGTGAACCGTCTTTCTTTACGATAAAGCCAACCACTACAAAGCCGGTGATCTTGTTTTTGCGTGCCGCTTCGGGATATACGGCATTGCCGGCCAAAAACTTTTCGAGTGCAGCGCGGCCTTCTTTATAAGTGGGTTCCAGCGGAAGTGCCGGCGGGTGTGGCCGCTCCTGAGGCGTGTTGGCCGCAATAGTACTGTCGGCCACACGAATTGAATCCATAACCAGTTCTGCTTTTCGGATTGAATCAGCCCTGTCAAATTCACTGAAAGCTTTTACCATCGAATCGGCCAGCGCAATCGAATCAAACGCCCGGTTCATATCCGCTGAAGCATTCCCGGCCGAATCGTGTTTGTCTTTGCATTTATTGCTCTGCAAAACTAAAGTCAAGCCCAACAAAAGGGCCGCAAGCGTAAACTGACGTTTGTTCATCATACCGGTAAAAATACGCGAAATCTATGCCATACGCGAAACCTCATGATATATCCCTTATATTTTGTTACATTCGTTCTATGCGCAATGCGTTGCCACAGTCGAAGTCACGCTTACTGAACACAGCATTTTTGTGCGGAGTTGCGGGGCTTTTATTTTTTGTGCTTGCCGCAGTTTATCATCACAACCATCCCGAAGAAGGCAATACCTGGATTTCTGTTGCGTTCTGGATCAATTTATTTCTTCAGCCTTTGTGTTTGGGGGCAGTGTGGCTTACGCGCCGTGCACCGCGCAATTTGGCTTTTCGCATATTGGTTTGGCTCTATATTATTGCCTGTGCAGCCTATATTGTTTTCCCGGTAGGACTAAAACTTCTTATCCGGTAAAAACAAATTCATATTTTACGTGTGTTAATTGACACTAATCAATTAGTTTTGTCAAGTCTGCTGCATCGCCCTTTTCCCCCGATTCTCACAGCAGATAAGTTTAAATATGGCAAAGGTTTCGATGGCCGAAATTGCCCGAAAGTTAGGCGTATCGCCTACACTTGTCTCACTGGTCTTGAGTGGAAAAGGAAGCCAGTTTGGGATAAAAAAAGAAACGCAGGAGGCAGTGCGTAAATTAGCTGCCGAGTTGAATTACGTGCCCAACAGTGTAGCCAGTTCGCTGCGCACTGGACGAACAAAAATCGTGGGGCTTATTGTCCCCGACATTTCCAATCCATTTTTCTCGCGAATTGCGCGAAGTATCGAAGATGTTGCCTCAGCTTCAGGCTACCATCTTATGGTATGCAGTGCCGACGAAGATCCGAACCGAGAAACGCAGCTCCTGAACATCATCAGGCAAAGCCAGCGCGCAGCAGGAATCATTGTGTGCACCGCGCAGCAAGAGAAAGCCCCTTTTGCCGAAATGCTCGAACAAAGCTATCCGCTTGTATTTATCGACCGCGAATTGCCCGGCATGAACCGGCAGTTTGTTGGGGTTGATAACCGCACCGGAGCACGAAAAGCAGTTGAGCATCTCATTGGTGCCGGCCGCAAACGTATCGGAATGCTTTCAATCGGACCATCGCACCTGAGTACTGTGCGCAATCGCGTTGAAGGCTGGCAGGATGCGTTAACTGCTGCCGGACACACAACAGCAAGCGAGTTGCTCCGCGAAATTCCGTTTGGCGATGTTGAACATGCTACGGCGGTTGCAGTAAATGAACTTACATCAGGGAGTCAACCGGTTGATGCATTGTTTACGGCCAACAACCGTTTGGCTATTGCGGCACTGCATGCATTACGCAGCAGCGGAAAACGCATTCCCGAAGACATTGCCCTCGTCAGTTTCGACGATATTGATGTTTTCCCATTGCTGCAACCACCGCTGAGTGCTGTTGCACAACCTGCAGGAGCCATTGGTCGCGAGGCCGCGCAGCTTCTTCTGGCGCTCATTAACAAAGCCAAGCAACCTGAGGATGCGCACAACATCATCCTCAATGCCGAGCTTAAAATCAGAGGCTCAGTTTAATCCGCAATGAATCAGTTCGGTCACCGCGAACTTATTACCACTGCCGACGGTTCTCACTCACTGTTCGTGCCTGCACTGAATGAACATTATCATTCAGTGCACGGCGCGGTGCAGGAGTCGCTGCATGTATTTTTGCGGCAGGGGTTTGATGCCTTTGCAGAAAAAACACCACTGCGCATTCTTGAAATAGGTTTGGGCACCGGACTCAATGCCTGGCTTACACTGCTTGTATCCGCAGGGCGCGAAGTTATTTACACATCGCTAGAAGCCTACCCGGTTGAAATGCAGCAAGCGTTGTCATTAAATTATCCGCAAGTAACAGGCGCAGAGGGCGATGCCGCATTGTTTGCCGCCATGCATCAATCCGCGTGGAACGAAGCAGTTCAGATAACGCCGAAGTTTACGCTCATCAAGCAACACACAACACTCGATGCCTTTGAGGCAGGAAGCGGCGTGTACGACCTGATTTACTTCGATGCTTTTGCGCCGCGTGTGCAACCCGAATTGTGGACAGCAGAAGTGTTCAGTAAATTATTCACCGCCTCAGCAGCAGGCGCAGTGCTCACAACATATTGTGCCAAAGGCGAAGTACGCCGAAACATGCAAGCAGCAGGTTTTACCGTTGAACGCCTGCCGGGGCCGCCGGGAAAACGGGAGATGCTGCGGGGGAAGAAAGTTGTGTAATAGTTAGTATGTAATTTTAAGGCGCAAAGTCGTAAAGATTGTAGCTGAAAGACATTTCCTCTTGTACTAGTTGGCGTGTGTTTTTATGGCGCAAAGGCGTGTAACTATTATTTGTAAATATTTCGCGCAAAGGCGCAAAGCCGCTAAGATTGTAGCTGAAAAACATTTGCTCGTGTACTAGTTTGCGTATGTCTTTTTAAGGCGCAAAGGTGTGAAACTATTGTTTGTAAATATTTCTCGCGAAGGTAATAAGCTACTAATATTAACACTAAAATAGTACATAGAAATTAGTACATTATATATATTGAAATAAAAATATTTTACCCCCCAATTTATATTTAACTGAAATTCTACAATACCAATACTCCGGTAGTATTTCATGCCGCTATCCTGCCCCAATTACAGCACTTTTCATAAATCCGCCTGATTTTTTTGCAACTTAGGTCAATATCTAAGTTGCAAAAAATTAAATGTGCAAGCGTCTTATTTTGCTGCT
>JBKDHA010000138.1:0-7781 GCA_046335555.1 Bacteroidota bacterium
TGTAGCTGGACTGGTCAACGTTTACGCTTCCTGATTGGCACTAATATTTGCGAGTTCTCGATTATTGATCTCATACACACCATTAAATCTTTTGATATGCATTTTGATTAGCTCCAAGGCTAAGCACAGTATGGGTTATAGCGATTCGTAGCCTGAATAATGTCCATTAAGCCCGAATTGATGATTTTGTCTGACAATACAATTATCTATATGATTTATGTAAACCAAACAATGCCTTGTTTTTCCTGATTCAGGCATGTCATTTTGCCTATAATTAATATTATGTTAAATAGTATTATGGACAATCGACTATTCTTTACAACGAATTTCAATAATATGTGTGCGAATATGAATCAGATACTTGCGGATATACATCTACTCCAATTTTATAAAAACATCTAACTAAGTTTAGGAATGTCTTGCTAAAGGTTATTCTTCATTATTAACTAAAACAAAAAATCATGAAACCCAAAAAACTAATAGGCTTATGTGCAATATTGTTCAGCCAAATGTTGGCAGCGCAGATTAACGAACACATTCTGAGTCATGCCTCATCGCCAGCCGCAACAATTACCTCCAGTTCAATAACCATTCCATATAAACTTGATGTTGTTAATCCCAATTCAACGAGTATCGGCGATGGTCGGATTGCGGCGTATGTTTATTTGCAAGGCGCGTCGAGCGATTATTATGTAGGGGAATTTCATTACGTGTTTACCTCTAATGGTGTTACTGCTCCTGTCTATTCGGCAACTCCAACGGCACCTACGTATAGTGGTTTACCTGTTGTTGCTACTACCCCGGTTTATACGACCACACAGACAGCTACACTGCCTATTTCATCGCTTTGTATACCCAATGGTACTTAAACCGTTCGACTAGAAATTCACACACCAGGTTTCCCTGGTATCGAAATGTATAATGGATCCTATGTGTCGGTAAATATCAATTCAATCCTTTCATACCCAACCGGATCGCAGGTTTCACCTAATCTTGTAACATATGGTGGTAGATTGGCAACCGGAACACTGGGGTCTGTAACCATTACTGGCAGTTCATCAACTTTTGCACCTACAGTAAGTAGTACAGCTGGTACTTGTACCAGTTATAATTCAATTAGTGTTACCGCTACCGGAGGCATTGGCCCTTACTTACTAACCTACCAGCCCACAAATTTAATTCCAATTACAGTGAATTCAGCCGTCTCACCCGTTACTGCTACTAATGTGCCTGCAGAAAATTATGAGGTGTTTTTAACAACCGCAAACGGTTGCTTATGGTATGATCAAGTTACAGTAGCTCCAACTCCGGCACCTGTAATCTCAATTACTCCGGCAGCATATACCGCTTCTGTTGGAACGTGTATCGGTTTTAATGCAACAGCTAGTTCAGGAACCGGCTATGCATACAATTGGAAAAGATCGCATGCCACACAATCACCTACTACAGTAGCTACCACAGCTTCCACTTGCCAAACCTTGCCTTTACCCGGCGGTTCGGGTCGTTATCGTCTGGTAAATTATCAGGTAACAATGAGCAATAATTACTGCACAGGTACAGCAACACGCACAATTACAGCTGATACCTATGTTTCGAATAGACCAGGAAATGGTTGTTGCGCATCGTCTTCTCGTATGGAGGATTTGGTAAATGATTCGAATGCAGCTGTGCTGTATCAGCTATTCCCAAACCCAGTAAGCGATCAACTTATTGTAAGTTTTGAAGGTCTTAATCGCAGCAATGTAACACTTGAAATTATAGACGCTACTGGAAAGGTTATCTATTTAGAAGCTTTAACCGACGGCTCTTCACGTATTGAGCTTAATGTGTCAGGCCTTGCTACTGGCATCTATGTTATCCGTTTGCATACTGATACTGAAGAGTTAATGAATGAATCGTTTGTTCGCGAATAACAATCAATAAATTAGAGATAATTTGATTCTAAAATGCAAGCGGGGCTGTTCTGATTTAGAACAGCCCCGCTTAGTTATTTCTTTAACAACGAGTTATTTCCCTTGCAATTTCTTAATCTCGTCGCTGACGGCTTTGTACTTATCATTATCGCCCATCTGGCCATAACACATTTTCAGTGCTTTCAGTGTGTTGAGATCTGTAGGATTTAACGCGCGGGCTTGTTCCAGATACTTAGCAGCATCAGGCAGCGGCTTATCCCACATTGATGTGTATTTGGCAGCGTCCTTAATGGTTGAAGTTGAACGTGTGTAATATTCTACCGACTGGTTGTAATACAAAACGCCCAGGTTGTAATATGCATCGGCATTTTTCGGGTCGATTTCAATAGCTTTTTTATAGTGAAGAATCGCATTATCCAGCAACTCCTCATAGTTTGCCGGTTTTTCAGTGCTTTTACCTGAAGCATCGGTTGGATTAGCCATGCGATCGTAAACGTTGCCAACCACAAATTCAAGCTGGGCATCGTTCGGACGGGCTTTTACAAGTGTATTCAGCTGGTCAATAGCTTCAACCGATTTTCCTTTGCGCATTTTTATGTTTACGCTTTCGGTAAGCAGATCTGGATCCTGCGGATAAACTTTGAGGCCATCCTCGATTGTTTTTTCGTAGCCGGCACTGTCTTTTTGTTCGAGCTGAACGCGGCCGAGCATCATCCATGTGTTGCCTTTGCCATACTTCAAATCGGCCATTTTTCTGTAATACATGGACGCTTTGTCATACATTTTGGCATTGTAGGCCGAAACGGCCGCATTGCTCATCATGGTGGTATCCACACGGTTCATGGCTGCGGCAATATTTACCGAACGGTCGAATGCCGGATATGCATCAACGTAGTTTTTCTGCTGATACATAACAATACCAACGTTTTGCACACGGAAATTGCAATCATTCAGGCCTTTCAGAATTCCTTCGGCATTTACCTTTTTCACATCCAGTGCACTTGCTTTTACAAAGGCATCAGAAGCAATATTGAGATTGGCCGAAGGTGTTTTCTCATAAGCCATCGACTGCTTTTTAGCCGCATCGGTAACATCTTTGATGCCGGCCAAAACCGCATTGTACTCGCGCTGATACATTGCAAGATAAACCTCGCCAGCATACTGCCAGGTAAGCGCATCATCTTTAGTATCAGGGTGAACGCAAACTTCATCAATCAGGGTTTTGGCTTTGTCGAGGTAAAAAACATCGTTGTTTGATGTTTTGTAACTGTTCATATTGCTCCAAACCGATGTTCGTTTACCTTTTTGCGCCATAAGCGGCACGCCGGCTGTAAAAGCCAATGCCACTGTGAGGAGAACAATTTTTTTCATAATCAGCTTATCGTTTTGTTCGTATTTGCTTTATTGGTCGTCGCCTTCAGATTCAACATCCGTGCCAGTTTCCTCATCGGCATCAGGTGCTACTTCATCGGCATCGCTATCGTCGGCTACATCAGCCATTGTGGTATCAACTGTGCCGTCAACCTGTGCGTGCTCTTCTTCCGGGTCACTTTCTACAACGGTTACAGCAGCAATATCATCTTCGCCCTGCAGGTTGATCAGTCGAACGCCTTGTGTTGCACGACCCATTACACGCAAATCGGCCACCGAAAGACGGATCAGGATGCCGTTTGAGGTAATAATCATCAGGTCGTTATCATCGCTTACTGCTTTGATTGCTACCAGATTACCGGTTTTCTCAGTAATATTAATGGTTTTCACACCTTTACCGCCACGGCTGGTAGTCCGGTAAATAGCTTCGCCGTTTTCATCATCAACAGATGAGCGTTTACCGTAGCCTTTTTCAGAAACCACCAGAATTTGCGGACGGTTTTCGCGCGGAATGGCGATCATTCCAACCACTTCGTTAGCCGCATCCACCAAATTCATAGCCCGAACGCCGGAAGCATTGCGACCCATAGCGCGGAATTTAATAATGCGCTCCCCGTCTTTTTCAATCGACTGTTCGAAGCGAACTACACGGCCCTGCTTGGATGCCACCATGATCTGATCGTCGTCGGTCACCAAAATGGCTTCGAGCAGCATATCGCCGTCGCGAACGGTAATTGCATTGATGCCGTTTGCACGCGGACGTGAATAAGCTTCGAGGCGGGTTTTCTTGATAATGCCTTTGCGGGTCACCATTACAATCGACGTGCTGTTGATGTAATCGGCGTCGCTCAGGGTTTTTACGTTAATGTATGCTTTAACCTTATCGCTTGGCGGCAGGTTAATCATATTCTGAATTGCACGGCCTTTGAAGGTTTTGTCGCCTTCAGGAACTTCATACGCCCGCATCCAGAAGCAACGGCCTTGTTCGGTAAAGAACAGGAGATAATTGTGCGTGGTGGCGGTGAACAGGTGTTCAACATAGTCCTCCCCGCGTTTTCCTGATCCGCGTGATCCGCGTCCTCCGCGGTTTTGTGAGCGATATTCGCTGAGTAGTGTACGCTTGATGTAGCCGAGATGTGAAATGGTAATTACCACATCTTCATCAGCAATCAAATCTTCGATACGCTGTTCATCGGCGGCATAAATGATGTTAGTGCGACGCTCATCGCCATATTTCGTTCTAACTTCATTAAGCTCATCCTTAATAATTTGCATACGCAAACCTTCGTCGGCCAAAATGGCTTTCAGTCGGTTAATGAGCAGCATGAGTTCTTCGTATTCCTCGCGAATCTTGTCGCGCTCCATGCCGGTAAGCACACGCAGACGAAGTTCGAGAATAGCGCCCGACTGAATTTCGCTCAGTCCGAAGCGGTTCATGAGTTCCATTTTCGCCTCGTTCGGAGTCGATGATTCGCGGATAATGCGAATTACTTCATCGAGGTTGTCGAGGGCAATGAGGTAGCCCTGCAGGATGTGCGCGCGCTTTTCGGCCTGATCGAGTTCGTATTGGGTACGGCGGATTACAACTTCGTGGCGGAACTCTACAAAATGGTGAATCAGCGCGCGGAGATTAAGCATCTCGGGGCGGCCGTTTACCAATGCAATGTTGTTTACGCTGAACGATGTTTGTAAAGCAGTGTACTTATATAAATTGTTCAATACAACATTCGCAACTGCATCACGCTTAAGCTCATACACAATGCGCATACCATCGCGGTCGCTTTCATCGCGGATGTCGCTGATGCCTTCCAGCTTCTTTTCATTGATCAGGTCGGCAGTGGCTTTAATCATCTGCCACTTGTTTACCTGATAAGGAATTTCGTTGACAATAATCCGTTCGCGGCCATTGTCGAGGGTTTCGATATTGGCTTTTGCGCGAATAACTACACGGCCGCGGCCTGTTTCAAATGCCTCTTTAACACCTGCGTAACCGTAAATGGTTCCGCCGGTCGGGAAATCGGGAGCTTTTACAAACTTCATCAAGCCCTCCACGTCAATCTCGCGGTTGTCGATGTAGGCTATTGTAGCATCAATTACTTCGGTAAGGTTATGCGGGGGCATATTGGTTGCCATACCTACGGCAATACCGGCAGCGCCGTTTACCAGCAGGTTCGGAATGCGCGAAGGCATTACGGTTGGCTCTTCCAGTGAATCGTCGAAGTTGGGGCGGAAATCAACTGTGTTCTTGTCGATGTCGGCAATTACTTCTTCGGCAATTTTACGCAGACGGGCTTCTGTATAACGCATAGCCGCCGGGGGATCGCCGTCAACAGATCCAAAATTTCCTTGACCGTCAACAAGCGGATAACGCAGACTCCAGTGCTGCGCCATACGCACCATGGTATCATAAACCGAACTGTCGCCATGCGGGTGGTATTTACCCAGCACCTCACCCACAATACGGGCTGATTTCTTATACGGACGATTTGAAAGTACACCCAGTTCGAGCATGCCGAAAAGTACGCGGCGGTGAACCGGTTTCAGACCATCACGCACATCGGGGAGCGCACGCGATACAATTACGGACATCGAATAGTCGATGTACGCGGTCTTCATTTCATCTTCAATGTTGATCGGAATGATTTTTTCGCCTTCAGCCATAAAATGTTGTTGCCGTGTGATTTACCTGCTTTTCAGCGCATCTGAAAACAGGTTTTTTCACTTCTGTTTTTTAGGAGTCCGAAATTACCAAATTATCCGCCAAATCCGGTGCTCATTTCTGCTTTAGTTATGAACAGAAGATTAATTGCATATGATGTTTTTAAATCATTGAAAATGAATGTTTTTTGATAAAGCTATTAACAGTGTTTTTGTGTTATTCACGACGAATGAAATTGACTGAAAATTGCTTGTTGCTGACAGAACGTCACCCCTGCCCTTTTTCCATAAAATTTGGTTACTAAAACGAGCTTTTCAGAGCAGGCAACGGTGATCAATTACGATCAGAAAAAAATATTCGGGTTAAATTTTCGGTTATTCTGTCAGAACAATACAAATTGCATGTTATTTGTAATGAAGGAAAGAACCAGAAGAAAACTCAAAGCCTCCGGTTGTGAAGCGAATTATCAACAAAGGCTGTGTATTAAAAACGAAACGAAACGAATTTGCGTACATATCAATGTCGTTACATTTGATGAGTTGCAGCGATAAAGTCATAACTTTATCAAAACAGAACGACAAGTATTACGCGCTTTTCAACTTTTGATGTCATAAACGTATGGACGCAAAATTTTCACCCCGTGTAAAAGATGTAATCACCTTCAGCCGCGAAGAAGCGTTGCGGTTGGGTCACGATTATATTGGCACAGAGCATTTGCTGCTGGGCATTATTCGCGAAGGCGAAGGCAGTGCAGTACGCCTGCTTAAAACACTTAGTGTTAACCCGGCCGAATTGCGCCGCGAAATTGAAGGGCTCACCGCCGGCGTAGCCCGAAAAGCAAATAATAACCTCAGCAACATTCCGCTTGTAAAGCAAGCTGAACGCGCTCTTAAAATTACCTACCTTGAAGCCAAAATCTTCAAGAGCAGTGTAATTGGTACAGAGCACTTGTTGCTTTCAATCCTCAAAGACGAAGACAGCGTGGCAACAAAAGCCCTACACAAATTCGGCATCGACTACGATGCTGTGAAAAACGAACTCGAAAACGGTGTGCCGGGTTCATCCGAAGAAAATTCATCTTCAGGTCCCCGTGCCGATTTCCCGAGCGCCGGTGGCGATGATGATGGTGAAGACGACAGCACATTTGGCAGCAGTCAGAAAAAGATCAGTGATTCGAAATCGAAAACTCCAGTGCTCGATAATTTCGGCCGTGATCTCACGAAATCTGCCGAAGAAGGAAAGCTGGATCCGATTGTTGGCCGCGAAAAAGAAATTGAGCGCGTATCACAAATCCTCTCACGCCGTAAGAAAAATAATCCGATCCTTATCGGTGAACCCGGCGTTGGTAAATCGGCTATTGCCGAAGGTCTTGCACTGCGCATCATTCAGAAGAAAGTTTCGCGTGTGCTGTTCAACAAACGTGTTGTAGCGCTTGATCTTGCTGCTCTTGTGGCTGGAACAAAATATCGCGGACAGTTTGAAGAGCGCATGAAAGCCGTGATGAACGAGCTTGAGAAATCGCCCGATGTGATTTTGTTTATCGACGAAATCCACACCATTATTGGTGCCGGCGGAGCAAGCGGTTCGCTTGATGCCTCAAATATGTTCAAGCCGGCTCTCGCCCGCGGCGAAATCCAATGCATCGGTGCAACCACACTCGATGAATACCGCCAGTATATTGAGAAAGACGGAGCTTTAGAACGCCGTTTCCAGAAAGTAATGGTTGAACCAACCTCTATTGAGGAAACGGTTCAGATTCTCAATAACATCAAATCAAAATACGAAGATCACCACAATGTAATTTACACAGAAGAAGCTATCAAAGCCTGTGTAACGCC
>JBKDHA010000139.1:0-58677 GCA_046335555.1 Bacteroidota bacterium
ACATATCTCGATATGCCGGAAACGCAAATCGCTTACGAAAACTTCACCGAACAAGCCGAGCTGCTCAAGGCACTCGCGCATCCGGTGCGGTTGTCGATGCTGGCTTTGCTCAGTCGCAAGGGTGCGTTAACGGTTACCGAAATTCACGAAGAGCTTGCACTCGAACAGGCGGCTGCATCGCATCATTTGGGCATTCTCAAAAGCCGTGGCATTGTAGCTGTTGAACGCGATGGACGCAACTCGGTTTACCGCTTGCGATATACCTGTCTTTCGCAAATTCTTACTTGTCTTAACCAGTGCTCTGCACCGCCGCTATGATGGAAATTCTTGCATATCCGGCGGCTATTGTCATGGGCATTCTGCTCGGCCTTATCGGGGGCGGGGGAAGTATTCTCACCCTGCCGGTATTGGTGTATATGCTGCACATTCCGGCTTCGGAAGCTACGTTTTATTCATTGTTTGTAGTTGGACTGGCTGCGGCAACCGGCGCTACCGATTATGTGCGCAATAAGTTTGTGTGCTGGCGAACGGTTTTGTTTTTCGGAACGCCTTCGCTGCTGGCTACGTGGTTTTCGCGGAGCTATATTTTTCCGGCTATTCCTGCAGAGTTGCATTTCGGCAGCACGGTCATCAGCAAAGATGTGTTTATCCTCGTGCTGTTTGCACTGTTCATGCTGGCGGCTTCGGCTTCTATGATTCGCCCGCTGAAAGTAATTCGCAAAGATGAATACACCGAAGCGCGGCGCTATCGTTACATGCTTATTTTGCTTTCGGGTGCGGTGGTTGGAATTATTGTCGGACTGCTGGCTGCTGGCGGCGGATTTCTGATTATTCCGGCGCTTGTGATTCTGGCAAATCTGCCCATGAAACGCGCAGTAGGTACATCGCTTGTGCTTATCTTCATTAATTCTGTAATTGGTTTTTCCAGCGAACTGATTTCCGGATCTGTTCCCGATTGGTCGCTGCTGCTGCGTTTCAGTGCATTTGCTGTAGGCGGAATCGGAATCGGACTCTGGCTTTCGCGGCGCATTGCAGGTACAAAACTGCGACCGCTTTTTGGCTGGTTTGTACTGCTTACCGGCATTTTCATCATTACCAAAGAATACATTACTTACCGAAATACCTCCCAACAAACAGACAATGTACATCGAACAGCTCTATACCAATTGCCTCGCTGAGGCTGCTTACTGGATTGAATCGAACGGTGAAGCTGCCGTTATCGACCCGATCCGTGAAACAGAACCATACTTGCAAAAAGCTGCTGAGCGCGGCGTTAAAATCAAGTACGTTTTTGAAACACATTTTCACGCCGATTTTGTGTCGGGCCACATTGACCTTGCCAAAGCTACAGGCGCAACTATTGTTTTCGGTCCGCTTGCCGAAACAGGTTACGCCGTGCACAATGCAACCGACGGCGAAGAATTTAGCATTGGAAAACTTCGCCTGCGTGTACTGCACACACCCGGCCACACACCCGAATCATCAAGCTATTTGCTGTTTGATGAAAGCGGAAAAGAGCACGCTGTATTTACCGGCGATACTCTTTTTGTTGGTGATGTTGGCCGTCCTGATTTGCTCGACGGTAAAATGACGAAAGAAGAACTTGCCTCGCTGTTGTTTGATTCGCTCAACAACAAACTCAAACCGCTTGGCGATGAAGTAATAGTTTATCCGGCACACGGCCCCGGTTCGGCTTGCGGAAAAAATATCGGCAAAGAAACCTGGTCAACCATTGGCGATCAGAAGCGCAATAACTACGCAATGCTTGAAACCAACCGCGATGCGTTTATAAGCGCGGTTACGGATGGACTTGCAGCGCCGCCAGCCTATTTTTTCAAAGACGCAATGATTAATAAGCACGGATATGAAAATATTGCTAATGTGCTTGAGCGCAATGTAAAACCGTTAAGCGCACTTGATGTAAAGAATCGGATTGAACACGGCGCTGTTGTGCTTGATACCCGCACACCCGATGATTTTGAAGCAGGTTATATTCCGGGCGCAATAAATATCGGGCTCGACGGCACGTATGCTGTTTGGGTGGGATCGCTGATTAACATTAATGCGGAGCTGATTATTGTTGCTCCCGAAGGCCGCGAGCACGAATCTATTTTGCGTCTCGCCCGCGTGGGTTACGAAAATGTGGCCGGTTACCTGAACGGAGGAATTGCAGCATGGACAGCCGCCGGAATGCCTGCGGATACAGTAACTTCGATAGATCCGGAAGTATTTGCTGCTAACTGGAATGCCGAACATCCGCGCGTTGTAGATGTGCGCCGTGCAGGAGAATTTGAAGGCGGACACGTTGCCGATGCAGAGCATTTCTGCCTCAGTAAATTCAGTAATCCTGAAAATTTAGAGCAGCTTCGTGCAGAGCAGCCGTTTATGCTGCATTGTGCCGGAGGCTATCGTTCAATGATTGCTGCTTCAATTCTGAAAGCAAACGGAATCAGCAATTTTGTGAACGTGCGCAAAGGCTGGGCTGGGATTAAAAGCCAGAACCTGAAATTGGTTTTGCCGGAAACGGTGTAGCTTTTCTGCATTAGCTGTATTGTTAGCTTTGCGTGTTTTAAAAATGTTCACGCAAAGTTGCGAAGGTTCTTTCCGCAGTAACTTTCCACTGTGCGATAAAATTTCTTTGTTTCTGTTGAGATGTGATTCGCGGTGTTCTCTGCGTTTGCGTGTTTTTAAATGTTCACGCAAAGTCGCAAAGCCGCGAAGGAGCTTTCCGCAGCAAGTTTCTCCTGTGCGATAAATTTTCTTTGTATTATTTTCTGAAATGTTTTTCGGTGTTTGAGCTTTCGTCGAAAACACCGAAAACACAAATACTCAACCCGTAATTACCTCAAACTTCCAACCATCGCGCAGCATAGTTTCAATGTATCTCGGCAATGCATACAACATACGCGGTGCGGCTTTTTCGCTGTCGTGAAAAACTATAATGGAGCCGTTGCGGGTGTGTTCAAGTGCTAACTGCAGACAAGTTTCGCCATCCAGTTTTACATCGAAATCGCAAGTCAGTACATCCCACATAATCACTTTGTAGTGTTTGCTGATTGCATTAAACTGCGAACGGCGGAGATGTCCGTAGGGCGGACGAAACAATGCTGATTGAAATTCTGCTGCACAGAGTTGCACGTTGCGCAGATATTTCATGCGTGTATATTTCCAGCCGTCAGCATGATTGAATGTGTGATTGCCGGTTGCGTGTCCGGCGGCTTTTATCTGCTCAAAAATTTCGGGATGTTTTTGCACATTATCGCCAACGCAGAAGAATGTGGCTTTGATTCCGAACTGCTCTAAAACAGCCAGTGCCGCGGTGGTTACACCGGGCACTGGACCATCATCAAATGTTAAGTAAATCGTTTTATCGGCGGCCGGCATTCGCCACACTGCTCCGGGATAAACCTGACGGAGCAAACGGGGCGGACGAACCAGCGCTTTCATGCTCTGCGCTTATTTTTTGCCGCCCGGTAATCCGCCGCCTGCAGGACCTTTGGGTGCTGTGGGCGATGGCGGGGGCTGCGTGGCTTTCATTTGCTCAAGACGCTTGAGAATTGAATCCGGAATCTGTTGACTGCCGCCGCTTTGTTCAAGTACTGAGTCTTGTATGCTTGGCGGCAACTGGAACTGCTGACGCGGCTGTGGTTCGAACTTGGTTAAATCAACTTCAAGCTCGGCAGCTAATTTCGCATACTCGTTCATCAGATCGTTGCGCTTGTAGTCGCGGGCATTGCTATACAAAATGAACATACCGTATTCGAGTCGACCGATATCTCCATCAATTCCCGAAGCATCTTTAAGTTTCAGTCGGAGTGTGTTGTAGTACTTCAGTTCCGAACTCAAAAAGCGCATCAGTGATTTAGAAAGTTTGTCGGCTTTATCAGGTGCGCCGCCGCGATAATATTGCTCAACCATGTAGGTCATTGCCGGCTCATACGGAACGTGTTTAACAGGCATCCAGCGCTGGCAGCTGTCGAGAAGCGTTACCGCTTTGTCTTTCATGCCGTCGTCGTTCAGATAACGTGCCAGAGAGGTGAGTTGCAGACGCTGGTTTGTAGTAAAGCGGCGGTTGTTTTCATCCATATAAATAGCAACCGTTGTGTCCTGCAAACCTCCCCAGCGGAAGTCTTTCATCACCTTGTTATACATTTTCTCAGGCTCGCAGCTAAGCGTTCCGCGTGTGAATACATCTTCGCGGTCGCCGCGCATCGGAACAAGGCGGTAGGCCAATCCTTCGAGACGGAAATAATCATCAAGGCCAAGGTAGCTGTCGCCGCCGGCTGTTACTGCAAAATACATCGGACGCTTCCACTTGTTGGTGGCCAGCAAATCCATCATCATCAGTTCCGACTTCTGAACATACGATTTGTTGATTGTCCAGTCGATGCGGTCTAGAATAAGACTGTCGGGTGTATTTGCCGGAACAGTTCCGTTTGCTTTAACAAGTGCCTTGTCAACTGTAAGATAGAAGTTGCGTGTAGGCAGCGAGTAAACACTGTCGATAAATGTTTCTTTATCATCATCAATATTGCGGCGCAGATTGAGTGATTTAGAATCATTATTGCGGATCATATCTATCGCCACACGAATATCCATCGGTGCGGCTTGCGGATCGCCGAGGAATACCTGATCGTTGAGGCCCTGACGTGTTTTGCTTGCAGACAGTGAGAACGGTAACGGCTCTGAGTCATAAGCTTTGCGGCGTGCCTGATCAATGTACCAATCGGTATTGAGCAGACTCAGGTTAAGTACGCGCACATCGGTTCGGTAGCCTTCTACTTCCTGGCAATACCAGAGCGGGAAGGTATCGTTATCGCCGTTGGTGAAGAGAATCGCGTTTTTATCGCAAGTAGAAAGATAGTTCTTGGCAAAATCGCGTGCAGTGTAACGGTTTGAACGGTCATGATCGTTCCAGCCTTGTTTGCCCATGATGTAAGGCACACCAACACCAATTACCGTTGCAAGTGCAGCACCGGCAACAGCAGGCAGTTTGAGGTAACGGCTCAGGAAATCGTAAATGGCATAAACGCCCAAACCAATCCACATGGTAAATGCAAAGAACGAACCCACATACGCATAATCACGCTCACGCGGCTGCAGCGGATACTGGTTCAGGTAGAACACAATGGCCAAACCGGTAAACAGGAACAACAACAGCACTACAAGCGCGCTGTGCCAGTCGCGTCTGAAATGGAAGAACATACCGATAAGACCGAGAATAAGCGGGAGGAAATAGAAATTATTTCGCGCCCGGTTGTTCTTCATCTGCTCGGGTTCGTTTTTAGTATCAGCAATGTCGGAACCGAAAAGCGGTATCCATGATTTGTCGATACCTGAAAGGCCAGACATACTGCCTCCGTCGAGTCCCGGGCGATGGCCCTGAATATCGTTCTGACGGCCAACAAAGTTCCAGCGGAAATAACGCATATACATCCAGCCCACCTGAAACTTGAACATATATTTCAGGTTCGCACCCATTGAAGGACGGTACAGCGGATCCGGGTTGTCCTTGTCTTTTGATTTCGGATCAGCATACGGTGTGCGTTTGCGGTTTTTGGCCACATCGCCCCAGTATTCGTACTCGGGAACGTGACTCTTGTTATTCATTTCCCACATACGCGGCAGCGGTGTGCTCAGCTCTTCATCGAAGTTGTAAATTGACTGTTTGCGTGAATCTACAATGGTATATTCTCCGGCTGTTGTGTTGCGGCCATAAACGGGAACACCATCATCAGCACCATTTTCATCATCGAGCATGGCGTTGTAGTAAGGGCCATACAGCAACGGCCAGTCGCCATACTGTTCGCGGTTGAGGTAGGAGAGAAGGCTGATGGCGTTTTCAGGATTGTTTTCATCCATCGGCGTGTTGGCCTGTGAACGAATTACAAGAACTGTAATTGTAGAATATCCGATGAGCAGCACTGCAAACGACATAAGTGCAGTATTCAGCACACGCAGGTTATTGCGGTAAAAATAAACTACGCCGCCAGTTGCAACCATTGTGAGGAAAATCATTGTGCCTTTTGTATAAGCTACTCCACCGAAAAGCGTAAAGGCAAAGAATAAACCGAGCAGCACATAAAACAACTTGCGCATTTTCTCTGAGCCGGTTGTGGTGAAATAAATACCGGTAATGATAAACCCAAACAGCAGCAGCAAAAACAACACCGCACCGCTGTTGAACGGAAGTCCGATGGCATTTACAAAGAAAAGCTCGTAGTTGGCAATACCGCTTACAATGCCCGGGATAATTCCGTTCTGAATAACGCCGAGAAGCAATACCGAAATAAATCCTGTAATCAGCAAACCATATTTGCTGGGCTTGAAGCGCTTGAAGTAAATTACAAACACGATGGCCGGAATAGCAAGAAGGTTAAGCAGGTGGACACCAATAGAAAGTCCAACCATGTAAGCAATAAACACTAACCAGCGGTCGGCACGTTCACTGTCGTCGGCATCCCAGCGCAAAATGGCCCAGAATACAACGGCGGTAAAGAAGGATGACATGGCATATACCTCGCCTTCAACAGCCGAGAACCAAAACGAATCGGAGAATGTGTAGGCTAAACTGCCGATGGCTGCCGAGCCGAGAATAGCTATCATGCGCCCGTCGGTAAACTCGTGCCCCATTGCTTTGATCAGGCGGCGGCCCAGCAGGGTTAGCGACCAGAACATAAACAAAATGGTAAATGCCGACGACAGCGCCGACGACATATTCACCCAATAGGCAACTTCGCCCGGGCCATCAGCCATGAGCGAAAACAAACGCCCGATGAGCAGGAAGGTTGGGGCTCCGGGAGGGTGACCAACTTCAAGCTTATAGGAGCAGGCAATATACTCGCCGCAGTCCCAGAAACTTGTGGTAGGCTCAACCGTTGAGCAGTAAACAAAAGCGGCAATCAGGAATATTCCCCAGCCGATAACGTTATTCAGCAGTCGGTAACGTGCAATCATAGCTACAGTAAGGTTACAACGATTTTAGTTGTTCGACGGCGAAGATAGGGAATCCCGCCCTACCGAAAATGCTAAAAAAGCAGGTTCAGACGATAAAAAATGCAAAAACTCACCGGTTTTCATCTGTGCAACAGTACCGGTTTGATTGATCGGGCGGAAAAAATTAGCGCCAAAATTTGGCCGAATCAATTCTTGCTCTTACTTTTGTCGTCCGAAAATAAGCCGATGCTTTTTTATCGGAAATGCTGACCGATGGTGTAACTGGCAACACGTCTGATTTTGGTTCAGAAGAGTCTAGGTTCGAGCCCTAGTCGGTCAACAAGTCCCCCCCGCAGTTATTGCGGGGGGGATTTTGCTTTATAGAAACATAGCATTAACCAAAGTTTTGGAAAGCAGGCTTTCCAACCTAATCTATTACCTTTGCCGCACCATGCTTATCAATGTAATGAAATCAAAGATCCACCGTGTACGGGTAACCGAGGCGGATCTGAATTATATCGGCAGTATTACCATTGACGAGGATCTGATGGATGCTGCCAATCTGCTTGAAAACGAAAAAGTTCAGGTGGTTAATCTCAACAACGGCGAACGCCTCGAAACCTACGTCATAAAAGGCGGCCGCGGTTCGGGAGTAATCTGCCTCAATGGTCCGGCAGCACGTAAAGTGGCTGTTAATGATGTTGTAATCATTATCGGTTACGGACTTATGGATCAGCAGGAAGCTCGGAATTTCCGTCCTGCCGTTGTGTTCCCCGACGAAGCTACAAACCGCATCCGTTCCTGAAGCCTGTGAACAGCAAACTCCGCAATACACTCCGCATCGGCATTTTCCTCCTGATAGGCGGAGCGCTTGTGGTGCTGCCGTTTTTATGGTTTACCGATGCCGAAAAAGCTGCATTTTTTGATGCGGTAAAACGAGCCGATTATTTCTGGATGATTGTAGCTGTTGGCATTGGCGCACTCGCACACCTGAGCCGCGCCGTTCGCTGGCGTATGCTGATGGAGCCGCTCGGGCATAATCCGCGCCTGAGTACCACATTTGCCGCGGTGATGATTGGTTATCTTGCCAACTATGCGGTGCCGCGTTTGGGCGAAGTCTCCCGCTGCGGCGTGCTGAACCGTTACGATAAAGTGCCGTTTACCGAATCGTTCGGGACGGTAATTGTAGAGCGCATTTTCGATTTGCTGACCATGGTGCTGATTTGTGTGATTACACTTATCATGCAGTTCGATAAGCTTTCGCTGGCTGCCGATAAATTTCTGTTTTCAAAAATCAGCGCATTTGGCGCAGGCATTCTGCAAAGCCCGACAAAGCTTATTATTGTTGGACTCATTTTAGTTGCCGGTATTGCAGGTTGGATTTTTATCCGCCGCCGCCTCAAAGGTGCGCTTGGCGAGAAAGTAAAAGGCTTTGTGAAAGGCTTTACCAACGGGCTGAGCGCCGTTCGCCGTTTGCGTAATCCGTGGATGTTTTTTGTGCACTCACTGTTTATTTGGGCGATGTATTGGATGGCATTATATGTATGCTTTTTCTGCTTGCCCGAAACATCACACTTTACGCTCAACGATGCACTGATACTTTTAATTTTCGGCACCATAGGTGTGGTGTTTACGCCCGGCGGACTAGGAGCATATCAGGGACTTGTAGCCGGGGTTTTGTTTACGCTGTATAAATTCCCGACCGAAATCGGAACCGCTTTTGGCTGGATTGCCTGGGTGCCGCAGTTGTTCTGTGTGTTGCTGCTCGGGCTGCTTTCGGTTGTTATGCTTCCGCTGTTAAACCGCAACCGCAATGAAACCGCATCCTGAATTTATGACCCGGAAAATAATGACCCGCGAGGCATTAGTTCCGCTGCTTGTACAACATCGGTTTTTCGGCCGCAAAGTAGTTTTTACCAACGGCTGTTTCGACATTCTGCATCTCGGGCATGTTGACTACTTAGCCAAAGCAGCAGCCTTCGGCGATTTTCTGGTGATCGGTTTAAACAGCGATGCATCGGTGAAACTGCTCAACAAAGGCGATACACGCCCGCTGCAGAATGAAACCTCAAGAAGCCACATAATTGCAGCGCTGCACGTAGTTGATGCGGTAGTGCTTTTTGATGAAGAAACACCCTACGAACTCATAAAACTCGTGCAGCCCGATGTGCTTGTAAAAGGCGCCGACTACAAAGTAGAAGACATTGCCGGATATGATATTGTGCAGGCAAAAGGCGGGAAGGTTGAGCTTGTTGAGTTTGTTCCGGGATATTCTACTTCAGCTATTGAGCGGAAGATTAAAGAGCATTCATAAAAAGCAGATATCGTTTTACCGTATCAAACATAACACGTCATGATGAAAAAGATTCTGTTCTTTGGGTTAGGAATCATTGTCATTGCGGTTTTGATTTATTTCATACGCCCTTCGCGGATGCAAAAAACGGAGTTGGATGTGCTCGATAAATCCAATCCGAAAGTGTGTGTGTTGTTTGATTCGCTGTCCAAGCAAGAAATAGAGCGATACAAAGGTTCGGTTTCTTATCCGGGTTGTTTACCCACAGCCAACGAGCGCATTGAAGCACTTTTTAAGTCGATTAAGTTTGCCGAAACGTATGCCGAATTTGGATCTGGAAATAGCTATAGATTCAATTATCTATGCGTGAAAATTACATTCAATGATGGGCGAATTGTTGATGATGTATATACCGGAAAGCGCATGTTAAGTTCGTTGATCTCACCGCAATTATTATTTAAGTTGGAATTCAACAATGGTAATCCGGTTCAATGCTGGACAAACGGTGCTGAACGAAACAGAGGTCCTAGCGACTGTATGCGTGACTTACGCACTCTTTTTGAAGCGTTGGTAAAGTATGATATGAAGGAAAATAAGGCAGCCTATTTTTTCCCTGATAAGACCAGTCAGGATATGAATAAGGAATGGGAAAAGATAAAGTAGTGCTACTCATTTCCACTGAAACACCTTTATCTCCAAATCATCCCAATAAACAGGCTCGTCATTGCCGGAGAAATTCCAGAAAAACAGGTTTACGTATTCTTTCGGGTAATCCTGCGGAACAGTAAAATTCGCCGACAAAAGTTTCCAGCCATTGTTGTCAGTTTTCTGCGGAACTGTGCCTTGCGCATAAATTCCTTCACCTTGCACAACAATTGCACGCTTGGCTGTATTTCCAGTACACCAAACCGAAATTTCATACTGCATTCCTTTGGCAACCGGCAACCTTACACCACCGCCGTACTGGGCTTTGCCGTTTAGCGCCAGTGAGAGTTTTCCGCTTCTTGCCTTTGCAGTTGTTTTTAAATCAGCATTACCAACATATACAACACCAACCGTCGAGGTAAAGACAGAATCGCCACGAATGGTTTCAAAATCGCAGTTGATTTTAGCCAATACTTTTTTCGGTGAATTTGCACGCGCTGTGTCGGATGTTATTTCCCAGATCTGTTCGTGAGTAACCGGGTGATAATAGATGGATTTGCACACAACATAGTTACCCAAACTGTCTTTGAAATTTTCGAGCAGGCGAATTTGTGCTAAACCTTCGGCGCTGTCGGATTTATTGATGTAGTATAAAAATTTAGGATACTGCCGGCTTATTTCTTTCAATGTTGCTGCTTGTCCGAAGCTGTTGTATGTTGAATTGCCGAAATTGAAAAACCAAGAGTTGGGATAATACTTATTGATGATTTCAGCGTAATACGAACGAATATCACCTGAAAATCCAAATCCGAAATAAAACCCGCATGCCGGCGACGGACCGTTACAATTTCGGGAAGCGTAAACCGTTGGCAACTTCCCAAATGAATCGAATGCCGGAACAACCTGATCTGAATGATCCTGAAGGTGAAATATAAACTTATAATAAGGACGGTGCAACGACAAGAGAAGCAGCGGGAGAATAACTGCAAAAATACCAAGAGAAAGTGGCTTTCGCAGAAAAGAAAAATTGATCTTATCTGTATGAATGAGCTGTTTTAGTATGAACAGAATAACTACAATTAATACACAAGTAAGTATTTGTGTTGAGATCAGATAATGCCAGGCAAATTGTTTTGATGCCATCGCAACATTGAGCAACATCGCTAATATTATTCCGGCCAGTAAGCGAAATTTATTCTGATTAGGGAGAAGTAATTTCCTGAAGCGGATAAGTCCGACCATCAACAAAAGAATGCCAATAAATAAAACAATAAAATAAAGTTTATTGGCGTGAAAATGACCATTCAGTTGATTCAGATATTGTTGCCCGTCTGCAAAACCTTCTTCACCGCTGCCGTAAGTCCCTTTGTGGGTAAGCATCCGAAAGAGAAAGCTGAAAAAATTTGAAATTTTTTCACGCGCGGGGAAAACAAAAATAACAGCCGAAATAAGTGTTGAAAACAGATAAATGAGTTTGAATTTATTCCCCGGCAAAGCAATCAGCGGAATGAGTACAAGTACAACTGCCGGGAATTTGCTGACACACATAAATGCTGTTACAATGCCAAAACCAAGACAATAGCGAATTAGCGTTCGGGGTGTGAAATTTTCTTCATACAGATAGTGAATACAAATGGCAGAAAAAACAATTCCCCCTGCAATCAGAAACGATTCGGGCATAAGCAAACTGTGATAGATGATGAGGTATTGCGAAAAAAACAAGAGCATTTGCGCAAATAAAGTAAGCCACCAATTTCCCCCCGATTTTTTCAGCACAACATACCCTAACCAGAAAACAAGTAATACATTCATCAGCAATATAGCAATCTGCGAAGCTTTTATGTAAAGTTCAGGATGTGCAATTACATCGTCGGCAACCGAATCAGCAGCGCGAAATAAATACACAACACGGATAACTACTGCCGTAAACGCTTGTACTGTTGTGCCCGGATTATCAGTATGTCCGATGTCTGATGAACCTTCGGCCAGTGTAAGCCCGTTCAGCAGATAAGCATAGGCCGGATCAGAACCTGTATAATGCTGAACTGGATGCTGAATGATGTGCATACCACCAAGCACCGCAACCATTGCAGGAAATACAAGCAGTAAAAGCAGTTTGGTGTAACGGGACATATAGCTGTGAGATTTTATCGCAATTAATACTGGCTAAATTATAAACAATATAGCTAAGGCCGCATCAGCACCTTATCTTCGCAATACATTATGGCCAAAACCAAAACCGTTTATTTCTGTCAAAACTGCGGCGCGCAATCGCCCAAATGGATCGGGCGTTGTCCTTCGTGCGGAGAGTGGAACACCTTTGCCGAGGAAATTGTGACCAAAACAGCGCATCCGCAGGCGCCGGCGTTTGTGAGCAAAGCTTCGGGCGGACGAACCTCAAAGCCTCAACTACTGAGTGCTGTTACCGTTGGCGAAGAAGTGCGTCTTCCGGTTTACGATAAAGAACTGAGCCGTGTGCTGGGCGGCGGACTTGTACCCGGTTCACTCATTTTGTTTGGCGGAGAACCGGGCATCGGAAAATCAACCCTGATGCTGCAGCTGGCTACTAACCTTAAAGGTACGCGGGTGCTGTATGTTTCGGGCGAAGAAAGCGAACAGCAAATCAGAATGCGTGCCGAACGCATCGGTATTAAAAATCCTGATTGCTACATACTCACCGAAACCAGCACGCAGCACATTTTTCAGCAGATCGAACAGATTGAGCCGCAGCTGCTCATTATCGACTCCATACAAACGCTGCATACAGCACATATTGAATCATCACCCGGAAGTGTTTCGCAGGTGCGCGAGTGTGCTGCCGAATTGCTGCGGTATGCAAAAGAATCGGATGTGCCGGTGTTTCTGATCGGGCACATTACCAAAGAAGGTTCGCTGGCCGGTCCCAAAGTGCTTGAGCACATGGTTGACACCGTGCTGCAGTTTGAAGGCGACCGTAATCACGTTTATCGTTTGCTGCGTACCGTTAAAAACCGTTTCGGCAGCACTAGCGAACTCGGCATTTACGAAATGCAGGGCAGCGGACTGCGCGAGGTAAACAACCCTTCAGAAATTCTGATTACCGCACGCGAAGAACCTGTGAGCGGCGTAACCATTGCCGTGCTGCTCGAAGGCATGCGTCCGATGCTTATTGAAACACAGGCATTGGTTAGTACAGCCGCTTACGGAACACCGCAGCGCTCGTCAACCGGTTTCGATTTGCGCCGCCTTTCCATGCTGCTGGCCGTGCTCGAAAAACGCTGCGGCTTTAGGCTCGGACAGAAAGATGTTTTCCTGAACATTGCCGGCGGACTCAAAGTAGAAGATCCCGGCATTGATTTGGCGGTGGTTTGTGCCGTGCTTTCTTCCAATGCTGATATTCCGATTCAGCCCGGCGTTTGTTTTGCCGCCGAAGTAGGACTGAGCGGAGAGATCCGCCCGGTAAACCGCATCGAACAGCGCATTGCCGAAGCCGAGAAATTAGGCTTTAAAGAAATTTATATCTCCAAATACCACAAAGGTCTCAAGCCCGGCGATTACGGCATTAAGCTGCATCAGTGCGGGAAAATTGAAGATGTGTTTGGCGGATTGTTTGGGTAATGGAATTCTACTAGAACTCATCTAAAAATTGTTTTTCGAGATTTTTCCAAGTATTTTTTGATATGGCGAATATCATTTCGCAGCGCATAGTTGTGGACTCTGGGCAAGAAAGGATGTGAAGCCAGATCAAAAAAGACGCAGTGAAAAAGCCGGAAGGATAATTTTGAGATGAGTTCTAAAACTAAAAGCGCCCCGCAATTATCTTGCGGGGCGCTTTTAGTTTCTAATTTTTTGTGCTGCCGCCTGATCGGAATAATGATTCAAACGGGCGGATATAACCCACCTGGGCCATCAAAAAACCATTGTTGTTGTTAAAGCTGTTCGGGAAGGAAATACGGATAAATGCACCATTGGCTTTACTGTCCCGCTTCGTGTATTTTATAATCATCATTGGCGTAACGATCAAACGGTCGGTAACTTTTCTTGAGCGCAATTCTTTGAAGAAATCAGGATCCGATAAACGAAGCGCAGCAAGCGACCGGAATACATTATCTCGCTTGTCGCCATAAATAGTGCTGTATGAAAGTGCAACAGAATTATCATACATTTTAATTACACCGGCCGATACAGAAAGGTCGATGGCAAAATTGCGCGTCATTTTTCGTTTGTAATAAATTTCTGTTTCGTAGAAAACGGACAGGCCGTTAAAAATGCGGTCGCGGTTATAAAGTGTATCGGCAAATTGCGTGCGCATATAACGGAAACGAAAATTCACCCAGCAACTTGAATTCAGGTTTCGATCTTCAATAGCGAAAAGATTGATGCGACCCCCGCCCCAAAAGTTTACATACTGAAACACATTGAAATGGTTGACATGCGCAATATTGCTTGTTGTATCTACATTGACAAGTAACAGCCGGTTATCGTCGCCAAGTTTCGACACGCAAATTTCAGGTACAATTGTTTTCAGCCAGGTAAATGAACGTCCCCGCATAAATGGAATACGCGCACCTCTTGTTCGCATCGGAATAATACAGGTTACCTCTGTCTGAAATTTTCCGTTGGGTGCTTCACTGTCGAGAAAGCCGGATAAATCAGTGAAAATTCCAACTCTGAACAAAGATGCGGGAGATGGTTTTCTTACCGGCTGACTGAGATGCTTGCTGCGGAGAATAATATTGGTATCACGCGGAATGTAATCGGTAATAAAACCGCCTTTCCCGGGATCAAAAGACAATACATCTTTCAAATAAATAACCGGAATGCTCATTCCGCCTTTGGTGATAATTTCTTCGCGCAGCAATGCGTTTCGCGTATATTCAAGAGAACGCGGCGAAGCGATACTCAGCGGACGACTATTTGTAAAAACATGCGGTGTTTGTTCGGGGGTATTTTCATGTGTGTATATCCTTACAGTGGCTAGTGTATAACTTGAAAAACTAAGGAATGCCGAATCAACAGAAAGTGTTTTTTGAAGAGGCATAGTTACCTGTTGTTTTCCAGCACTGCTGTCTTTTTTACTTTTCGGAGTTGAGTACATTGCGTCGAGATCGGCACGTTTTTTACGCGATGAAAGCCGGTGTGCTTCTCCAAATGTACAGGTGTACATTTTTATTTGTTTGGGTAATGTTGTTGCTCCCGGAGCTCCCAGAAATACTGTAAAAGCTGTATCGCGAATTACAGTCATATCCTGCACAACACTTCTGAGGTCATCAATCTGCGCTTGCTTTACGGCTACTGCTTCTTGTGTTGATTGGTATTTTGCAAATTCCTCGGAGAAAACTGCGGCAATAGAATCAAGAGATGTTGTTTCTTCGTCAGCAATTTTCAGAGAAGCCGTGTTTGCTGAAAGTATTGTTTTGATAGTTGATGCTGTGGTCGATAAGCACTGATACGTTGCCGATTCTCCGGCTAATTCGTAATCAATTGTCAGGCGTGAGTTATCGTAACTCAGCAGCATCAGCGAATATTTACCAGAAGGCGTAAGACTGTATTGCCGGCAGAAAATAAGTCCTGCAGAACAGGCTTTTACACGCTCAGCTAAATTTTTATTGTACTGATGTAAGCGATAATTACTGAACAGTGCTTCTGTAATTGAATCGGAAGAAGCAACTCCTGCGGTATCTGCAAGAATGGTTGCTATCCATTTTACGCTTGCATCGGAACCCGGTTTTGCAAAAACGCGCGAAAATGTTTCTGCTGCAAACTTCAGCTCAATTGCTGAATCGCCGGTTATTTTTACAGATAATTTTTCGTGATTTTCTTTCGAACTATTCAAATCGGTTTTCCACACAAAATCTTGTGCAGAAACAGTTGCAGCACAAATGCAGCAAACGAGAGCCAGTAAATAACGCATAGTGTAGAGGTGTTGGGTTGCCGAAAGGTAATTCCAGTTCTACATACTTCAACAATAAGAATTAAATCGGTTGAAAACTTTTAGAGTTTTACACGCTCTCCTTTTTATCCGCCAAGTTGGGGTATCTATTGTTAAAAAAGCATAAGCATGTTAATGTTGGGTTGTGTTTTAGCAGCAGTAAAATATATTTACAGCCGCTATACACCCAACATGAAATCTGTATTATTCTCACTCTTGCTTCTTAGTGCACAGTTCTCTGCAGCACAATCTTCTGCCGGACGATATATGAAAGCCGTTAACAGCGGATGTCTCGTCTGGAACGAAAATTATTCGCCCGGCGATAGTGTTTCGTGGACAGGATCGTGCAAAAAGAAATATGCTGAGGGCATTGGTGTGCTGACGTGGTTTGGCAACAATACAGTATATGCACGCTATGAAGGTGAAATGAAGATGGGCATACCCAACGGAAAAGGCACGTATGTTTTTACTGATTGGTGTACAATGGAGGGGAATTTTGTAAACGGAATACTTCAGGGCGAAGGAAAAATCAACTACGTTTCAGGCGGAAAACTCGAAGGCAATTTTGTGAATGGTTCCCTGCTCAGGTTAAATGCTGTTTGTATGAATGCGCTGAAGAAAAATACGATACCGCTGCGTGATACAACTTCAATTTATCTGGGCGATGGTGCTTCTGATACACTTTACTACTATTCTATTGTTCCGCCAACAATGATTAAAGGAGTATTGGCTCTTTTTCCTGCAACGTATGAAACGACAGAAAATGTAATCAGTTGCAACCAGCAACTCATTGAAAAAGGATTTGAAAAAGGCATCATGACAATTGTTATTTCTGCAAATTATAACCGGGGAATGGAGTCAGATCCGCTTTCACTGGCATTTTTTAATCAGGTATTTAGTGATGCAATAGTTAGGTACAAAGCACCGGCTGATAAATTTATCCTTTCAGGATTTTCGTTGGGTGGCAATAACGCGCTGCACTATGCAGAGATGTCGAACGATAAGCGATTTTCAACAAGCATTAGGCCGCTGGCCGTTATCGGTGTTGATCCTCCGGTTGATTGTGCCGGTTTGTATAAACGTGCCGAATATGAAATAGGTGTTTATACCAGAGACTCGGTTGTACTTACTCCCGGTATGCAAGGTGCGCTTAACGAAGACCGATACATTATTAATTTTTATACAACAACTTACGGCGGAAGTCCCGATAAATTTCCCGACAGATATATTGAAGGTTCTGAGTTTTCGTATGATCAGCCTGACGGGGGCAATGCTAAATATCTGCTCAATATACCTGTGCGAATTTATTGTGATCCTGATATTAATTGGCAGCTTGAAAACAGAAACAGAAGTTATTATCAGATGAGTGCTGCCGATCAAACGGCGATGATAAATTTTCTGCGTATCAATGGCAATAAACGGGCTGAGTTTATTCCTGCTGTCGGTAAAGGCTACCGGCTCGACGGCGTAAGGCATCCGCATTCGTGGTCTGTAATTGATCCAGATGAATGTTTGAACTGGATGCTTGGTCTTATGGCTGAGTAATTGTTCAGCTTACTGCGCTTTCCAGCAATTTCAGCGTTCCGGCTTCTGCATCCAATTCGGCTTTTATGCCAAGCGGCAATGTAAGTTTATCGCGCACATGCCCGAATGGAAAACCGGTAACCACCGGAATGCCGAGGCCGCCAAGCTTTTGTTTCAGCACCTCATCAAGGGTGAATGATTTGTCGGGTTCTTCGGCATCGCATTTGGTGCAGGCACCCCAAACAATGCCGCTGAGTTTGCGCAGTGTTCCGTTCAGCTCAAGTTGGGTAAGCAAACGATCTATTGCATAAGGTTCTTCTTCTGTTTCTTCGATGAAAAGAATTGCGCCGGTGTAATCGGGCATCCACGGTGTTCCACTCAGTGCGCAGAGTACAGTTAAGTTTCCGCCAAGCAAAATTCCGGATGCTTTTCCGCCTGCAATAATGCGATTTTGTTTATCGGCTGCTGCGCGAAATATTGGTGTTTCGGCTTCCGAAACAACGCGCAGAAACTGTTCGGTTGTAAAACCTTCCCAGGTCGAATTGCCAACGGGGCCGTGAAAACTTACCATGCCGGTTTGCGCCTGAATAGCGAGCAGCAGTGTAGTTATATCGCTGAAACCGCTCAGCACTTTTGGTTGAGCTGCTGCTTTGTGCAAATCGAGCAGAGGAAGCAATCGCGCACATCCCCAGCCTCCGCGCATGGCAATTATGCCGCGTACTTCGCGTTCTTCAAACAAGCTTTGTAGTTCGGCAGCCCGAACAGCATCGGTACCGGCCAAGTAGCCGAAACGCTGCGTAAGTGTATCGCCGTGTTTCACACGGAAGCCCGCGTTTTCCAAAGCCAGCGTTGCTTTCTGAATGCTTTCGGCGTTGAAAATAGCTCCGGCCGGTGCAGTAAGTGCAACTAAATCGCCGCGTTTGAGGCGGGGAGGTTTTATACTTTTTACTTCGCCGGATGAAACTCCTGCACGAAGCGATCCTGCAAGTACACTGCCCGCCGCAAGTGCAAGCGAACGCTGAAGAAATAGACGGCGGCTGTTGTGCGGCATGAGTGTGAAGATAGCAAATTGCGCGCCGGAGTTGATGCGCTTAACAAAAGCTACAACTCAAACCTTCAAGGTTTCTAATTTCAAACCTTCAAGGTTTCAAAAACCTTGAAGGTTTGGGATAGTTTCAAAAACCTTGAAGGTTTGACAATCAATTTATTTTTGCTGCTGCTGTGTTGTAACGGATAGCCGGAGGGAAGTTTTTTGAAACACCCGTGGTTCGCTCCTCTTCTTTATTTTTATATAAAAGAATAGTTTTACGATCGTGCTACTACCAAACGCAGCGCTGCCGTATATTCCGGCTGTGTACGCAGATGTCCGTACTTCCTGTCCCATTCGCCAGATGCCAGTTCATCGGCCAGCGATTTTACAAGGCGTTCTTCAACACCTTCGGGCAAAAATCCCCAGGCCGATTGTGAGCGGCGAACTTCGTTTTTCAGAAATGCTTCGGGGCGGCCGTAAAATGCTTCTTGAAAACCGTCGGTGCAATGGAGCGGAATCGGGACAGGAATTACTTCGCAGTTGCCGCCTAATGCGGTGGTGATCCGGCTGATTGTTGGATAACGAGCTTTTTCAACTTCAATCAATTCGGGAAAGTAATGCACATTCCAAAACAGATCGAGTGCATCCGGGTCAAATGTCATGATTACAATTTGCTTGCTGGTTACGCGCCTGAGTTCGTGCAGGCCTTTTTCAATATCGGGCCAGTGATGCACGGTAACCATTGCCATTGCCGCATCAAACGCATTATCATCAAACGGAAGCTCATCGGCTTTGGCATCAATAGCAGGAAATTTCCCTGCCGCAATCCGCTGTGCCCGCATCCGTGCCGATGGCTCTGCGGCTATCACATACTTGTCTTCGGGTTCGTATGATCCGGCTCCGGCTCCAACGTTTATAACCGTTTTTGCTCCCTCCAATGCTTTGTTCACATAAGCAGCAATGTGCGGATCAGCCATGCGGATTGTGCTGTAATGCTGTCCGTGAGTGTTGTAATCAAAAGCCGGATTGTCGATTTTCATAGCAGCAAAAGTTAAATGTTGCCGCGAAAATAAACCTAAAGTAATTTAGAAAAATGGGTAGGGCTTCAAATAAAAAAAAACAAACCTTCAAGGTTTTTAAAACCTTGAAGGTTTGAGTTTTTTTATTTGGTTTAAAACAAAATCAATTACCCAGCACCTTCAGCAATTCATCCAGCTTCGGTGTGAGGATAATTTCTGTACGGCGGTTTTTGGCGCGGGCTTCGGGTGTTTTGGCGGTATCAATGGGCAGATACTCGCCGCGGCCGGCGCAAACAATGCGTTTCGGGTCGATGGTTTTATTTTGCAGCAGGATTTTTGCAACCGATGTGGCGCGCATTACGCTTAAATCCCAGTTGTCTTTTATTTCTCCGCTGCCTTTCATCGGTACATCATCGGTATGGCCTTCAACCATTACATTAATATCAGTGTTTGCGGCCAATACATTCGATATACTTTTCAGCGCCTCTTCGCCCTTGGGTTGTACTTTGGTACTGCCCGACGAAAACAGGAGCTTGTCTTCCATCGACACATAAATCTTTCCGTTTTTCTGTTCAATGGTCAATCCGTTTCCTTCAAAGCCAACGAGCGCCTGTTTAACTTTGAGGCGGATGTCGTTCAATGCCTGATCTTTTGCGGCCAGCGCGGCTTCCAGTTCTTTCACGCGGGCTTCACGCTTTCCAATTTCGGTGGTGAGCGAATCGAGCGAGCGTTTCTGTGCACGCATACTGATGTCAACTTTGCGCAGCGAGTCTTCTTTGCGAATAAGTTGTTCCTGTGTGGTGTTGAGGCGACCCACAAGCTGTGTGTTTTCGGAGCTTGTGCGCTGCATCAGTTCGCGGTTTTGTTTGAGCAGCAACTCGTAGTTGGCCAGCAACTGATCGTATTGTGCGGTAATGCGGCGGTAAGATGTGCTGCAGATCGATGTATCGCGGCGCAAACCGTCGAGCTGTTTATTGTTTTCGGTAATCTGGCGGTTGGCTTCGTTCAGCTTGGTTTCGTATTCCAGAGCCGAAGTTTTTGAAGTGGTCAGTTCAGCTTCCGCAGCCTTGCGGCGCGCCACTTCTTCCTCATACTTTCGTCCGCTTACACAGCTCGACATTACTGCTGCCGATAAAAGCAGTCCGAGGATAAATAGTTTTTTCATGTCAGGTGCAGTTGATTCAGTCAAAGTTAGTTCCCGGGGCATTGCCGTAAACACCACGTTTTGTAAGTTATTAACGGGTGGTTGTGTGTCGCTGCAAACAAAAAGAGGCGATTTCCGTGTTTGGAAACCGCCTCTTTAAAGCTGGTTGAATGATTTATTTTTTTGCGGTATCGGCAGCTGGAGCGGCTGCACTATCGTCTTTTTCTTTGTAGAACCAAACCCGTGTAAAGTCGCGGAATTCCATTTGGTTGATGTCGAGTCCGCGCACGTTTTTGTTCACTAACCGGTCATTCTGCTCGTAGTAAATTGGCATTATAGCCGCATCGTTCATGGCATGCTGGTCGGCCATGGCAAAAAGCTGAGCGCGTTTGGCCGGATTGGCTTCGTTAACAGCTGCTGTAAACAGCGAATCGAAACGCGGGCTGATGTAGCGCGATGTGTTTAGCGGAGATTTCTCAGCAGCATCGGCCGGAACGTGCGAACCGTAAAGCGTGGTCAGGAATGTTTCCGGATCCGGATAATCGGCATACCACGCAATGCGCCAGAACTGTACTTTGCCTGATTCAATGGCTTCGAGGTTCTGCCCGAAGGGCACTGTTTCTATGCGAACGTTGATGTTCAGTATTTCGCGCAGCTGACTGCCTACATACTCTGCAGTAAGAATATTGCGGTCGCCGCCGCCGCTGTTGATTTGCAGTGTAATTTCCGGGAAGCCTTTTCCGCCGGGGTATCCGGCTTCGGTCATCAGTTTGCGGGCTTTTTCAGCATCAAACGTAAACCCGTTTACTGATTTGGAATCGTACCCATTCATACAGGGCGGAACCATACCGTAGTTTGCGGCCATCGCATCGCCCTGCAAAATTTTATCGGCTACTTGTTCGCGATTTATCGCGTAGCAAAATGCCTGGCGAACTTTGGGGTTGTTAAACGGAGCCTGATTGCACAGGAATCCATAGTAAGTAATACTGAGCGAGGGCGACGACTGAAGCACAAAGCCGTTCGGGCGTTTTTTGGCTTCTTCCAGATTCCCCATTATTTCTTTGCTCATTTCCACCGGCAGGCGGAAAATCATGTCAAGATCATTGGAATTAAAAGCCTGAATCTCGGCGAGCTTGTCTTTTATAAACTTAAACTGCAACTGATCCAGATAGGGGAGTTTGTTGCCCCATTCGTCGCTCATCCAGTAATTGGGATTACGGTCGAGCACAACGGTTTCACTCTTCTTAATTACTTTTTGTACAAACGGGCCAGTACCTACATTATGATAGTTAATGTCTTCGCCGTATTTCTCAACGGCTTCTTTCGGATAAATCCAGCAGCCCGAGGTTGCAACAATATTCAGGAAGCCCGGAATCGGATGCGTGAGTTTTATTTCAAGTGTTGAGTCGTTAACCACCGTAACACCCGAAACCGAGTTCGTTTTCTTAGCATAACAGTCGTTGGCACCGGCCACGCGGTCTTTGAAAGTGCTCTGAAACTGTTTGTTGCGCGGCGATACAGTGCAAAGCTGATCGAAACAGTATTTTATATCCGCAGCAACTACTTTACGGCCTTTGCCGGAAGGGGCAAAGCACGGGTCGTTATGGAAATACACATCATTGCGCAGGTGAAACACAAACCGTGTCGAACTGTCGAGCTGTTCCCAGCTGCTGGCAATGCCGGGCATAACCGAGAGGTCTTTCGGGTTGTATTTAACCAGACCTTCATACATCTGCGATGCAATGCGGTAACCGGTTACTTCGGTCAGTTCAATAGGATAAAGCGACCGGAAATCTTCCAGTTCATTCATCCTGAAAACGCCTCCGTATTCAACATCTCCTTTTGCCTTGAGTGTTGTATCAACGGTGTTTTTATCGCCTCCGCAGGCTGCTGCACCAAACCAAATGCCTGCTGTTAGTAAAGCAGGAATGAGTGCCGTAGCAAAACGTTTCATACTGTAGTGATCAGATCAGCGTTTATTATGATCGTAAGGGCTGCACAATGTAACCAAAAAAATTATACAGGTGCAACACATACTCTTTCAGCTTTAATCTTCCGGCAATTATTTTATGTTAACATGTTAAGTGCCGATCTGCTGCAGATTAAAGCGGTTTATGCTTCGACTAACCGTGTTCTTTTAAAACTCAGAAGCACCTTTTTTTGCCGATAAAAGCCTGTTTATTATACATTAAAATGCTAATAAACTCTTAATAAACAGTTTAGGCGGCTAAGTGTTTACCTGTACATTAAAAAACAGACACAAAAACCTGAGAATAAATACCTGAACTAGCTCTACATTATCAGACAAGTACAGAGCGAGAATGAGAAACAGAGCGAGAAACAGAGCGAGAGCGGATTCACTATGTGATCGCTCTCGTTCTGACATCGCTCTCATTCTGTTTCTCACTCTGACATCGCTCTGTTTCTCGCTCTGAATTCCGGAGTTGAACTACTTAGTTTTTGAGCTTATATATCTACCTCTACAAGTATCGGGCAGTGGTCTGAGTGGCGGGCATCGGCCAGAATGGCGGCGCGTTTCAGTTGTTTTTCTAACGGTTTGCTTACCATATTATAGTCGATGCGCCAGCCTAAGTTCCGGTCGCGCGAGTTGAAACGCTGACTCCACCAGGTATATTGATGCGGCTCGGAGTTAAAGGCGCGGAACGAATCAATAAAGCCGCTGTCTATAAACTTCCCGATCCAGGCGCGCTCCTCGGGCAAAAAACCTGAAGTTTTGGCGTTGCTCACCGGGTTGTGAATGTCTATGGCTGTGTGGCAAATATTCCAGTCGCCACCGATAATCAGTTTTTTGTGGTTTTTCTTCAGCTCATCTATATAGGTCTGGAAGAAATCCAGAAACCCGTATTTAAACTGCTGACGTTCATCGCCCGTTGTGCCTGATGGCATGTAAACGCTCATAACCGAAACATCGCCGTAGTCGGCGCGGATAATGCGGCCTTCAAAATCGTAAAGCTCATTTCCGCAGCCAATTTCTACATAATCGGGTTTTGTGCGGCTCAGAATAGCTACACCGCTGTAGCCTTTTTTCACTGCCGGATGCCAGTAATGATGCCCAAACCCCGCCTCCTCAAAATCACTAAGGTTCAGCTGATCGGGCTGTGCTTTTATTTCCTGAAGCAATACAATATCCGGCGCGGCGGCCTTTACCCAATCAAACCAACCTTTGTTAATGGCCGAACGGATGCCGTTTACATTGTATGAAATTATTTTTGCCATAGTGCAGCGAAGATAAGTTGTTGCGCCGTAAAATAGAATATTACCAAAGCGAAGCTTTTACACAAAAGCAGCGTGCCGCGCTGCGGCTGCGCTGCGGAAAGTTTCATCGCCGCAGGCGACAAAACTTTCCGCCATTTTGAAAAAAGTCTCCAGACTTTTTTCAGAAAAACTACAATGCCCTGCAAGTTCCAATCGGAGAGAAAATGTAAAAAAGAAGGAGCAGTCCCCACAGTATTTCAAAATATCACCTGTCCCGTGCTCCATTACAAGTCCTCGGTAAATCTTTCGGTTAGCTAAAGCATTTTTCACCTGCGGGCTTTTCATTTCGCCCGGGGCTAAATAATTCCGTCAGGCGCAGTAAAATTCCAGCCGTTACAACACAGCAGAAGCAAAAACAGCTATAAACTCAAACCTTCAAGGTTTTTAAAACTAGTCCAAACCTTCAAGGTTTTAAAACTAGCCCAAACCTTCAAGGTTTCAAAAACCTTGAAGGTTTGAAATTAGAAACCTTGAAGGTTTGACAGCTAATTTTTTGCTGCTGCTGTGTTTCCGCTACCTCCCGCAGAAATTGCGGGAGGGGCTATTGACACAAACCAACAGGCGCAACAAAAAACCTTACTCAGGCATCCTTCTTTTTCGCTTTCCGCCCCTTCGGCTGCTTTTCCTCCGTAAACAAATCGGCAGTGTATTTCTCGTAAAGCGCAAACAAAAACTCCATCCGGTTGGCTTCGCCCGTAAACGGCTGCGATCGGTAAGCCAAATCAACCGCCTTGTCCAATGCCTGATGCGCTTTTACCAGCACCGGCGGCATCGTAAGCGGATCATACAAATCGGCCAGCGAACTCTCCGGAAACTCCGCACGCGCATCCAATACCTTTTGCGCTGCTGCTTCTATAGCTTTGGTTTGTTTGTCGGTAGGGTTTGGCCATGGAAAGGTATTATACGTGAGCTTTGCTGAATATTGGTAACGACTTTCTAATCGTCCAGAAGTTATCCGCATCCAAGACATGTGCATTAATGATGTTAATACTCCAAAATGATATAAAGTAGCAAACTCAACAAGCTGCAATTTGTCGCCCGCAATCATATTTTCTAAAAACGCGATTGGGATGTATTTTCTCCTTTCAGAAGATACTCTTGGAACTGCTAGATATGAGGCATTTGTATCTTGTCTAATAGCTTGAAATACCGCGGGTCTATTTGCAGCAATTCGTGTTTGTTGATCAGAACTTTTTGATCTCATTATCCGGACATTTTCAACCCGTTCAACAACTAATTTCATTTTTTTTAGATCGTGTGGTTGACAATCGACGAGCCAAAGGCAAAACCTATCAATACCATTAATAAATTCATCACCCATGGCAAATTTTTTTATCCATTTTTCAGAATCTGGACACTCCTTTATGAGTTGATTCTTTTCATCATTGTCTAGTAGGAGATTACCACCATCAGTTGGTTTATTACCGTTTATCATTTGGGGTATTTCTTGACTCAACGGTATAGATCTGGATTTTACAACAACATTAGCTCCATTTACCAAATACATATTGATATTGTTTACTCGGATCTCATGTGCTTCACCTTCAAAATTATCATATTCAAATAGTTTCTTTTCATTGTTATTAAATGCTGCAAAACCAATAATAACAACATGAACACCAGCATTACCTTTTGCTTCATTTTTCCACTTAAACGTTCGATGTGCAAAATGAATAAAGCAATTATATTTTAAAATCATTTCTTGCCAAAGAATACTTACTTGTTCTCCCTGTGAAATCGAATTAGTTGATACAAATGCAACTTTTGTTCTCCGTGATTGTATATACAATGCAGCCTTTATATACCAAGCAGCAACATAATCAAGGAGCATTCCTCCACTAACATTTTTCATTATCAATTCCATATCCTTTCGCTGCTCAACACTTTGATAATTTTTACCAATAAAAGGCGGATTGCCTAAAATGAAGTCAAATGATTCCGTTAGCTCCTCCCACTTATATTTAAGTGCATTGCCATGGAAAATATTGGCAGCTTTTTTAAGTGGCAAACGAATATAATATTGGCCAAATTCATTACTAATTACCATATTCATTTGGTGGTCAATCAACCACATAGCGACTTCTGCAATTCGAGCTGGGAATTCTTCAAATTCGATTCCGTACATCATATCCACATCAAGTTTTAGAATGTGTAGGATATCCAGTGTCGTTTGCCCTGTTTTTCTGGATGCTCGTAATATTTCCAATTCGAGCAGACGAAGTTCACGGTATGTTATGACCAAAAAGTTGCCGCAGCCGCAGGCCGGGTCTAAAAATTTAAGCGCGGCTAATTTCCGGTGAAACTCGCCCAGCTTGTTTTTATTGGTTTTAATAGTTTCAAACTCTTGCCAAAGCTCATCTAAGAAAAGCGGCTTAATCAGTTTCAGAATATTTTTCTCGCTCGTGTAGTGCGCGCCTAAGTTGCGCCGCTCCTGCGGGTTCATTACACTCTGAAACATAGAGCCAAAAATAGCCGGCGAAATTTTGCTCCAGTCCATATAGCAGCAATCGAGCAGCGCCTGCCGCATTTTGGCATCAAAGCTGGCATTGGGCAAAATTTCCTCAAACAGTTTTCCGTTCACATACGGAAACGCCGCCAATTGTTCGTCTAAGTTTTTAAAGCGTTTGTTCTCGGGCGTGTTCAGCACCTGAAACAGTTCCTGAATGCGTGCTGCAAGGTCGCTGCCGTCGTCGCTGGTGCGTTGTTCAATAAAATCCTGAAACTGCTGTTTCTGAAAAATAGTAGTGTCTTCGGCAAACAGGCAAAACAGCAGGCGCACCAGATACACTTCCAGCGGATGCCCCTCGTAGCCAATTTCTTTGAGCCGGTCGTGCAGGCGGCCCATAAGTTCGGCAGCTTTTATGTTGGCCGGATCCTGCTCTTTGTAGGTTTTTTTCTCGTAGCCGGAGAGAAAACCAAAGAGGTGAACATTGCTCACAAAATCGCTGAACGAAAAGAAATGCGTTATGTTTTCTTCCAGGTCGTACAGCCTGAAATTCACGAAATCGGAAATCAAAATGTATTTCGGCAAATCGTGCTGCGGCATTTTTTGCAAGTATTCACGCGCCTGTTCGTAAGCTTTATCCAAATTTTTCCCCGCGCTTTTCATCTCCACCAGCAGCACACCTTTCCAAAACAGATCAATGTAGCCGTCTTTCTCATTCAGCTTTTTAACACGGTGTTCAAACGAAGCCACTTTCTTGCGCGAAATGCCGAACACGGTAAAGAAATCAACTAAAAAAGGTTTGGCATCCGCATCTTCATTGGTAGTTCCCGTCCATTCTTTTACAAAACGGGCAGCACGTTCTTTAATTTCGTTCCAACTGAGGGCCATAAACTAATTATGAAAGACAGAAAGTGTGAGTGTATAATTTTTCCTCAAAACTAACGTTGTAAGGTCAACAACGAAGATAAACTGTTTTTTTTACCGGAGTTGGGGGCGCATCCTTTCGTATTTTTAGCGAAGTGTTTTTACCAAAGTTCAACCGTATGCGGCTGCCGTTGCTGCTTTGTTTGCTTTTTGCAGGCATTGCGGCCCGGCTTGGTGCGCAGCCGCTCAGCAATTTTCGCTCGGTTGCTTTCAAGCCCTCGGCCGATACGCTGGTGCTCGACACGCTGAGCATTATTCCCGAAAGCTTTGTACTTCTCAGCGGAAAAGATACTGTGCCTGCATCCTGCTACACACTCAATGCAGCTGCGGCTTCGGTGGTTTTGCTGCCCTGTGCCTCGCAGCCCGATAGTTTGCGGGCGGTGTATCGTGTGTTTCCGGTTTACTTTGCCGCCACCGCCCGGCGCAAAGATCCGCAGCAGCTTACTGCCCCGCCCGGGCGAAGCATCAATCCGTTTGTTTATACTCCCGGAGCCGGTCGCAGCGATGATATTTTTGCCATGAACGGGCTCAACAAAAGCGGCTCGCTGGCCCGCGGCATTTCGTTTGGCAATAACCGCGATGTATCCGTAAACTCAAGCCTCAACCTTCAGCTTTCCGGTCGGCTCACCGATAATATTGAGCTTACCATGGCCGCCACCGACGACAATCTGCCCATACAGCCCGACGGTACCACGCAGCAGTTGCAGGAATTCGACCGCGTGTATATACAGCTTGCCGGAAAAGGCACACGACTCATTGCCGGCGATTTTTTTACCGCCCGGCCTTCGGGCTATTTTATGAATTACAGCAAGCGCGGACAAGGTCTGTATGTTACCAGTCGCCAGCGCTTGGGCAACGCATCTTCTGCAGATTCGCTCAAACAACCGCTGCTGCTGCTTACCGGAGGCGCAGCATTATCGAAAGGAAAATTTGCCCGCAACATTGTGCAGGGTGTCGAAGGAAACCAAGGCCCGTACCGGTTGCGCGGTTCCGAAAACGAGTTATTTATTGTAATACTTTCCGGAACCGAAAAAGTTTTTGTTGACGGGCAGTTGCTCGTTCGCGGACAGGAGAACGATTACATTATCGACTACAATACTTCCGAAATTACGTTTACTGCAAAGCAGCTTATCACTAAAGATAAACGCATTGTAGTTGAGTTTCAATATACCGACCGCAACTATGCCCGCTCGCTTTTGCTGGCCGGTGCCGAGTACCGCGCAAATGGTTGGGGCGTTCGGTTCAATGCATTTTCGGAGCAGGACAGTCGCAACCAGCCACTACAGCAAACGCTAACCGATAGAGATAAGCTGACACTCACACAAGTTGGCGATACGCTGCTGCAGGCCATTGTGCCGGGTGCCGACAGTGTAGGATTTTCGGGCGATCTGGTGTTGTACCGCAAAACCGATTCATTAGTAAGTGCGATTACGTATCCTGATGTGTATGTATATTCAACCGATCCGAATACAGCACACTGGCGGCTAACGTTTTCGTTTGTAGGTGCCGGTCGCGGCAATTACAGGCAGGTAAACGCATCGGCAAACGGAAAAGTGTTTGAGTGGATTGCGCCCATAGCCGGAGTTCCGCAGGGCGAATATGAACCTGTGATTTTGCTCATCACACCCAAACAAAAACAATTAGTAACGCTCGGTGCCGACCGGCGCACGAAGAAAAACGCCCTGTTCAGTGCCGAAGCCGCATACAGCAGCAACGATTTGAACACATTTTCGGCAGTGAACAACAATGATAACCGCGGCTACGGATTTTTTCTTCGCGGCTCAGATACTTTGCAGTTGCGCGATTCGCTGCGGCTGCTGGCCGATATGAGTGCCGAAATTGTAAGCCGTTATTTTTCGCCTGTAGAGCGGTACCGCGCTGTAGAATTTGAGCGCGACTGGAACCGCGGGTTTCAGAATGCAGGCGGTGCAGGCTGGCAAAATACATCGGGCGGCGCGCTTTCGTTTTTACCCGCTGCCGATCAGCAATTAGCCAATGCCGGCATCACTTTGCTGCGTCCCGGTTTAGGTACAGCGGGCTATCGTTTCGGCATGTTTCTCGAAGGCAGCAACTACACCGGTTTGCGGCATGCCGTAACCGCAAGTGTTGCCCGGCGCGGACTGCGGTTCAGTGCCGAAGCCAGTTTGCTCGAAAGCCGCGGCGCAGTTGGTGCATCCAATTTTGTGCGGCACAAAGCAAGTTTATCGCAGCGCATTGCAAAAAAATGGCAGATCAGTCTGCGCGAACAAACAGAAACCTCGAAACTCCGCAAGCCCGCAGGCGATACGCTGCAAGCCGCCAGCTTCGGGTTTTTTGAATGGGAAGTGCGTGCCGGCACTGCCGACTCCGCAAACCGTTCGTTTCAGCTTTTCTACAGCCGCCGGGTCGATGATCTGCCTTCGGCAACAACACTCAAACGCGCAGCCATAGCCGAAAACCGCGGCGGGTCGTTTGCTTTTCGCAAAAATCCGGATCAGCAGGTGCGGCTTTCACTCAGCTGGCGCACACTCCGCATTTCTGATACAGTGCTTGCCCCGCAGCAACCCGAAAACACATTGCTCGGGCGTTTCGAATACAATGCGCGGTTCTGGAAAGGAATGATAACCGCGGCTACTTTCTACGAAGCAGGATCAGGATTAGAAGTGCGCCGCGAGTTCTCGTACCTCGAAGTGCCCGCCGGACAAGGCACCTACACCTGGACCGACTACAACGGCAACGGAGTAAAAGAACTGAACGAATTTGAAATCTCCGTTTTTACCGATCAGGCAACCTACATACGCATCTATACGCCAACCAATCAGTTCATCCGCGTTTACACCAATCAGTTTACGCAGAGCGTTAATTTTCGTCCGGCGGCGCGTTGGGGAAGTGCTAAAAAATTCAAAGGTTTTGCAGCACGTTTTTCCGATCAATTTGTGTATCGTGTTGACCGGAAAACCACGAGCAGTGATGCACTGCTGGCACTTGTCCCGCGTTTCGATGATTCGGGTGATGCCGAATTAGTTTCGCTCAATGCATCGGTGCGCAATACGGTTTTCTTTAACCAGATGAGCAGCAAATTTGGGCTCGATTTTACATGGCAGGATTTGCGCGGAAAAACGCTGCTCACCAACGGACTGGAATCGCGCGGCAATACTTCGCGTGAGCTGCGTGTACGCTGGAACATTACACGCTCCTTGCTGCTTACTTTGGAAGGCAAGGAAGGGCTGAAAACCAACAGCTCCGAATTTTTCAGCACACGGAATTTCCGCATCCGTTATTACGAAACAGCTCCCGTGTTCAGCATTCAGCCCGGCACTACATTCAGGCTGAGTTTCGGTTATCGCTATGCACAAAAGCAGAATGCTGCTGATCTCGGCAACGAGCGCTTGTTTTTGAACCGCGCCAGCGTTGAGGTAAAATACAATGTGCTTTCGAAAGGCAGTTTCAATGCCGAGTTTGCTTACATCAGCATGAACTACTCGGGCAGTCCGAGTTCAGCAGTAGCATGGGATATGCTCGAAGCACTGAAGCCCGGCGAAAACTACACTTGGCGTGTAAACTGGCAGCGTGCTTTAGCAAATAATCTGCAACTCACGCTGGGCTACGAAGGCCGGAAATCGCCCAACTCAAAAACAATTCATACCGGCAGCGCGCAGGTAAGGGCAATGTTTTGATGAATATCAGCGCACAATAAACGGCTGCGATTTTAGTGCGCCATTTTTGCTGCTTACATAATACACGCCGGGCGCAAGGTCTGCAACATTAACAACAGTTGAATTACCGGATCTGCGTACCGTTTTTACGCATTGCCCTTTTGCATTATAAATCAAATAATTTTCATTTTCTGATTGTGTACCTGATGTATTTATAAACAAGACATCAGTAGCCGGATTCGGATATATTTCAATTGTTTCGGCTGAAGCAGTAGTGTTGTTTACAGCCGTGATACCCGGAATATGAACACGGATATACGCTACAGCATTTGGCCTCATTTGAAATGTGAAAACTGAATCGTTGATTAGTATAGGAGTGGATGAAAAATTGTTGCGCGAAGGATATAGATATGCTGTTGCGGCTTGTCTGGTATAGCCCGCACTAATCAACGAATCATAAACCGGAACAACATTGTTTTGTATCGTATCTACAATAATCAATTCTCCGCTGTGCTGTCCGGTAATTCCGCTCAAATGAAGGTCAACAGTACGTCCATTTCTGAAAACAGAATCGGAATACTGATAGTAAGGAATAACCTGATTGATTGCTGTTGTTAGCGGTGTAGTTGACGGAATTTGTATCAGGCCGCGAAAAACAGAATCAAGATAAGCCTCAGAAGCAAGCCCTTCGTTAAGTAAATCGTTTGTGTTGAAGTTGTATGAAAAAAGCAGGCGGGCAATAGTTTCTGACGAAGGAGGAAGCTGATAGGCAGCAACCACAACCTGCAATGTATCCTGATGTGAAGATGCTTCTGACAACAAATTTGTACTGTCTGAATAATGCACCGGAATTCGGGCACCCTGTAACCTGCTGAGCAGTTGCATAGATTTCCATGCCGGTTTGTGCAAGCTTGCCCAGCTTACCACACCATAGTCGTTGTGAAATTCTGTTGCCGAAGAATCGAAATCCTGCCAGGCTGCTACCGATTGAGCACTGGCGCCGTATTGCTGAATCAGAATGGTATAATAGGCCATATAGCCGCTGCTGTATTCCGTATCGCGTAACTGTGTGGTAAGATTCCATTCCGACACAATGAGCGGCACAAGACCATGTCCCGAACTGATTAATTTTTGCCGGAGAAAATTCATTTCCTGCGGAATGGCATGAGAAACAATATCAAATTTATGCCACGAAATAAAATCAAGCGGTGTGCCCCAGCTCACACAGCTGTCGATAAGATTGGCAATAATGGATTGATTAAGTTGTGCCTGACTCAGCGTACCAAGCGGAGGAATGGAGCCGAAAATTGAGGTAAACTGTGAAACCACAGGCCCGCCCACACGCACGTTCGGATGTGCTGTTTTTATGGCGGTGTAGCTGCGGTGAAAGAATTCGAAATATTGCTGCGGAGATGCTTGCCAGTAAAAGTTATCCGGCTCGTTCCAAATTTCGTAGTCAATATCCAAGCCCCATTGCACACTCATTTTGTGAATTACACTGTCGAGCAGCTCCGTCCAAACAGCATAATTGGCCGGATGATGTCCGTGATGCACATTCCACGACGGGTCACCGGCACCGGGAATGGGCGATGTGTTGCTTGAGGAGCTTAGCCATAGCGGCATTTTCAGAATGGGCATTATTATTTTGTTGCAATGCTGACTCAGCGTAATTGTTCCCGGCCTCATGGCTTCAAGCACAGTCATTACATCTGCAATTGAGTTTGCGCCCGACCAGTTTAAGGCCGTTTCAATATTATATATTCTTACTGCATCGTAATGAATGCCGTTGTTGTAAAAATCCATTCCGCCGGCATTGGTTTTTGGCGAATAATTTACGCTAGCCGAATAAGAAACCGGCACATTGCCGGCAACCTGAAAAGGATTGATGCGCAGTTGTTGCGCACTGGCATTCTGAACTGCCGCCACAATAAGTAAAATGCAAAGGATAGATTTCTTCATGGCAAATGTGTGGAGTTTATTCGCGCCATTCGGGGAACGAAACAAAAAACGTTGTGCCTTTTCCTTTTGTGGTTTCAAACCAGATGCGGCCGCCGCAGTGTTCTGTAATGTTTTTTACCATGGCAAGACCTAAGCCCATGCCGGCAGTTTTTGTGGTGAAGTTGGGGACGAAAATTTTATCAATCACTTCATCAGCAATACCGGTTCCGTTGTCGGCAAAGGCGAGGAGAATGCGTGCGCCGGTATCGGTTGTCTGGCGTTCAAGTGTAACGGTGATTTTTCCGTTGCGGTCTTCAGGAATGGCTTGCACAGCGTTTTTGAGCAGATTGTTGAACACGCGCACAAGCTGTTCTTTATCGGCCGAAATAATTGCTTCGGTTAAGTTACCGGCATTAAAGTTGATGTCGATGCCTTCACTGGTTTCGCGGAACAAGCCAACTGTGCTTTGTGCCAATTGCAGCACATCCATGCGTTCGCTGATGACTTTGGGCATCTTGGCAAAATCAGAAAATGCGTTGGCAATGGATGCAAGTGTATCAATTTGCTCAATCATTGTTTTCGACATGCGTTCAATCTTTTCGTCGATGCCGGGGGCTTTGTCTTTGTAAGCGCGCTCGAAAAGTTGAATGCTCAGTCGCATAGGTGTGAGCGGGTTTTTGATTTCGTGTGCAACCTGCTTGGCCATTTCGCGCCAGGCGCTTTCGCGTTCCGATTGTGCAAGCCGTTCAGCACTTTGTGCAAGCTCCGTAATCATGCGGTTGTACTCGAAAACCAAGCTGCCAATTTCATCGTTGTTTTGCCATCGTATCGGATCGTTTATCTTGCCCAATTTCACCTGCCGCATTTTATCCTGAATAAGCCGAAGCGGATGCGTGAGGTAGTTGGAAACGAAAATGGCAGCCAGCACCGAAAGCGCAAACAACAGCACATAAATATTAATGAGCGCAACAAGGAATTGCGAAATTTCTTTCTCCAATGCACTCTGCCGCGCAAAATACGGGAAGTTCAGATAAGCCTCCAGCTGCCCGTCTTTATTGCGAACCGGAAGATAAGCCGAAAGATATTCGAGATTGCCAATATGCTCATCGTGAATAAATTCGGAAGCACCTTTGGTGTTGAGTTCCAGAAATGCTTCAGGATTCATCTTGCGCGAAATCAATCCTTCATCAAACAGTTTCTGACGCGATGATGCGTAGAGATCGCCTTTCAGATCATACATATTTACATCTGTACCAAATACAGCGGAAATATCGTTGAGCAGATAATTGGCAAAAGCCGGATTGAGTGCGTAGTTTTTTTCTTTGAGGTAATATTCTATTTCAAGACGAACGGAATGTGTTTTATCGCTGATAATTTCTTCGTTCTTGTTTTGATATTGATCGCGGATAAATAATATTGAACCAATACCAAACAAACCAAGCGAGGCCAGAATAATAATAACAAATACCAATTGTATGCGGTATTTGAAGGTGAGATTTGAAAATGTAAATCCTACTGTAAAAAGTTGCCGGACAGCAAAAACAGCAATCAGCAACAGGCTGAACATTGCAAATAAGTAGGAGAAAGTAGTTACGCGACCCAATATCCCCATTAATGGCTTACTCAGGATTACGAGCGTATATTGATCGGGACGATAAACCAAATGATTCCAATCGTCGTATTTAATAAAATCAAAGTTTTTCTTTGTGTTCAGATTGCCTGAATGCAAATTGTAGTTGTATTTCCCTGAGTGATTAAGCAGTTCATCGTTCTTGTATTTTGCATACGAGTAATTGATGAGCTTTTTGTTAATACCTAATTCGCGGTCGAGCAGAAGTTCGGGGAAACCAATTTCCTGCACCATGAGTTTCGATTCAAGCTCAAGAAACAAAATGCCTTGTCCGAGCGGCTTGTTTTCGCCGGGGCGTTGTAGCGTAAGCAATCCGGCATAGCTTGTACGACCCGAATTGAGATCGAGGTAATGAAAGTTTTTGCTCATTGCCTCGCTGCCTTTGTTGGCAATCAGTTCTTCGGCAAGCGTAAGACTTTCTGTCCAGACTGATTCTGAACGGTGCAGCGGTGAGCAAAGTGTATCGTAGTAAGTTACTTTGAGGTTGTATTTTGTGTCCCAATAACCGTTGAAATAGTTTTGCCGGATATGCCGTTCAAAAACATTCCAGTCGGGAGTATTCTGCTGTGCAAGTTTTATGATTGTTGTGTCGTGCGAAAGTCGTGGCTCAAGTTCGGCAAACAATTGTTCGGCAATCGGATCTTGTTCGGCAGCTAATTTTTCGGCAAGCACCAATCGCGTGTCGTGCTCTTTATATCTGCTTTCGCGGATCAGCAAATGTGTTGATGTGAGCGAGAAGAAAAAGAGCAGCACCACAATCATCGCAAACGAATAAGGTTCGGAATGGCGGCGGATCAGCAGCAGAATCAGTATCCCGAAGGGCCAGAGCATAACCAATACATCAGCCGCGCCGAGCAGGTGCATAATTCCGGTATGTATTGCTGCCGATGCAAGAAGCAGCAACCATTTTTCAGTTGCTGAAACAGAAAGCTGATGCAGGAGGGCAATCACCCGGTCGGCAAAAACAAACAGTGTTGCCATGAGTAATGCCAGAATAAACAGCGCCATATAGCTGAAGCGGTTCAGCGAAAAAATATCATTAAGATTAAATGATATATCGGAGTTCTGCACTAATCCGCTTAACATATTGTTGATGACCATTCCGCAGGCACCAACTGAAAAAACGGCTGCTGCGCCGAGCGAAATCTGCAACAATTTTTTCTTCGGAATACGGACTTGTGCAATTGAAATGCGCGATGCAATGTAGCGTGCAATGTAGAGCAGCAGCAGCGCATTAATCAGGAAATCGCCGAGCGATGGCAGCCAGAACGAATCGGCATCTCCATAATGCACCGGACTGAACAGCGGAAGCTCGTCGAACAAAGCCGGATAGCGAAGCAAAATGCACACTACCCGCAGCAAAGTAATGACCGCAGCAAAGATGATGCTCGAATACAACACGCCTATTCCTGCATCCAGCGATTCGCTTTCGCGGCGCACAAAGCCAATCAGCAATACAAAGCCGAAAACATACAGCAGCACCGCAAGCCAATCGCGCCAGCTTACTCCTGCTGATGCAGAAACTGATTTTGCGGTAAGCGTGAACAGATATTTCCCTTCGCGGTCGCTGATGCTGTTGGCTGCATTGGGTGTTCCGGCTTGTATGTCGGCTTCGCCGGGAAGTGAAAACGTAGGATGAAATTCGTTTTGAAGGTATTCGTTCTGATACGGATACGCATATTTAATGAGCAGCAATCCGATAAATGTGCGGCCTGTATTTTCATCGCGGCGGCGCACTTCAAACCATCCGTTTTTGAGTTTTGCAATGCGTTCGTCGAGACATACTTCTTTCATGTAGTTCTCAACAGCAACCGAATTATCGGACCAGAATTTTAGGGTGTCCTGCGCATAAATAAGCAGCACAAAACCTTTGTCGCGGCTCAGTGTTTCGTAATAGCCGGGTTGGTTCAGGAAAATATCACTGTACGATTTTCCGCTTGCCAGTTGCTGAAGCTTGGTAAGCTCGGTTTCGAGTTCCTGTTCGCGTTGATGGAGGGCTGCTGTAAAGCGTTCGGTATGCGCGGCCAGCGGATTTCCGGTAATTACTGCCGTAGAACCGGCCTGCTGCATAGTCCAGGCCAGCAGAAAGCAAACAGCAGCGCCTGCCGCCCGGCTGAACCTGTGTTTTAATAATTTTGCAAAGGAAAAACCCGCCATAATTGCGCTCAAGTTACAAACCCGCAGCAAACCCGCAGTGCTCCGGTCTTAATTTTAAGCAGGCGCTAAACCGCAAAAATCAGGCCGGGCTTGTTAATCGAATATAAACTCGGTGCGGCCAATCTGGGCTTTATCGGAGATAATCTCTACAATATAGCGGCCCGGCAGGAATGTGTAGTCGGCATTTGCCTTTTGGCAGTACATCACCACACTCATCGTTTCGTTTTGATAGTCGATGGTTTTTCGACCGGCAAAATAAGTTGTTCCGCCATTGTAGCTGATACGGTGATCGGCATCCATTGCTTGTGTCAGTTCCTGACCATCGGGAGTAATTACGCGCACAAAAATTTCTTTCTGTCCGGGCTTTGTAGTTGGATTCCGGGCCACATCAAACGAAACCTTGAGCTTATCAACCTTCGAGGCTTTCATTTGCTCTGTTTCCTTGCTGCCTCCGCGTTTTTCGCGCACTCCCGTCACTTTTATTGCAGTGGCTGCAATACGCGCAGCGTTATTCAGCTGGCCTTTCAGGTTTTCGGTTTGTTGAGTGAGTTGTGTCGAGCGATCTACTTCCTGATCGAGTTTGGCCTGTGTTTCCTGCTTTTCGGAGCGCAGGGTTTGGTTCAGCCTTCCCATCGAGTCGATGGTTTTTACATAACTCTGCATAATTGAGCGAAGCGTAACGGTTTCTTTGCGAAGCTTGGAAATAATTGCAGCATTGTTTTTGTTCTTTGCCGCCTCTTTCTTCATCTCCTCAATCTGCGCAATCTTCTCGTCAAGCTCTTTCTGAAGGTTGACATCGTTGGTTTTCAGGTCCTCAAACTGGCGCGAGAGATCAGAAAGTTCATCCTGAATATCGTCGTTCTTATCTTGAAGCTCAGTAACTACAACAGTTTGCGTCTGAATTTCATTTTGCTTTTCCATAAACTTCCAGCCGAGGAAGCCGGAAACACCGGTTAACATAAAAATGATACTGAGGTAAGTAATATGCAGACCTTTATTGCTGCGTTCTGTCTGCTGATCGGGCTGTTCCATAGTTATGCTTTACGTATTCCGTAATGATGCAAACACCATTCCGGATTCATATTCAAACGTCAGAAAAAACTTGTTATTTCCAGAGAGGTCTGAAATTGATTTGTTGACAGGTGAATATGAATAACATTAATAGGGTTGGTCTTTTTCAGTAAAATCAATGGTTTGATGATTATTTTACTGCTATGCAAAGGTAATAACAGCAATAAGTTTCTATTTTTAGAATTCGTTAAAAAGCTCTTTTTGAGGGATACATTGCAAAAAGCCGATGGCCACTATCAGAATTTCTGCATTCACCACCTTAGCTGCCGATATGGCTGCGCTGCTGTTTCCGCGTCTGTGTGCGGGTTGCGGCGATGGGTTGCGGATAGGTGAGGAGGCCATTTGCACCGCTTGCCGCTTAGAACTTGCTCCGTCGTTTGATTTTGCTGCGCCTGCCGAAAATCCGTCGGCACGAGTATTTTGGGGACGGATTCCGGTTCAGGCTGCTGCTTCGGGCTATGTTTTCGGCAGTCACGGCCGCATTCAGGAAATCATTCACCAGTTAAAATACAAAGGCCGCCGCGATGCCGGAGTTGAGTTAGGCAAAACCATAGCCCGGCAAATGGCCGCAGTTCACCCGTTTAACACAGTTTCACTTATTATTCCCGTGCCATTGCACAGCAGCCGTTTGAGGCAGCGCGGTTATAATCAGGCTGCGGCTTTTGGGCAGGGAATTGCCGAATTATTAGGTGTACCGCTTCGCGAAAACATCCTGCTCCGGCTTCAGGCCACACGCACACAAACCCGGAAAACCCGCGACGAACGCTGGCAAAATGTAGATTCGGTATTCAGCGTCTCAGATCCTGCAAGCATCGAAAATAAACACATTCTCTTGGTTGATGACGTGCTAACTACGGGAGCCACCCTCGAATCAGCCGCAAGACCGTTGCTGGCTGTGCATGGCGTTACGGTAAGCATTGTAACCATTGCCGCCGCAAGAAACTAAACCAGAGCGGAGAAAGAGAGTGAGAAAGAGAGCGAGAGCGTAAAAATCCTCTTTCTCGCTCTCATTCTCCGCTCTGATAATCCTAACTTTGTGGCTTATGGCAGAATCGCTTCTGATTACCGGCACAACCCGCGGCGAAAAGTATGAATCGCTGCTGCCGCAGATTTATGCTTTAACAACCGGCGAAACCAACTTTGTAGCCAATCTTGCCAATGTGGCCGGAGCATTGCGGCAAACATTCGGGTTTTTCTGGGTAGGTTTTTATCTCGTGCAAAACGATGAACTGGTGCTCGGACCTTTTCAGGGGCCTGTTGCCTGCACGCGCATCCGAAAAGGAAAAGGTGTTTGCGGCACATCTTGGAACGAAAACCGAACTGTGCTGGTGCCCGATGTAGAAGCGTTTCCCGGACACATTGCCTGCAGCTCCGAATCGAAATCAGAAATTGTAGTGCCGTTGCACAATGCTTCGGGAACAATTATTGGTGTGCTTGATGTTGACAGCGACAGCCTCAGCGATTTTGATGAAACGGATGCCGTGTTTCTTGGTAAACTTGCACAACATATTACAGAACTCTATGAGCGTGCAGCACTTGCGTAACTTAGTTTGGTTTTTTCCGGTAATGCTGTTGCTGGCAGGATGCGCGCAAGTGGTTAAACCCAACGGCGGCCCTAAAGACACACGTCCGCCTTTTGTTGTAGAATATCTGCCCGACAGTGCTGCAACAAATGTCAGTACTCAGCGCATTATTATTCGGTTTGATGAATATGTTACGCTGAGCGGTGTAAATGAACAACTGATTATTTCGCCGCCGCTGCTTACGCCTCCCGAAATCAATATCCGCAGAAAAGAAATTGTAATTGATTTCAAAGACACGCTTCGCGCTAATACAACTTACACGCTCAGCTTCGGCAATTCAATTCGGGATATTACCGAAAACAATGTGCTCGATAATTTCAGGTATGTGTTTTCGACCGGGCCTGTTGTCGATTCACTTCGCATCCGCGGGCGCGTTACCGATGCATTTACTTTGGCCGGAGAAAAAGAAGTAATGGTGATTTTATACAACACAGCTGCTGACTCAGCACCTTTTAAGCAGCGGCCTTGGTATTTCACCAAAACGCGTGAAGACGGCTCGTTTGAGCTTACCAACCTGCGCGCCGGAACTTATAAAGTAATCGCACTTACTGACAAAAATGCGAATTATCGCTACGATCCTGTTGCCGGCGAACGTTTTGCTTTTCGTGATTCTATGCTCACGCTCAATGCCAACAACGATTCGCTTAAACTCAGTTTGTTTCAGGAAAACAATCCGCAGCAGCGCATCATAAAAGGCGAACAACCGGCACCCGGCAAAGTAGTTGTGCTTTTTGCTTATCCGGCCAAGAAACCGGCGCTGAGTTTTATGAAACCGCTTTCAGAAGATGTTGCCGTTTTTACCGAGCGCAACCGAACCGGCGATACACTTATACTCTGGATGAGCAAAAGCAAAACCGATACATTGCAACTAATAGGCAGCGACGGCGGTATTGATTTTGACACCACAGAAGTTAAAATTTACGATCCGAACGATAAGCGTTTTCGTCCGCGCGGCGGTCAGCCTGATGCACGGCGACTGCTGGTTTGGGGCTCAGTAAACAACAACCAGAAAGCCGAGTTGTATTCGCCGCTTACTGTAAACACTACTATTCCTGTACGGGAGTTTGATGCCAAAGGAATCATTCTCACCCGCGGCCGCGATACATTGCAACTCAATCCGCAACTCGATTCGCTAACCCGCCGCCGTATTCAGTTGCTTCCGAACCTGAAAGAAGACTCGGCCTACAAATTAGTTGTGCTTCCAAATACAATAACCGATTGGTTCGGACAACGCAACAAAGACACCGTTACGCTCAATTTCAAACCAAAAACTCCCGACGATTACGGCAATCTTAAAGTGAGTTTTAAAAACCTTCGGCCGGGCAATTACATTCTGCAAGTTCTCAACGAAAAAGGACAAACCGTTCAGCAACGCAGCATTACGCCAACCGACGTGCTCACGTTTGAACATTTGCCGCCCGGTCAATACAAACTTCGGCTCATTACAGACGTAAACAACAACGGCCGCTACGACAGCGGAAACTACCTGCTCAAACAACAACCCGAACCAGTGAAAATTTACGGCGGAGCAATCAAACTCCGCGCCGGCTGGGATTTTGAGGCGGAATGGAAGTTTAAGAAGTAACTGCGGAAAGTTTATTTCGCCAAAGGCGAAAAACTTTCCGCAACTTTCAATCAAGTTTGTAACTTGATTGAAACATTTCGAACAAATAAAAACATCCGGCACAATCAGCTTGCTGATTACACCGGATGTTTTTTATTTATTCGCACACAATTACTACTGCGGCATTGCGCTCATATCCATGTGAAATACTTCCCCGTGATGCCCGTCGGGATCCTGGAAATTGCGGCAGTACATAAATCCGAGATCTCGTGCTGGTAAAAGAACAGATTATCACAAAAGATTTTGTTCCGGTAATCAGCAAAGCTGTGCAGGAGTATTTGGAGTTATTGGCAAAAGAGAATCCTGATGAATTACTAAAATTTATAGGATAGTTTATTTAGTAAATACGAGATTTATAATAACAATAAATAAATATTTTTCAACCCAAAAACTTTGCGCCTTTGCGCCTTTGCGCGATATTTTTATTTCACGCAAAGGCTTATGTGTGCTAAGTTTTGAAATGGCAAAATCTGTATAAAGAAATCGTTTTATATCTCGGACAATTTCAAATTAGTAGCCCCCAAAACGGAACCATTACCATCTATTTGCGCATGAAAAAACACTTTTTTGCAACAAGCAATTGTTGTGTTTTCAATTAGTTACTTCAATTCAAACGCATCAGCATCCAACCCAGCCGGGAAGTTTTTGCGAAACAGCAAAAGATTCTCATAACTCAACGAAGTACGCAACACATCCGGAGAATTGTAGTCAGCACTTCTCAGCGAGTCGCCGGTAAAATTCATAATATCCGACAGGCCATCGTGCGGAACATTGTTGCCATCGTTACCGATGCGGTTTATACCAACTACATACGCCTGATTTTCGATAGCCCTTGCGCGCAGCAGTACATGCCAAATGTGTGAGCGTACTTCAGGCCAGTTGGCCACGTAGAGCAGCAAATCGTAATCGGCAGTTGGAGCTTCGTTGTTGTTTGCTTTGAATGTATTGCGGCTCCAAACCGGAAAGCGGAGATCATAGCAAATGAGCGGACAAACTTTCCAGCCTTTCAGTTCGACAATAAGTTTTTCGGTTCCGGCAGTGTAGTGTTTGTCTTCGTTGCCCATGCGAAACAAATGCCGCTTATTGTAGTGCTTTACTGTTCCGTCTGGTTCAGCCCAAATGAGCCGGTTGTAATAGTATCCGTTTTCGGTAACGATAATACTTCCGGTAATTACCGCATTGTGCAGCGCGGCTTGTTCCTGCATCCATTGCGTGGTTGGCCCCGCGGGCTGTTCGGCCAAACGTTCCGGAGCCATCGAAAATCCGGTGCTGAACATTTCGGGAAGCACAATAAGGTCGGGCTTTGGTGCAGCATCTTCACTCATCAACTGCCTGAAAATTGCACTGAAGTGCCGACGGTTTGCTTGCGCATCTTCCCAGTGCAGGGCGGTTTGTACGGCAGCAACATGAAGTTCAGACGCAGGTGTGTTCATGGTTTAAACTTTACACAGTTTTACTGCCGCGGCTTCAATCGTTTCGTCTTTCTTGGCAAAACAAAAACGCAGCACATTGTTGTAAACTGGTTTGTGATAAAACACAGAAACCGGAATCGAAGCAACACCATGCGTCTTCAAAAGCTCAACAGCATAGTCTGTATCTTTTGCTTCAGTTATACCTGAGTAATCGAGCAACTGGAAGTAAGTGCCCGGACTCGGAATCAGCTTAAACCGCGAACCTTTTACGAGACTATTAAATAAATCGCGTTTTTGCTGATAGAAATTGCTGAGTGAGTTATAATGTTCCTTGTTATTCAGAAACTCAGCAATAGCATACTGTGCAGGCGTATTGCAGGCAAATACCAGAAACTGATGCACCTTTCGGAATTCAGTCATCAACTGTTTTGGTGCAACACAATAGCCAATTTTCCAGCCTGTTGTATGAAATGTTTTCCCGAATGATGAAACAATAAAACTCCTGTCGGCTAATTCAGGATACTTTGCAATACTTTGATGAGTTTGTCCGTCGAACACCATGTGTTCATACACCTCATCGGCAAGAATAATGATGTCGTTTTTTTTCGTGATTTTAATAAGCTGCTGCATATCATCGGCACTCATTACACTTCCTGTTGGGTTGTGCGGAGTGTTGATGATAATCATGCGTGTGTGGTGATTTATCAGCTTTTTTACTGCATTCCAGTCAATTGTGAACTCAGGTGCTTTGAGTTGTGCATAAACGGTTTTGCCTCCGTTGAGTTCTATTGCCGGTTCGTAGCAATCATAAGCAGGTTCAAAAATAATTACCTCATCACCTTCGCGAATTGTAGCTGCAATGGCTGTGTAGATCGCCTGCGTAGCTCCTGCGGTAACTGTTATTTCAGTTTCCGGATCATAAGCAGTTCCGTACAGCTCTTGTGTTTTCGCCGAAATTTGTTCGCGCAGCTTTGGCAGTCCGGCCATTGGCGCATACTGGTTATGTCCGTCTTTCATGGCTTTGTGCATCAGCTCAATCAGTTCGGGCGGACAACCGAAATCGGGGAAGCCTTGCGAAAGATTAATTGCATTGTGCTCGGCCGCCATGCGCGACATAACTGTAAATATTGTAGTGCCCACGCGGGGCAATTTTGAACCTAAACTTCCTAAGTATTCTGGCATAATTGCAGGGCTATGCGTAATAATTATGAATGCTGAATTAATAATGCTGAATGTAAATGTAGTGTATCGATCATTGCAATGAAAGCTGATTAGGCAAGATTTTATGGCTGATTTACATCTGGTTTACCGGCAATATCTTTTTCATACCAGAGTTGAACAAGACCACAGGGATAAGAGATACTGCGCTTAAATTTGAGTGGCTGTTCACCGAGATTATCACCGAAAAGACGAATGCCGCTGCCCAGTAAATGCGGGATTATTGAAATAATAATCCGGTCGATGAGCTGATGCTGCAGAAGCTGCGTCACTATTTCAGCACCGCCGTCGCAGTAAATATCTTTCCCTGAACCGGTTTTCAGTTGCTGAACAAGTTCAATAACATTGCTGTGGTAAATTGCATGTTCATGATTACCGGTGCGCGTTTTTGAGACCACAAAAAGTTGTTTATCGGCATGTGGAATATCGATACCGAAACTCAGCACTTTGTCAAATGTTTTTCGTCCCCAGATAACCGTATCAACCGTATTTAAAAAATTGGCATAACCGAAATCTTCGCCGGGCGTTTTTACGATGTTCATGAAATCAAGATTGCCATCATGTTTTGCAATATAGCCATCGAGACTCATTGCGATATACAAAACGAGGTTTCGGGTCATTTTAAGGTCAAATTAAGTTAACTGTTGATGCAAAGTAAGCAAGATTGGCAATGAGTTGTTTTGCTTGATGCTGCGGTACGCAGCCGTTTTTATAAAATTGGGGTGTAGCTTTATTGGTAAACAACAGCTTTTCAGATAGTTGCTGTTTTGCATTGCGGTCGCTCAAATTCGCCGTATCTTTCGCAAAAATAAATCTCTATCAATGATTATTGCAAAAGACTGTGTGGTAGCTGTTAACTACCACCTCACTGTTCCCGGCGAAAATGGCGAAGGTGAAACCACTGTAGAGCAAACATCAGTTCAGGAGCCGTTCGTGTTTCTGTTCGGAGTAGGTCAGCTCCTGCCCGAGTTTGAAGCAAACCTTATCGGTAAAACTGTTGGTGCTGCCTTCGATTTTCGTATTGAAGCGGAGAATGGTTACGGTGTTTATCAGCTCGAACACATCGTTAATATTCCGATGGATGCTTTCCTCGATGGAGAAGGCAAACTCGACAGCGAAATGATCGCCACCGGCAAATCAGTGCCGATGATGGACAACGAAGGCAACCGCCTCTGGGGCAAAGTGCTTGCCGTTGAAACCGATCATGTTCGTATGGATTTCAACCATCCGCTTGCCGGTAAACAACTTCACTTCGTTGGAGAAGTTATCGAAGTGCGTGCTGCAGAAGCCGAAGAGCTGGCACACGGCCACGTACACGGTGCAGGCGGTCATCACCACTAAGCACATTCAACTACAAATAAAAAGCTCCCTTCATATATTTTTGAAGGGAGCTTTTTTATTCCGGTTCCACGGGCATTTATGCAATGCCACGCAGACTGTCAATATTCAGAAAATCGCGCCAGTCGGCCAGGTTAGCCATAACCTGCAGCTGGCGGTAACGCTCATGAAAAGCTGTATCGTTAGGCTGTGCATTCAATTCTTCGATACGGAAACGGTCGAAATTGTAAAGCGCCAGCCGTTCTTCCCCATTAAGGTACTCGCCACTGAACTCCTTGTCGCGCAGGTCATTTATGCTGACCGCACCACCAATTTTCATTTTGGCAAAGAATTGCTGAAACTGTGTATTCGTTGACGACATGTATCGTTTATTCATGCAAAATTAACGAGCAGAGGCATTCAAACGTTACAAGTATCCTGCCGCAATTATTAACAGTTTGCGGTTAAGTTTGATTATCAGGAAGTTAGAGCTGATACTTTAAGGCAGAAAAGTGCTGGCTTTCGGCAGAAAACGAGTATCAGCCGACGAATTTTGGCCGAAAAGCATTACGGTTTGGGTGGTTTTGGCATTCTCCGCTCACGGGCCGAAAGAGAATCGAGCAAAAGTCGGGCATTTGCATCTCCGGGCCGATTTAGAAGTGCGCGGGTCAGCATGATGCGGGCGCGGGGATAAAACTCAGCCGTGTTAACGAGGCTTTGTGCCAAAGCAATATTCCGGTCAGGGTTCAGCGAATCGGCCGCCCAGAGTTGCATGAGCGAGTCATTCAAATGTGCAGCGCGAAATCCGTTGCCTATCATACCGGCATCAACCCGCGATGCTTCATTGTAGTTTTTGGCCAAAGCATCAGCATCCGCTGCTTTCTGGAATGCTTTTTCAGCTTCGCCAAACTTCATAGCCATAAAGCTCGATCCTGCATAATCGCCCCAGAGGCTGGCATCGCCCGGATTTGCTGTGGCCGCAAGCCGATACCAGTAGGAGGCCGTTGCATAATCTTTTTTGGAGGCAGCCTGCCCGGCCGGGTTTTTGAAAAAGTTCACATACCCCAGCAAAATCGGATTGTTGCGGAAATATGTCTGAGCATTACCCCAGCATTCGGCCGCTCGCTCATTATTGCCGCGGTGATAATAACAAAGCCCAAGGTTGAGCCAACTGTTTACATATTTCGGATGCAGCTCAACGGCCTTTTCTAAAAACGGCAGCGCTTTACCCGACCAGTACATTAAACTGTCTTTGTTTTTGTCAACATAAGGCAAGGCTTTGTTCATGAACTGTGCTCCGGCGTTGCCGTTGCACAATGCACTGTTCGGGTGCGTAATTACATCGTTGGTAAACAGCGTAAAATCATCTTCCCATTTCGGATTGCGGTCAATGGTAATGAGCGCATACGGAACAGCAATAAGAACGGTAAGGGCTGCCGGAATATACTGGCCGCCGTTTTTCAGTTTTTGGGCAAGCCACATAATTCCCCAAGCCAGTGTCATTGTAAAACCAAGCGACGAATGAAAAATCAAACGTTCGCCCATTGTAGCGCCTATGTCGAATACCACGTTGCTTACCAGCGAAAAGAAACCCAGGTAAATAACCAAGGCAAAAGCCATGACGTGTTTTTTCAAAAACAGGCGTATAGCCAAAACAATTAAGCCAAGATGAATGAGCAGTGAAATCCACACACCAATATTGGCACCATTGAAGCGGAATTTTGAATAGGGGAAATGTTTGTATGAATAATCGGCCGAGAGTGGCTGCGGGTAAACGAGCAAAACAAGATAATCATCAAGGCGATTAAGTTTTGATGCTTTTCGCTCATCGCTTTTTGCAAACATATACGGCTCATTGAGCGGATCGAGTGCGCTGCGGTCAACTTTACCTGCACCGAAACCTACGGCATCGTAGCGCATCATCCCGTAAATCATAAATACACCGGCAAGTACCAGCAAAGGTTGGAGGTAAACCGCACTTTCGCGGCGGAAGAGGTAAAGTCCGATGGGGAGAATTCCCAATAATGCAAAAGCATATTCTTTAGAAAGCAGCGCAAGGAAGAACCAAACGCCTCCCAGAATTAAGTGCTTAAGAACGCGTGTATCCGAATACCTGAAAAATGAAATAAAGGTGAGTGTAATAAACAGCAACGAAAATATTTCGTCGCGACTTTTTACGTTGGCTACAACTTCTGTGTGAATCGGGTGCATACCAAACAGCAGCACAGCCAGAAATGCAATTTCGGTATTGGTGCGGAATACGCATTCGCGCAAAAACACAAGCAAAACAACCAGCAGAAGCGCATACCAGACAATCTGAAAGATGTGTCTTATCGGAGCAAGTTCAAGTGTTGTTTCAGTAATTTTTTTGTCGAGCTCCATGCGCTCGGCAATGGCATCATTCAGTTCTTTTTGCTCGGCTGCGGTTAACCCGGCTTTCTTTTGCAGTTGCAGTACTTTGTCGCGCACAACCTCAAAACGTTCGCCGTAACATTCGCCGAAAATAGATTGTTCAATGGCAAAACTTACAATGGAAAGCGGACGGTAACGACCACCAGCAAGCTGCTGCTCAACGCCAAGGCTTTGATAAAAACTTTTGTACGCATCGTTGGTCAGAATTTCCCCGATGCCGCCAAATCCTTTTTGTACGTAGGTGTTTTGGCGCATCACAATATCATCGTCGAGCGCATACTTGTTGGAAACCGTGTTGGCGTAAAACCCTATAGCCACAGCCACAAGAACAGCGGCCTGTACCCAGAAGTTTTTGATAAATAAATACCCGGTACTAGTAAGCGGGGGTAATGACCAGGTTGATGATTTTTTTTGTTTTGCAGTTGATGACATAGTGCAGCCTGAAACGGGATAGCCGCTAAACTACGAAAATGTTACGGTACAGAGTTATTCCCGATACGCCTTTGTGTCTCCGTTTGTTAAATCAAAGCTATGAACCCACTTTTTACTCATAATAATGATGTTACCTAAAAGCATATATTTATAACGGATTAAGCCTAACAGGCTCTAACAAAAACAATATTCAATGAGTGATTTTGGTGCACTGATTTCAATCAGAAAAATTGATAAATCTTCGTTTTCAGCAACTGAAGTACAAGCTATGAAGGAACTGTGTGCAACTGTCAAAGATCAGTTGCAGCTCAAAAACTCGATGGGTGATTTTTACGATTACAGTGTAGGCCGCACAGTTCGGCTCGGAGAAGACGAATGCTTTGAACTTAATGTGCTGCTGTCAGATTACTGGGGCGATGCCGAGATGTTTGAGTGGCACAAAGAAGTTGACGAAAAAGATGCGCAGAAAATTGCGGCAGTATTGGCCGAGCAACTTGGCAGCGGCTATCAACTCAAGGCTTCTTTTGAGTGGTGGTAAGCTTTTAGCGGATTGATAAAGCGAGATTACAGCCAGCCTTTTTCTACAATATCACGGGCATGATAGGTAATAACAATATCAGCTCCTGCACGGGCGAAAGCGGTCATGTTTTCCATTACAATACGCTGTTCATCAATTAAACCTGCTGCTGCTGCATTCTTCACCATACTGTATTCGCCCGAAACATTGTAGCAGGCCACCGGAACACGCACTTCGTCTTTCACACGGCGGATAATATCAAGGTAAGCAAGTGCCGGTTTTACCATAATAATATCAGCACCTTCATTTACATCGAGCAGTGCTTCGCGGATAGCTTCATTGCCATTACGTGCATCCATCTGATACGCTTTCCGGTCGCCCGATTGCGGCGATGAATCAGCAGCTTCGCGGAACGGACCGTAATAAGCCGATGCAAATTTCACCGCATACGACATCAGTGCTGTGTGCTCAAAGCCATTGCTGTCGAGCGTTTGGCGGATTGCACCCACACGCCCGTCCATCATGTCCGAAGGTGCAACCATATCGGCTCCGGCCTGTGCATGTGCCAAAGCCATGCGGCTCAGCAGATCAACAGAACTATCGTTTTGCACTTCGCCGTTGTGCAGAATGCCGCAGTGCCCGTGTGTAGTGTATGCGCATACGCAAACATCTGTAATCACATAAACATCATTGCCGAAAGCATCTTTCAGCGCTTTAACAGCAGCGGGAACAATGCTCGAATGGCTGTGAGCGGTATGTCCATCTTCGCTTTTTTCTTCGCCCACACCAAATAGCAGCAGCTTGTTGATTCCGGACTTTAAGCCTTTCTCAGCATCCTGCAGCAGCGTATCTACCGAGAAATGATTTACACCCGGCATTGCGCCAATCGGATGTGTGATGCCGCTTCCGTGCGTTACGAAATACGGATAAATAAACATATTGCTGTTGAGCCGGGTTTCGGCTACCATATCGCGGATAATGGCATTGCGGCGGTTGCGGCGCGGACGCTGAATTATATTCATAATCGCAGTTATTAATTTTGTTTTTCCCGGCTGAGTACGGCAAAAACTGCCTGAGCCAAACCGGCATCATCAAAAGTTGCGGGCAACGTGCAGCGTGTAATTCCAAGTTCACGCAAGGCACTTTGTGTGGCATGGCCCATTGCCACTATTTCCTGACCTTTCAGCAGTTTGCGGGTCGAGAAATAAGCTTCGGCATTCGACGGGCTTGTAATGACCAGCACATCAGCATCGGGCAGTTCTGAGGCAGGGCGTTCAATTGTTTCGTAAACAGTAAGGTTAATTATTTGTGCAGCAGGCAGCTGTTGCTGAACAGTTCGCAGACTGCCTTTTGCCTGCGGAAACAATACACGATCACGGCCGCAGCGGGATGCAAATTGTTTTGCGGTAAGGCTTGTATCGTTGCCGCCGCCAATAAAATCGGCACGGTGGTTAAACTTGCGAAGCTCGTCTGATGTGCCTTTGCCCACTGCCGCAATCCTTGCGCCTTCCGGTAATTTTGCCTGAGTGAAGAAATGGCGCACGGCATGTTTGCTCGAAAAAAACACCCAGCTTGCTTCAGGTACTTTTACAAGCTGCACACGTTTGGTATCAATAAGCGCAACGCCCGAAACTTTACATCCGCTGGCTTCGAGCAGGTGGCTGAACACATCGCCTTTGCGCAGGTCGCGGGTAATGGATACTCTTGCCGGCACAATGCTCCGCAGTCGGCGCAGCACACGTTCAGGCAGTTCATCCGGCTGCCGCGATTCGAGACAAATCATTCGCGGAACTTCATCGGCAGAAGCGGCGAGGGCTGTCCACACTTTAAAATTTCCGTCGTCTTCTTCGCAGTAAGCGCCAAGCGGAAGGTGGCATCCGCCTTCGAGCAAATTCAAAATGCGGCGTTCAACCGCTATGCAGGCTTGCACATCAGGATGATGAATTTGCTGAAGTGCTGCAATCAGTTCGTGATCGTTATCGCGGGTTTGCAGTGCCAGCACGCCTTGTGCGGGAGCCGGAATAAATTCGTGTGCGGGCAGTTCTTCAACATGCAAATCACTCAGGTCAAGCCCGAGGCGGCTAACACCGGCTGCGGCAAGCAAAATAGCATCGTACTGTCCGTCGCGCAGTTTCTGAATGCGTGTTGGTACATTGCCGCGTAAATCTGCAATTTTTACATCGGGACGAAAACCTTTAAGCAGTGATTTGCGGCGGGCAGATGAAGTACCAACAAGCGCTTCCTGCTTCAGAAAAAACTTGTTGCGCTTGTCAACTGATTCGTTGCGGATAAGTAAAAGTTCGCGCGGATCTTCGCGATACGAAACCGCAGCAACAGCAAGCCCTTCGGGCGATTCGGTTGGAAGGTCTTTGTGCGAATGAACGGCTAAATCGGCAGCACCGCTGAGTACAGCCTCTTCAATTTCTTTGGTGAAAAATCCCTTGCCTTCGAGCTTGTCGAAACTCAGGTGCTGAATGTTATCGCCTTGTGTCTTGAGGATCAGCAGTTCTGAACTTACGCCAATGCGTTCAAGTTCTTTCTGCACAAAATGTGCCTGCCAGAGAGCGAGTTCACTGCCCCGGGTGGCGATTATTATTTTACGTTGCATGATGGATGCGCTGGTGCATGATATTTGCGCAAGATACGCAGCATGCTAGTTGCGTGCTGCTTCGGCTGTAAGAATTTCCCGTGCCATTTTCATCGGTACACTGATATACTTTTTCTCTACGTAGCCGAGAACACGATCAAGCAACTCACGCGAGGCCGGATCAAGCTGCTCAATTTCACGGGCAAAAACAGTATTTACCGCGGTGTCACGAATCTCTTTCACTTTATTCGGAACGTGACTCATGGCCAGTTCGATGCGGCGGGTTTTGAGCTCGGTGCGGAAGGCCTCTGTAGCTGCTGTGATAATAGCTGTGCAGCGGTCGAGTTCTTTTTCACGCTCGCGGAGATTCTCCTGCGCTACTTCCTGAAGGTTGTTTACGGCGATGAGATTAACGTCCCACGCATTCAGAATTTCAGGATCAAGATCGTTCGGCACAGCCAGATCAATCACCACTTTGCGCGAACGGTCGCCCTGTGTAAGCTGGCGGTAAATAGCGGGAGTGATTACAGCATCATCAGCACCGGTGCAGGTAACAATTACATCGAAACCGCCGGTGTAGTTTTCGAGTGCTGTAAGCGGATAAGCTGTACCGCCGGTTTCGGCAGCAAGTTTTTCGGCATTGGCTACTGTGCGGTTGAAAATGCTGAAGCTTTTATAACCGTGCTTACGGAGATAGCGCGTCATCGCGGTGTTGGTAACACCTGAGCCGATTACCAGAATGCGCGCATTCAGCGGTACATTCAGCGCACGAAGCTTGCGATAGGCTAATGAAACTACTGAAACAGGATTGCGGGCAATTTCGGTTTCAGTGTAAACCGCCTTTGCAGTTTCTATAGTTTTCTTGATGACAAGGCGAATCACATCGCCGGTAAGTCCGAGTGCGGCAGATTCTTCAAAAGCATTCCGCACCTGAGTAATGATTTCGCGCTCGCCAACAACCAGAGAATCGAGTGATGCAGCTACGCTGAAAATATGTTCGAGAGCCGCTTCTCCGCTGTAAACTGAGCAAATTGACAGGGCTTCGGTAATGTCTGACGGGTTTTCGGTGGCAAGAAAATGTTTGAAAAACAGATTCAGAAAATCTTCACCGGGCTGTTCATCACGCACAAGGACAAACTCAACGCGGTTACAGGTGCTCAGATACATCAGTTCTGAAATTCCGCACCCATTTTTCACGCTGTTTAAGCGCTCTTCACGCACCCCATCGCCAAGATGATATTTCCCAATATCATCAATACCGATGGTTTTGTGTGTAAATGCTATGACGTGAATCTCCTGCACAAACAGTGTTTTCCTTGTTTCAGATGCAAATTTGCAGCCCGAATAGCCCTCGTTTGTCAGAGAATTGTCAGTCAGAGCCCTGATAACCGTCAGCAAATGCTTATTTAGAATCGGTATAAACAAAGCTGTTGCCATTACTTTTCAACGGTTTTACGTATAAATCAGTTAGAAATTACCAAGTGTGGTTATTTTTATCGCCCTAAGCAAGATTTAATCAACCTCTTTCTGTCGCAGTAGAATAGCTGCTGCTTTTGTACCAATGTATTACCGGTTAATTATTTATTTGTTGATGCTGTTTCCGGCTTCTGATTTAGTGGCTCAGAAGACAGACAGTTTAGAAAATGTTCTCCGCAACAGTCGTGAGGATACTTCCCGTGTGCGCACGCTTACGGTTCTTGCGTGGCAGTTGCGCACATCAGATCCGGGGAAGGCCAATGAGCGGGCGCATCAGGCGCTGCAGCTTTCTGAACGTCTCGGCGACGAGAAGGGCAGCGGCGATGCGTGGAATGTGATTGGTGTGGTGCACTATCGCCGAGGCGAGTTTGTAGAAGCAGCATCTGCACATCTTCGGGCGCTGGCAATACGTGAGCGCATTGGTGATGAAGAGGGAACTGCGCTCAGTTACATCAATCTCGGCAATGTTTACAGCGATCAGAAAAACCCCAAACTCGCGCTCGATCATTATCTGCGGGCGGCCAAAATACTTGAGAAAACAGGCAAGAGTCGCCGCCTTGCTGCGGTATATCTGAACATTGGCACGATACACGCCGAAGAAGGAAAATGGGGACAATCGCTCGATTTTTTCCGTGAAGCAAAAAAACTGGCAATAGCATCCGGAAACCGGGCTCTCGAAGCTCAGGCCTGCAATAATATTGGCGTGGCTTACGAAAACACAGGCCGTTACGACGAAGCCCGGCGGGCATATACCGAATCCTACAGCATCGGAGAAGCCGAAGACGATGCCCCGAGCATGATTGATGCCGGTATTAACATTGGGAATATTTACAGGCTTCGCAAGCAATATTCGGAAGCATTAAACTACTACAACCGCGCCGAGGCACTGAGCCGAAAAACCGAATATGCAGAAGGTTTGCTGTCGGTTTATGAAATGATGGCCAAAACGTATCGCGAAATGCGGCAGTTTGAGTTGGCGCTGTACAGTCAGGAACGGTTCAAAGCCATCAGCGATTCACTTTTCAGCATTGAGAACAGCACGAGGATGAGTGAGCTGACCACGCGCTGGCAAACCGAGCGGCAGGAACGTGAACTCCTGGCCCGGGAGGCTGAACTCACCAAGCAGCGTGAGGCCGAACGAAAAGCTACAATGCGCTTCTGGATTATTGCCGCAGGCGGAATACTCGTGCTCATTTTTGCAGGATGGGTGTTTTATGCTTACACCCAAAAACAACGTGCCGGCGAACTGCTGGCCGCTCAAAAGCGCGAAATAGAATTTAAAAACGAAGAGCTGGCCATTAAAAACAAAGACATTACCGACAGCATAGTTTATTCGCGCCGGATCCAGCAGGCGCTGCTGCCTTCGCATGATCTGGTAAACAGTTTGCTGCCCGATGCTTTCGTGCTTTATCGTCCCAAAGACATTGTAAGCGGCGATTTCTACTGGGTTGAATCGTGGGGCAAAACTACATTGGTGGCCGCCGGCGATTGCACCGGGCACGGTGTTCCGGGAGCGCTGCTGAGTGTAGTTGGACTGAATCTGCTTAATCAGGCCGTACAGGTTCACGGCATCACCAACCCGGCGCCGATACTTAATGCTGTGAACAAAAACCTTGCACAAACACTCGGGCAGCGCAAGCACAATGGAGCGTTTTCGGTTTCAGATGTAAAAGACGGAATGGATATTGCGCTCATCGCCATCGACCGCAGCAGTATGCAGCTTGAATTTGCCGGAGCCAACAATCCGCTCTGGATAGTGCGCAACGGAACGCTAACCGAATATCGCGGCGACCGTCAGCCCGTTGGTCAGCACAGCGACGGTGAAAACCGTCCGTTTACCAGCCACACCGTTCAGCTCGAAGACGGCGATATGCTTTATTTGCTGAGCGACGGCTATGCCGACCAGTTCGGAGGTCAGGGCGGGAAGAAATTCAAACAAGTTCGCCTCAAACAATTGCTTACTAAAATTTCAGCACAAACACTTTCTGAGCAAAAGCAAATCCTGGAAACAAAATTTGAGGAGTGGAAAGGTCAGCTTGAACAAGTGGACGATGTGTTGATTATGGGCATACGATGCCGCGCTGCGCGCGGAATGTAAAGTGATTTCCCTTCGGGAGTGAAGAGTGGTGAATGCAAAGTGTAAAACGAGGATGTTTTAATGGAGCTTCGCTCCATAGTGAAGAGTGTTGAATGTAAAGTGTAAAACGAAGATGTTTTGATGAAGCTTCACTCCATTTTTGTTGAGTAAGCATCAACTGTTAAGCTATTTATGGATTTCATTCATAAGTCCAAAAAATTCCCGGTTTTCAGTTTGTCGATTTAACAAGACATCAAATTACCTTTGTAAAACAAGCACAGTGCATTCTGTATTTGTTTTGCCCCGACCCAAATGAGCAGTAAGAAGAAGAAAAATCCGAGTCGTCCCGATACACAGCAGACACCACTGCTTGATGTATATATGCCTGATCTTTCTCAGCGGATTTCACTGCCGCTTTTCCAGACACCGGTTTCGGCAGGTTTTCCTTCTCCGGCTGATGATTACGAAGAGCGAAAGCTCGACCTGAATGAACATTTGATTGCACGGCCAGCCTCCACATTCTTTGTAAAAGTTAGCGGAGAGTCGATGACCGGTGCAGGTATCAATGATGGTGATTTATTGATCATCGACCGTTCGGCAGTTGTTACAGATAAGAAGATTGTGATTGGTGTGGTAAACGGAGAGTTTACCGTGAAACGGATTCGTAAGAAAGGATTGCAGCTTTTCCTTGAACCCGAAAATGCCAATTATCAGCCCATAGAAATTACTGCTGAAATGGATTTTTCGATTTGGGGTGTGGTTACGTATGTGATTCACAAAGTGTGATTGGTTTCGGCTAAATTGTGTCTTAATATTCGGCGAATTTTTTTGCTAAAAACTTTCCAGATTAACTCGAACTTGTTTTTGCATACATCTTTTAAAATGGTCTCATGAAAAATTTATCCGGTACAAATATCCGGGCTCAATTTTAGATCGAAATAACAACTTATTTACGGCGCAAATTGTTGTAAATAATAAGGATGATTTTTAAAAATCCATAATTACAAGTTGCGACTACTGGTAAATAGAATGCAAAATAGAATAGTGGATTTAAGCCCCCATTACAAAAAAAATGCATTGTCACCAGCACTGTTGAGAGTGGAATGGCGATTATGGTAAGAATAAATTTCTGTTTTTTACTGATAAGCATAACCGTCTTAGCTCATTTAGTCCCATCTTAAATTTCAAAAATTACAGTCATCAACCATAATCGGAGACTAAATTCCCTTTACTCAAAGATCATAATTTTTTTTACTCGGAATCTTCTTATATCATTCTTAACCTTTAAGTGTAATCCGCTTGCAAATACGGCTCAGCGATTCAGGAGTAACGCCGAGGTAACTGACTAATTGATGCTGCGGTAAAGATCTATTTGGATGTTGTTATCTTTATCATAAACTCATCTGATGAAAAGTTTCTCCGCTGCATTGCTGTTGTTTGTTCTTGGCGTTTACTTCGCAGGATGCAACAACGCGGGAAACAAAAACGAGTCGGGATATGTTAATGGCTGGCGAAAACTACAATGCGGCTTGTTCATGCACACCGACGGGCGACTTGCTTTTGCATCGGATCCTCAGCTTGTAAATGTTAAACGCGAAGACCTGAAAGGAGAAACCTGTCCGAATAAATTCATTACCACATTCGGAAGCGATTATACCACACAGTTGCGTTCGGTAATTGATACCGCAACATTTGAAGCATTACCTGTTAGTGATTTTTACAAAGACAAAAACAATATTTATTCACATTACGCGATGTGCGATGGCGGGTACTTTACTGTTTTTGCAACAGACACCGCATCATTTGTTATGTACAACAATTGCTATTTTAAGTATCAGGGGAAAGTGATGTATTTCCGCGGCGGTGCAATTGATGCTGATGCGGCTACATTTAAAGCAAGCAGTGAACACGGGATGCTAGCAAAAGACAAATATGGATTTTTTGAATTCGGAGAGCGCATTACCGAAGAAGTGCTGAGAGAACGAATACCTGCCGATGTGTTTACTAAACTTAAAGCATTGTAAACAGCTTTCTACGCAATAAGTTGTACTGGTAATCTGCGAGACTTTTCCGCTTGACAACCGCCTCCTGCGCATTGTATCTTCACAGTCCCGTGTACCCCAATAAGTGCAAAGCCGGGCATTCTGATGTACGCTATTGTTGACTGCAACAACTTTTTCGTTTCATGCGAGCGCGTGTTTGAGCCCAAGCTCAACGGCAGGCCTGTTGTTGTGCTTTCCAATAACGACGGCTGCATTATATCGCGCTCGGCCGAGGCAAAAAAACTCGGCATTAAAATGGGCGCGCCGTATTTTGATGTGCGCAAAGACATCGAAAAGCATAACGTTAAAGTCTTTTCGTCGAACTATGCGCTGTACGGCGATTTCTCGCGCCGCGTAATGAATGCCCTCGGCGAATTTGTAGATCGCGGCGATGATCTTGAAGTCTATTCCATCGACGAAGCTTTTCTGCGCCTCGCACCTCTGGCCGATCTTCATGAGCCGGTTGACTATTGCCGCCGCATCCGCACCACAGTTGAGCGCTGGACAGGCATTCCGGTTTCCGTTGGCATTGCGCCCACAAAAACATTAGCCAAAATTGCAAACACCGTTGCCAAAAAATACAAAGGTTACAACGGCGTTTTTCATCTCGACACAAAAGAGCGTACAGAAAAAGTACTGGCGGCTACACCGGTTAAAGATGTTTGGGGCATTGGCCGCCGCCTTGGTGATAAGCTGGAGCAATACGGCATTTACAACGCACTTCAGCTTCGCGACTGCAACGATATGCTGATTCGGAAAACCGGAGGCATCACCATACTGCGAACCGTAAACGAACTTCGCGGCACACCTTGTTTCTTTTCCGATTCAGTGCCCGATGTGAAAAAAGGAATTGCCAGCACACGCTCGTTCGGGAAAACAGTAACAGAGTTCGAAGACCTCCGCGAAGCGGTATCCACTTACATTTCGCGCGCTGCCGTAAAACTTCGCAAGCAAGGATCGGCCGCCGGAGCATTGTATGTGTTTGTGCGCACAAGCGCGTTTGAAGAAGGCGATAAATACCAGCGCAGCAGTTGGCGCGAACTCCCGGTGCATACCGACAGCACGCCCGAACTCATTCACCACGCCACCGAAATGCTGCGTGAAATTTATCGCGCCGGTATCAGCTACAAAAAAGCAGGAGTAATGCTTTCACAAATTATTCCCCGCGACAGCATTCAACTCAACGCCTTTGATACCGCCGACCGCAGCCGCGAAAGTCGCGCCATGAAAGTGCTCGATCAGATCAACCGCACACACGGCACAGATGTATTGCGCATCGCATCAACAGGCACAACCGACACGCGCGAACATTGGCAAATGCGCTCGAAAATGGTTTCCAAACAATTTACTACGAAGTGGGGTGAACTTTTTGTTGTGAATGTGTGAGTGCAGTTGCAGAACAGGTTATCTGCATCATTCTTCCACACTGTTTTCAGGAGTAGGTCGCGCAAAACGAAGTGTTTTTCCATTCCACGGTAAAACATTGCCAGAGGCATCCATGAATGAAAAAGTAACTTCAAACATATTTCCCGTTTTCAGAGAAAAAGCGCCGGCACACATATCCTGACCAACCCGTATCTGACCACCAAGCAACATAAGATAGTAGGTGGTTGTCTTTCCTGTTTCAGTATTTTTCACGCAAGTCTTTACAAAAACATGCGACTCATCATTTATCTTGAATGCATAAACTACATTTATTGCCGGACCACAACCAAAATGCTGATATACTTTTTTAACTTCTTTTGGTTCTGATTTAAGGACTGGATTTTCAGTATCTTTTTTTGCAAGTGTTTTGTAAGTATAAGGTGTATATGTTCTGGTGCTTGGATTGTAGGCCTTCAACGGTTGAGACTTCGGTAAACTGTCAATCAATAAAATATATTCAACTCCGGCTTCAAGCTCTGCAGCAGGTTTCAGTATGGCCTGTGTGAGATATAAATCGCCCTCTAAAACTTCAACAACAAGCAGATTGATTTTTTTGGAGCCTGATTGAAGATAAACGGGATAGTTGATATTCAACTTAGTGACAATATCTTCACTCAAGCCATAGCCTTCTATAATAAAAATGGGGTTCTGGCAAACTGAACTGCTGCTGGGGAAAATAGTCAATGAAGCGGAATGACATTCAGCCTTTACTTGAGAAGAACAGATTAGAAGTATGAGTATTGAAAAAATCCTTTTCATGACCAAAGACTAATCTTAAGACGGGGGTTCTGTTAAATTACAAAAAAATAAATAGCGTAGCGCGTAAAGACTAGCTAAAATGGTTTCCAAACAATTTACCACAAAGCAGGTGAACATTTTGTTGTGAATGTGTAAATTATATATTTGTAAGGTATCTTTGTTAAAAATATAATAGACACTATACCGAATAAGATTTTAAGACCGTTCTGTTGAAACA
>JBKDHA010000140.1:0-40978 GCA_046335555.1 Bacteroidota bacterium
GACATCATCTGTAAAAAAGATTTCAGGAACTAAAGACTTAGTAATCCCTTCAATCAGAATAGGAGTAAGTCAAAATATTGTAAGTAATAAAGTTAGTTCAAATAACTCCAGTAATAAGACTAAATCAGGTCCAAAGACAGGTACTAAAAAAAGCAACTAAGCCCCCCAACAAAAAAAACCACCCTTCCCGGAAGCAATGGGAAGGGTGGTTTCTGTTTCCGCTGCAGCGGAATCGTTACGCTGCAATTAGCAGCAGATTTTAATCTCCAATGTTCAGATGAATACCGGCTGTGAACGGATAAAACACCGGGCCTTTTTCTTTTTCAAACAATGAAGTGAGCGAGTAGCTGCCAAAGATCGAAAAGTCGCCATAACCGATGCGAGCCATGGCATCAATGCGGAACGGATTTACGTTGAAATCGTCTTTGATAACGCGCTTCTCGGTTTGTCCGTTTTCTTCGTAACGCTGCTTGAGTTTGTTTTTGAAAATATTGTACCCCACCTGCATACCTGCTGCCATGTGAAACGAACGGCCTGCATCGTTGTTGTTGCTGTTGTACTCAAGCATCAGCGGCACATTCACATAACACATATTGAAACGGTTGCGGCTGAAACTTTTAGTCGAATCAAAGAGTGAAGACTGGAAAGGCACATTGGTATTGAGTGTGTAACTGCCTCTGAAATTGTAGTGATACCAGGTTAGTCCGAGGCCAGTTCCGAGGTTTAGATTATTGCGATAGATATGTATGTTTTTCTGAAACATATTCCAGCCAAACACATACGATTTTGCATAGTTCAACTCAAACGGCTCGAAACCGTTGGGCAAATCTAATTTGTTATCGGCACTGAGATAACCGGCTGCTCCGAAGTCGAAACCACGCCAATGTTTAAAGCTGTCGTCAGACGATTTCTTTTCGCGTGCTGATCTTTCGTTGTCGGCTAATTCACCATCTACAATAGTAACATCCTTACCCAATATTGTAATTGTTATGGTATCAGATGACGGTGCGCCCGGCGTACCTGAACGCTGTTCGATTTCAGAAGATCCCGATTTGTTCACTACTGTATTTACCGGAGTGCCGTAGTAGAGTATGGATGAAGCTCCTGAAGCATTGGCAGTAAGTGAATCAACCGCCCAAACACTCACTTCCGAAGCGCCGGAACTGGTAACTGATACACTTGAAGCACGCAAACGTGATGCTTTAAACTCTGATGCTCCGCTGTTGGTTGATACAAGTTCATTGGTGCTTCCGGTCAAACGCACTTCGGTTGCCCCGCTGAGTTGTGTTTCAATGCGCGTGGCTTTGATGGCAATTTTACCTTCTGATGCTCCGCTGAAATAAATGCGGATATTATCGGTAATAAGTGTGTCTTTTGTCTTAAACGATGACATTCCGCTTGCATCAATACTGTTGAGTTTTTTTGCACCCACACGCACAGTAATCTGATTGCCGTCTGTTCGTTCTGCTTTATCTGTTGAAATGATAAGAATTCCGTCTTTCACCTCAGTAACAACTTGCTGAACGGCTTTTGCACTGCCCGCTTCAACACTTACGGTATTGCTGTCTGACTGCGAAACGATAACAACAGCTGCTCCTCCGGCACGGATTCCTGTAAAATCACCAACGGCACGGGTCTCTTTGTTTTGAGCTGCAAGCGACGCGGCAAATACAGTTACCGCTGTCAGGCTCATCATGATATATTTCATCGGTTTCATAATAATCTGGGGATAAATATGCTTATACTTTGTTTTAGTGGGACGATATAAAGGGCTCTTTGTTACAGATTTACGGCAAAAATACTACAATACACTGAAATTAAGCCAAATAGAATACATTTCAGATGACCCGGTTTCTGCAAAGCGGAGGCTCTGAAACTGCTGTGTAAGTGATGCTTTTACCAGCAAATTGTTAGAACCAACCTCCTGAACGGTAACACTGCCATCAGTATTCACGCTGAATACAACTAAAATGCGCTGCATACCTGTACTTGATTTCAATACTTCCGGCAAATGAATGGCTTGACGAATGGTGTTCACAATATACTGCTGTGAAGAAGTTGCAACCGCTGCCGGTGCTGATGTTTCAGGGGCAGCAAAGCCTGTAGCTGAAACAAAAAGGGCGAGGAATAGAATGATGGTTTTCATGGTATATATTTTTTTGCTGTTCTGGCTTGTTTGTGAATATGACGGGAGTACGAAGCCGGTTGTTACAGCCTCAGTATAAAATAGTGCTCCGCTTTGTATCTGTGCAAAACAAAACAGCCTGTCTCAACATAGTGAGACAGGCTGAGCATAAGCGGAAAAACAACTTATACCTGTGTAGCCGAAAACTTTATCATATAATCGCAAGCGGTATCCACCATTTCGCCGGAACCGGCAAAAAACGGTGTGCGCTGGTGCAATGTTTTCGGTTCAATTTCCATGATCCGCTGGAAGCCGTCGGTTGCTTTGCCTCCGGCTTGTTCAATGATAAAAGCCATAGGGCTGCATTCGTAGAGCAAACGCAGTTTTCCTTTGGGCGATGAGGCTGTTGTGGGATAAATATAAATGCCGCCGGTAATGAGGTTGCGATGAATATCAGCCACTGCCGAACCTATGTAGCGCGAAGAATATGGACGTTTTGTGGCTTTGTCTTCCTCCTGGCAGAATTTGATGTACTTCTTTACACCATCGGGGAAATGCACATAATTACCTTCATTTATGGAGTAGCTTTTGCCGATAGAAGGTGTTTTCATATTCGGATGCGAAAGGCAAAACTCACCGATTGAAGGATCGAGTGTAAAGCCGTTAACGCCTTTTCCGGTAGTATAAACCAGCATTGTAGAGGAACCGTAAATTATATATCCGGCTGCAACCTGCTCGGTTCCACGCTGCTGAAAATCTTCGAGCGTAGCCGGACCGGAAAGCGATACACGGCGGTAAATCGAGAAAATGGTGCCTACCGAAACGTTTACATCAATATTAGAAGAACCATCGAGCGGATCCATTGCCACTACATACTTTGCATTGCGCGACTGCGGTGTATCAATCGGGATGATGTCTTCATTTTCTTCGGATGCAATGCCGCAGCATTCGCCGCCAACGCTGAGGGCTGCAATAAACTGTTCGTTGGCAAACACATCCAGTTTTTTCACTGATTCGCCCTGCACATTGGTTTCTCCGGCTTCGCCGAGAATATCGGCCAAACCTGCTTTGTTTACTTCGCGGTTTACAATTTTGGCGGCAATACCAATATCGCGCAGCAAACGCGAAAGCTCGCCTTTTGCATAAGGAAAATCATTTTGTTTTTCAATAATAAACTGGCCGAGGGTCTTTACTATACTCATGTGGTTTGGATGTGTTTGTGCAAAGATCGGAAAAGCAGGGGAAATCGTGAAATCTGCCCGGAAACTGCTAAAAACAAACCAGCTATTCAAAAATAACAGCCACAAAGCAGAAAAAACTTTCTTTTTGTTTAAAGAGTTGTTTCTTTGCAATGCACATCCCCGTGCATTAACCCATTACTTGTGAAAACTTTATGCAATAAACGGGGATTGGTAGTTGCTGCGCTGCTTTGGTGTACCACTGCTTTCGCTCAATTCACCTTCATTACCGGCCCCTCGGTTTCGTTATCACCCAGGACAGCACTGATCAAAGACAATTCCGGCCGGTACTGGATGAATGCCGGTATTAATGGCGGTGTGGCTATGTTCAATGGCTCAGTATGGACAATTTACAACACATCAAATGGCTCTCCTTTTAACAGGTACAAACACCTTTTGGAAGCAGGCAATGAAATTTGGATGGCCAGCCGCGATTCGGGTGTTGCTGTTTACAATAATGTTTCGTGGACAGTTTACAACACTGCAAATTCGGGACTTGCAGGCGATACCATAAACGATATGTGCAGCGACGGCAATACCGTTTGGCTAGCCACAACAAGAGGCCTGTCGCAGTTTAACGGCAGCACATGGAACAGCTACACCACCGCTAATTCAGCACTGTTCAGCAATGCCGTTATTCAGATTTCGGCAAACAATGGTATTGTTTGGATTGTAACGGCGGCTGGTGTCAATATGTTTGACACTGCAACACAAAGCTGGGCGGGTTGGAATACTGCTGCATTACCGCCATTAGGTACGTTAACCAGCATTCTCAGCTTGGGAAATGATGTGTGGCTTGGCGGAACAACAGGTGCAGCTTATTACAACAACGGAAATTTTCGTTCAATAAAAGAGCTGACCGACAATGTTGGTTTTTCTGTCAAAAACATTGAACCCGGACTATTGGGAATGCCAATTTTTCTCCCAAACACTTCGTTTGGAAGCGTTGTACAACTAAGACGGAATGCTGTTCCAGAACGAATTCAAATTTCGTTATCCACTTTTGCAATCAACTATGATCCTGCAGCGGGTGAGTATTATTATTCAACAGCCACCGGTGATATGTCTCCATTATCAGGAACACAAGTAATTGGTAAAGGAAATAACCCGCAGGAAATTTTTTCTGGACTTGACTTCTCCAATAACCGGTATCTCAACTTAAATGATGTGAATACCTCGTTTATGTCGAGAGGCGATTTTGGTTGGAACCTAAGCAATGCTCAATTTGAAGTGCCGAAAGGAAGCGGAAAGCACAGCTTATTTTCTTCGGGACTTTGGATAGGAGGTTTGGATGCGGGCGGACAATTGCATCAGGCTGGTATGACTTATCGCCAAAGAGGAATTGATTGTTTCCCGGGTCCGCTCGATACTACAACTGCTGGTACCGACAGTCTTGTGGCTTACCAGTATGATTATATCTGGAAAATAAACCGAACCGATATTGAAGCGTTCATTTATCACTTCGCACAAGGCAATGTGCAGAACGGCTCGTTTATTCCGGCCGGGGATATTATTAGTTGGCCTGCACATGGAACAGGAAATTATTCGCGCAATCTGGCTCCGTTTGTAGATGTAAACATCAATGGAATTTACGATCCGCTTACCGGTGGCGATTATCCGCTGATAAAAGGCGATCAGATGCTGTACTGGATTTTCAACGATAATCTTGCACCCCATACTGAAACGGGCGGACAACCACTGGGCATTGAAGTACATGCCTCCGCTTGGGCTTATGCTTGCCCGGCACTTCCCGACAGCCAACAGGTACTGAATACAACTTTATTTTATTCTTACGAGTTGATTAACCGCAGCTCAACTACATACTCCGATGTTTATGCCGGCTTGTTTCAGGATTACGATCTTGGCTCTCCGTTCGATGATTTTGTTGGCTCCGCTCCGGCATATAACACAGCTTTTGTATATAACGGAACACCAAACGATGGCGGCACACCGCAAGCCCAAATCGGAACTTACGGAGCACATCCTCCGGTATTCGGACTTACCGTTTTAGACGGACCGCTGGCCGATCTGATGGACGGAATAGACAATGATAATGATGGTACAATTGATGAAGCAGACGAAAAAAGCCTGCTCTCCCATTTTATGTATTACAACAATGATTTTTCTGTAATTGGCAATCCCAACAGTGCTGCTGATTACTACAATTACCTTAGTGCATACTGGCTCGATGGCTCTCCTCTCACCTACGGAGGAAGCGGCTACGGCGGCACAACGGGTGCAACGCATATATACTCGGGAATGCCCTTTGACACCGCACAGTGGAGTGAATTTTCGGTAAATAATGCCCCGAGTGACCGCCGCGGAATTTCCTCTACATCTGTAAGTGCCCTGTCACCGTCGGCATCAGTAACAATCACTTATGCACAAATCTGGAGTCGTGATACTACTGTTGTTTATGGTTCTCCGGGCTACATCAATTTCTTTCTGAATGATGTACAGCGTGTGCAAAACTGGTATGCTTCCAGTAACTATCCTTCGTGCGTTTCGTGGACAGTTAGCACCGGAAATGATCCGCAGCAGCTACCTGATGCAAGGCTGTATCCGAATCCCGGCAGCGAATTAATTACGCTTGATTATCTGCCGCAAAACAATAATGCAGTTCTCGAAGTGATTGATCTCACCGGTCGCACAGTGCAGCGCGAACAGCTTCGCGAACAACAATTAAATGTATTCAATGTGAATGAGCTGCAGCCCGGCATTTATCTGCTGCGCGTTGCCGACGGTGCAAACACAGTTACATTCCGTTTTGTGCGGCAATAGTGCCAAGCAGCAGATACCAAATACAATTTTCAGCATCCTGACCGGAAGTGTTTAGCATACATTTCGGTCAGGATGCTTATTTTTATCCTGCTGAACCACAAATGACCCGTTTTGTACTCTTTTTTCTTGCAATTATTTGCAGCGAAATACTATTCGCACAAAACGGCATTTCGGTTGTTCAGATGCCCGCGCCTTACAATCCTATTCAACTGCGCAACAGAAACTGCATGAGTATTGACCCCGGCGGGCGCATCTGGATTGGATTTCAAAACATAGGTGCCGGCGTTTGGGATGGTTCTGCCTGGACAGTTTACGATAACTCAACTTTCTTTTTGCCTGAAAACAATGTGCAAAGCATTGCATTCGACAGCGCTGCCGGGGTTTGGGTTGGAACCAACAACAGCGGTGCAAGTCGCTTCGATGGTGTAAACTGGCAGCTTTATGACACATCAAACTGCGGCTTACCAAACAATCATATTGAAACAATACTTTGCACAACTTCCGAAATCTGGTTTGGTACGCACGCTGGCATTGCAGTTTACAACGGAAGTTCGTGGAACGTAATGAACCAAAGTGTATCGCAGCTTGCATCCGATACAATTAACGCATTAACAAAAGACCTGAACGGAAACATTTGGGCAGCAACCGCCGCCGGAATTTGCCGATACAACGGAACATGGCAAACTATCCAATCCGGAAACTTCACAACTATTACCTGCGACAGCCAAGGTTATATCTGGGCTTCAACACCGGCAATGGTTTGGAAGCAAACGGCCTCCGGGTTTTCACCTGTTAGCCAGCTATACTCTTTCCCGCTTTATGGTTTTAGCGGAACAACATCTATTTCGGCATCCGAAACCGGTGTGTGGTTTACACAACCTAACGATATTCTGATTCATATCGACAGCGGTGAGGTTGATGTGTTTTATCCGGGCAACTTTTTCGGAAACTCGCAATTAGTCGCATCAACTGATTCGGGTGTATATTTTTTTAACACATTTACAACTGCGATTTCTGTCAATTCATTTGATCTATTGCATTTCAATCCCGAAAATTATAACGGTTACAATTTGGGGCTAACCGCTGCAAACTTCCGTGAACTCAACATCAATCAGGTTAGTGCAGGACTACTGAACCGAGGCGATTTGCACTGGACAACTGCACAAGCACCAGTTCCAAAATATGAAGTCCCGAAAGGCAGCGGCATACATTCGATGTTCACCACTGCATTGTGGATCGGAGGGCTCGACAGCGGAAATACATTGCACCTTGCAGCAATGACCTACCGGCAGCGTGGTTCCGATTTTTTCCCGGGTCCGATAGATACTGTATCAACAAGAACGGATACTGCAACTGCCATAAAATATGACCGTATCTGGTTAACTGATCGCTACGAAATAAGCGAACTGCAATGGCGATTTGCAAACGGACAACTTCAAAGCAGCAGCTACAACATTCCACAAGATCTGCTGAAATGGCCTGCTGCCGGAACAGGTAACATATCAAGAAAACTTGCTCCGTTTGTGGATATGAACGGCGATGGTGTTTATTCTGTTTTCGATGGCGATTATCCGGCAATTAAAGGCGATCAATATGCTTGGTGGGTATTTAATGATATGCTTGCTCCGCATGGCGAAACCGGCGAACGCAGAATGGGTATAGAAGTTCACGGCGAAGCCTGGGCTTATACTTGTCCGCTGGCGACCGATACACTCAGCACAATCAACTTCACAACATTTTACCGCTACACCATCATTAACCGTTCAGACACAAACTATACAAATGTAAACATAGGTATCTATCAGGATTCTGATAACGGGAACTGGCAGGATGACTGGATTGGCTGTTCACCGGCTGGCAATTATACCTGTACGATGAATGGTGATGCAGATGATTCAGATCCTAATCTTGCCGACTACGGAATTTATCCGCCACAAACAGCAATGGTTTTCTTTGATGGTCCCGAAGCTGTGAGCGGCGATAGTATTGACAATGATAATGACGGAACAATTGATGAACCCGGCGAACGCAACCGGCTAACCGGTATGGTGATGAACGGTGATCCGGCTCCGTTTCCGAATACTGCACAGGGCGAATTTTACGACTATCTGAATATGATCTGGCCAACCGGTGTGCCTCTAACCGTTGGCAATTACGGCTTTGGCGGCACACAGCCCACACGTTTTATTTTGCCCGACCGCCCCTGGAATCAGTCAGGATGGAGCGAAGCGACAATGAATGCCCCCGCAGGCGACAGGCGTTCGATCAGCAACTGTGGTATATTGAATCTTGCAGCCAAAGACACCGCCGTAATTTCCTTTGCCATCGTCACACATTTCGATTCGGTGAATGTCTGGGGAACGCAAGCCTACTATGATGGCCTTGATTCAGCGGTGAAGCGTGTAGAACGCTGGTACAACAACAATACATCTCCATCGTGTCTGCAACTTTACAACAGTATTTCGGAACCGGCAGCAAAACCAGAGTTACTGCTGAAGCCCAACCCGGCAAGCAATCAGTTATTTGTGCAGCAGCCTTTCGGCAGTGAAACTGTGCAGGTTGAAATTATTGATTTCACCGGCCGAACCGTGATGCGAAGCACACAAAACTCAGCACTTTTTGAACTCAACGTTAGCCATCTGCCGCCGGGAGTTTATATTCTTCGCGTTAGCGGGCAGGATGCTGTTACGGCAGCACGTTTTGTGCGTGAATAAGTGCAACGGCGACTGCGAAATCAGTAATTTCGCAACTCGTATTAATGCACTATGATAAAAATCCGAACAGCTGTTGCCAATGATATGACTGCCGTTCACGCACTCATTACCGAGTTGGCTGTGTACGAAAAAGCAGGACACGAAGTAACCAATACACCCGAACAGCTTGTTAAAGATGGCTTCGGAGAACATCCGCTGTTCGGATGCTTTGTAGCCGAAACAGAAAATACAATTGTTGGCATTTCGCTGTTCTACTGGCGCTACTCAACTTGGAAAGGTAAGCGGCTGTATCTCGAAGACATTATTGTTACCGACTCCATGCGCGGCCACGGCATCGGAAAATTGCTGATGGACAGAACCATGCAGCATGCGCTTGACGAAGGTTGCTCAGGAATGCTCTGGCAAGTGCTCGACTGGAACGAACCTGCAATCAACTTTTACAAAAAATACAATGCAAGTTTCAGCGGCGAATGGATGAATGTTTCACTCGAAGCCGGCGACCTGAAAAAGATACTTAACGTGTAACTTTGCGGAGATGAAAATTTTCAAATTTGGCGGTGCTTCGGTAAAAGATGCCGCTGCTGTAAAAAATGTTGCAGGTATCCTAAGTTCTCGCAACAGTGAGCCGCTGGTGGTTGTTATTTCTGCAATGGGCAAAACTACTAATGCCCTTGAACGCCTTACTGATGCCTATTTCAAAGGCGATCAGGAAACAGCACAAGCTGTGCTTTCAGAAATAAAGCAGTATCACCATTCAATTCTTGAAGGACTTTTTACTGATAAATCGCACCCGGTTTACAACGAAATTCACAACACATTTGTAGAACTCGAATGGGTTATTGAAGACAGCCCGGCTCAGGAATACGATTGTGAATACGATCAGATTGTATCTGTTGGCGAATTGCTCTCAACAAAAATTGTAAGTCATTTCCTCAATTCCTCCGGCATTAAAAGTCGCTGGCAGGATGTGCGCGATCTGATTAAAACAGATAATACATATCGCGAAGGCAAAGTTGACTGGCAGCTTACACAACAATGTGTGAATGAAGTTTTGTTGCCGGATATACAGCAAAACCCCGGCATTCCGGTAATCACACAAGGCTTTCTGGGAGTAACTTCCGAAAACTTCACAACCACACTGGGGCGCGAAGGTTCTGACTATACTGCAGCAATTCTGGCATATTGCACCAATGCCGAAAGTGTTACGATCTGGAAAGATGTACCCGGGGTTTTGAATGCCGATCCGAAATGGTTCGATAATACCGAACTGATTCCGCAACTTTCTTATCAGGATGCCATTGAGCTTACCTACTACGGAGCAACTGTAATTCATCCGAAAACAATAAAGCCGCTGCAGAACAAAAACATTCCGCTGCACGTCCGCTCTTTTGTTGAACCTGATGCAAGCGGTACAATCATACACGGCGAACAAGTTTCACTGCCAGTTCCCTGCTTTATATTTAAGGTGGATCAGGTGCTGCTCTCCATTGCTCCGAAAGACTTTTCATTCATTGTCGAAGAAAATCTGAGTACTATTTTCAGACTGTTCAGTGAGCACGGCATTCACCTGAATATGATGCAAAACTCAGCATTACGCTTTTCGGCTGTAATTGATAACAATGAACGTCGCCTGCAAAACTTACTTGATGTCTTGCGAAATGATTTTCAAGTACTGCACAATGATAAACTTGAACTAGTAACAATACGCCACTACAATCAAGCCACGCTCGACAGAGTAACAGAGGGCAAAGAAATCCTGCTTGAAGTAAAAAGTCGTTACACCGCTCAAATGGTAATGAAAAACCGTACAGCTGATTTATGAATGAATTTGCACTAGTATTTGAACTAAAATAATTGTTTCAATTCCCTATATTTGTACTGCAATTACCAATTGGCTCACTCAAATAAGACGTAATTGTACAGCAACCCTAAAGTACCCATGAATCGCTTGTACATTCCCGGCACCAACAGCACCGCACAGGTTGATTTCGATCAATCAAACGGATCAATGTTGCTGAAAGGTGTTTCAATTCCCGAAAATGCCGATCAATTTTTCCGCCCGCTCCATGAGTGGACAGATCAATTTATAAAAACACATACAGGTGCAGTAAATCTCAACATTTACCTTACCTATTTCAATACCACAACCGTTCGTCACCTTTTGCCTTTTATGCAGCGCCTTATACAGCATTTCCGCAACTCGCTTGTGGTTACATGGCAGTATGAAGAAACTGATGAAGAATTGCTTGAGCGCGGAGAGGAATTGAGTGATGTGCTTCAGTTCAAATTCAGCTACGAAGCACTGCCCGAAGAAGATTAACGCAATGCTTCAATCATTTTTGAAGCAAGTACTTTCCCTATTTTTTCGTGGCTTTCAAACGTCCATCCTGCAATATGCGGTGTAAGCAGCACATTGTCTGATGCGATCAGGTACTGCATCGGAGCAGGCAAGGTTGTTGTATCAATAGCTTCAAACGATACTTTCTCGTATTCAAGCACATCAAGACAAGCCCCTATTACTTTTCCGCTTTGCAGGTGTTTAACCAATGCAGCAGTATCAAGCACTTTTCCCCGGGCTGTATTGATGAGCCAAATTGGTTTGCGGAAGGATGACAAAAACTCATCGTTCACGAAGTAGTTTGTTTCGGTGGTCAGCGGAATGTGCAAACTAAGAACATCTGCTTCATCAAAAATCTGCTGAAGTGATGCTTCTTCTACTAAATCATTTCCAAAGTCCGCTTTATATTTATCATACGCCAAAACACGCACGCCGAAACCGCTTAACCGCTGTGCAAATGCCGAACCCATATTTCCGAAACCAATAATACCAACGGTTTTCCCGCCTAATTCATAGCCCCGGTTACCTTCTCTGATCCACTTCCCTTCACGCACTTCGCGGTTGGCTCGTGCAAGATTATTCATCAAAGCAAGCAGCATGCCCAGTGCTTGTTCACCAACAGCATCGCGGTTGCCTTCGGGGGCGTGAACACATTTTATGCCGCGTGCTTCTGCATAATCAACATCAATATTCTCCATCCCTGCTCCTGCCCGCGCAATACATTTCAGATCGGGTGAAGCATCTATAAAAGCTGCATCCAGCTTAAACCGGCTGCGAATTACAACACCTGCATAACCCGGCATACGCTTTTCAATTTCTGCTTTGGGTAACTCATACGCTTCATCGCATTGAAAACCCGCAGCACGAAGCATTTCCAGCATTACCGGATGATTGGAATCGAGAAAAAGAATACGTTTCATGTGCATTAAAGCAAAGTACCTTCAAGCAACGCAACCGAAAGCGAGAAATAAATCAGCAGCCCGGTAACATCAACAAGCGTAGCTACAAACGGTGCCGAGGAAACTGCAGGGTCAAGACCAAGTCGTTTGAGCAACAGCGGTAACAGCGAGCCGGTGAGGCATCCCCAAAGAACTACACACGTTAATGTTATTCCAAGTGTAAGCCCGATCTGAAACCAGTAAGGCCCGTAGTCATCAACAAATTTCGACCAGATAGCAATACGCATAAAGCCGATCACGCCGAGAATTAATCCGAGTACAAGTCCAGATTTAAATTCCTTTTTCACAATCGTCCACCAATCGCGTATAGTAATTTCGCCCAGCGCAAGTGCACGGATGATGAGTGATGTGGCCTGAGAACCGCTATTTCCTCCGCTCGAAATAATCAGCGGCATAAACACGGCAAGAATTACAGCCTTCTGTATTCTGTCGTCGAAAAAGCTGAGCGCTGTGGCAGTAAGTGTTTCGCCTACAAAAAGCACAACAAGCCACCCCACCCGCTTGCGAATCATTCGCCAGAAAGGTGTGCTCATGTATGGTTCTTCGAGGGCTTCTACACCACCCATTTTCTGCACGTCTTCGGTGTTTTCTTCGCGGATTAAATCCACAACATCGTCGAACGTAATACGGCCAACCAAACGGCCAAGCGAGTCAATTACAGGTATAACCACAAGGTCATACTTGTCCATAAGTTTGGCCACTTCATCGGCCGGAGTATTGGTGCGAACACTGATAACGTTTGGGTTGCATACTTCGCGAACCGGCGAATTGAGCGGCTTTGTAAGAAGGCTTTTCAGTGAAAGCAGGCCTTCCAGTTTCTCATCTTCGTCAACAACATAAATGGTATAGACAATATCAACTTCTTCGGCCTGCCGGCGAATTTCGCGAACTGCTTCGCGCACCGTTTTATCGATATGCACCCGAACTGTTTCTTTGGCCATCAAACCGCCGGCAGTATCAGGATCAAAATTGAGCAGGTCAACAATATCACTGGCCTGATCTAAGTCTTCAACGTGCTGAAGGATTTCATCCTGCTGCGCATCGGGAAGATCGGCAAGAACGTAAGCCGCATCATCCGAATCAAGATTATCAATAACCTGCTCAGCAATTTCCTGCGGCGAAAGGCCTTCCAGAATTTGTTCGCGGCGATCATCATCAAGCAGCAGCAGTGCTTCAGCGGCAACTTCATCATCGAGAAAACTATATGCAATTACAGTTTCATCGTTATCAAGGCTGTTGAGGATTTCGGCAGCATCGGCAGGGTGCAGACCGTGAAATTGTGCGCGTACAGCCTCCACATCATTTGCAGCAATGGCAACGCGGAGATCGTCGAGAAAAACATCAGTAAGCTGAAAGGCCATACCTGCACAGTTTTAGTACTGTTTTGCCGGAGCGGTGCAAAGGTAGCGAGAAACCCGGTTCGGCAGCCGGCCTGTGCAGGTGGTAATGGTAATTTTACACAGCCGCTTGCCGTATTTCGAGCATATTGGTAAGCGCTACAAAATCGGAAACAGAAAGTCGTTCGGCCCGGTTGGCAAAATACTCGTGATTTTCAAATCCGGGTTTTATGGCAAATGCTTTTACAGAATTGCGCACGGTTTTCCGGCGCTGGTTGAATGCAGCTTTCACGACTGCTGTAAACAATTTTTCATCGCAGCCAAGTTGTTCGGTTTTGTTGCGAGTCAGGCGAATCACCGCCGATTTCACTTTTGGGGGGGGAGAGAATACGTTTTCGTGAACGGTAAACAAGTATTCGATATTGAACCAGGCTTGAAGCAAAACACTAAGAATGCCGTAGGTCTTAGAGCCGGGGGGCTCGGCAACGCGTTCAGCTACTTCTTTCTGAAACATACCAACAAGCTCTGGCACCAGATTGCGGTTTTCGAGCACTTTGAACAAGATCTGCGAAGAAATATTGTAGGGGAAATTACCAATTACCGCAAACTGATTTTTGAAATAATTATCCAGCTTCATGCGCAGAAAATCCCCGGCTATGATACGCGGTGTAAGCTGCGGATAATGCTCCTGTAAATAAGCAACCGATTCAGTATCAATTTCGGCAACCCAGGTTTCAAAAGTAGTTTGCTCAAGCAGGTATTTGGTAAGCACACCCATGCCCGGCCCTATTTCAAGCACCTGGCTGTAGCCAGCTTCATTACGTAAACTTTCAGCAATTTTTCTGGCAATGTTTTCATCGCGCAGGAAGTGCTGACCGAGGTGTTTTTTTGCGCGTACTGTGTTCATGCAGCTGTAGATTGCCAGATGTATTCGTGCTTCCATGTTTCAGGAAACGACATCTGCCGGAGTTGTTTATCGGGGGCATTATTCAGGAGCGAAAGTAAGTCTTTCCTGAATTGCAGCAAACTCATCTTGTCGGCAACTGCGAGTAAACAGGTAAGTAATATGTAAATCCCTTTATAATCAAGCGGAGCATCTGTATGCAAGAGCTTGTTTGTTTTTCGCGCGGGTAATATCAACTGGGATGTAAGTTTTCGCCTCCAGAGTAAGCTGTGATGCGCGCAGATATTTCGTACATAACGAAAAGCGGCAATCCACGATTCAAAAATTTCGATAGAAGGTGCTCCAAAAAAGTGTGCTATTTCTCGCTTCTCTGGTGCAAGTTTTAATTGTGTGTAGATACGGCACAATTTCCCGAATGAAATGGCCTCAATAACGGCCCACGATGGCGGCAGTTCGGCCTGAGGATAATGCAAATAAAATTTACGTATGTAGTAATTATCGCTTTGCGGGTTGCAGTCTGTTTTTAACTCTGCAATCATGGCATCGTAAGACGAACTAATGCTTTTGCCTGTTTTCTCACAGAATATATCCCGCTTCAGTAACCAGTCGCTGCCTTGTGCGCAAGACAAAAGGTTAATAAGCTTTGCGCGAAATCTGATTTCAAAAACAGCCAGCATCTGGAAAACAATTTCACGCAACCGTGCATCAAATTCATAATTATGCATGATGCAGGAAAATGTTGTTCCCGGCTGAAAACATCGTGTTTCTGGTGAATGATAGAATGGAGAAAAATAAGGTTTGAAACGTTGATAGCTGATATTGATAAGTGCATTGCGAAGAAATTCCTCCTGCTCTTCAATGCGTAATCCGCGGCTTTTCAATAATTCAATTTGCTCCTCAATGGTTAAAGGTTTTGGATAAATCATAACAAGAAAATCTAAACGTATCGTGAAAAAAAGAAGAAGCCTGCCAAATGCGCTTGAATCAGAGGCGTGGCAGGCCGTGGTGAAACAAAAGTATATCAGGAACGATGTTTTGTCAAGTACCCAGAACCCAAAAACACAATAAACTCCTGATAATCAATATCAAAAAAATTTAAACCTCCTCCAATATGGTGCGGAAAGCAACAAACTTCCCGCCATACTTATCTGTCACATCTTTCTGCATTGCCGGGGCAAAGTTAGCGCGATAACGTTCATAATCTTGCATCGTATTGGCACGGTACTGAAACGAATAGCTTCTGCCCTGCTGCTCATCCACGTTGATTTTAAAAATACGGCCTTCAAGAAAGCAGCCCGTTGCAAGTACATCCGGAACGTGAACTGTCTTCATCCAACTCAGCCATTCGTCGTGAATTTCATCATCCACGTTTATTGTAACATTGTAGAGTATCATTAGTCGGCAACTTTATCTCCGCGAAGGTCGCGGTAACGTTTTCGGGCATCTACTACAAACAAGCTTCCGGGATATTTGGTAAGCAGTTCCTGATACGATGCCATCGCTTTGGCTTTGTCGTTGAGTTGGAATTCATACAGTTCGGCTAATCTGAACAAGGCATCGTCGCCCAGCACATCATCACTGTACATGCTCAAAATTTTTGTCAGAAAACCTGCTGCAGCTTCCCATTTTTGCTGACGTATTGACATCCGGTAACGCAAAAATAAAACATCATCAGCAATCGAATGTGTTGAATACATCCGGTCTATTGAATCCAGATATGTACCTGCTTCATCAAACCTGTTTTGATAAAGCATTAGATCGGCCTGTGCAAACCAGTTGAGTGGTTCAGGATTGCTGTCGAGTGCAAAGTTGTCGGTGATAAGAATCGACAGATACATTGCATCATTCGAAATCAGTTTCGATGTTGAGCCTTTGAGCACATTCAGCTGCACCTGCGACCATTTAAAATCGCCAATGTAGAACGCAACTTTTGCATTCCGGTATTTTGCTTCCTGCCCTACAGGTTCGCGCTTGAATGCTTTCTCTACTTGCGAATAGCGGAGTGATGCTTCCCAAACCTGTCCATCAAGAAGCAGTACATCACCAAGTTCTAATTTGCTTTCGGCTTGCTTCTCAGCATTTACGCCGGGAAGTGCAATTGCACGTTCCAGAAGTTGAACCGCTTCTCCGGTTTTAAAGAGATAAAATGCTTCCAGATGCGCGAGGTTTCGCATCAGATCAATGGTTGTTGCATTCTCGCCTAATTCGGCAAGCGTGGTTTTCATTTCTGTTTCCAGCTGAAGCAATTCACTGCGCGAATAATTGTTGCGTGATGTAAGTTGCTCGGTGCGCACAATTACCCGTTCTGTGCGTGCCTGACGGTAATAACTTCCTGCAGTTCCAAGGCCGATAACATAATCGTAGCCCGAAAGTGCAGCTTCATATTCCTGATTGGAACGGGCTACCAATGCCAGTTCCATTACATTTGAGCCTTCTGTGCGGCGGCGCTTGTCGATTGCTTTTGCCTGCACCATCGCTGCTCTGAAATCTTTTTGCTGCATAAACAGCCACATCAGCATTTCAGACCACACAATGGCATCGGCTTCTTTTTGTGAGCGGCGCAGTAACTCGGCACGAAGAATTGGTTCTATCTTCTCTTCCGTGTCCTGATCCATCCAGGCTTGCAGTTTGTTCTGCACCTGCTGCCGGTCGCCGCTTGCATTCAGTGCAACCTGATCGAGACACTCATTTACCATGAGCTGGTATTCTTTGCGAAGATGATAAACCTCAGCAAGTTCGTTGCTGAACGAATAGCGTTCACCCATTTCACGGCGACCGCGTTTCAACGCATCAACGGCAAACTCCGATTCATTGAGTCCGAGAAAGGCATTGGTAAGATCAATAACTGCTGTAGCTGATGTTGTTTTGCTGATTGCATTAATTGCTGCGGCAAATTCTTTCTTTGCTTTTTCTTCTTCGCCCTGTGCCCGAAACACGCGCCCCATATCAACACGAAAACGCAGATCGAGCGGATAGCGCTTGCTTTGGCGCGTAACCAACTTCTCCGCTTTGCGATAATTCTTGGTGAAGATTAAGCAATTAAGATAGTAGTTGTAGTAGATCGCAATCGGGTTGCGGTCGTAGAGCTTTTCGTAATAAACAACTGCTTTGTCATACTCGCCGGCAGCATAATATTGCCCTGCAAGTTGTTCATCAGGCGAAATTTGCTGAGGCGGAACAGGCTGACAAAATAATAACTGAGGCGCTGCAAAAAGCACCACAAGCAAAATCAATATCAGCCTTACTGTTCTCAAGAATTAGTTATTTATCGTTTTTACTTTTGGCCGGCATCGGGGCATTGTTTGTGCGCGCTTTCACACCTTCAATATATACCTGAACGCGCGGAGCAAGCGAATCGTATGCCGTCAATGAATTTGTATAACGCATCTGAATGTCTTTCACATAAGCATCAAGTTGTACTGCCTGACGGGTTTCATAGGCTAATGCCGAATCAGGTGTAAGTCCTTTTGCCAATGTGTTAGATCTCAGATCACTCACCAGATTATTGAGATTCATTTGTGTTGAGTCAATAGCGCGAGAAAGGCCTTCACAATTCTTTTTCACCACATCAAAATCCTTATACAGACTCCGGTAATCGGTCAGCATCAGGCCGGTATTAAAATCAATAGTATCTCTTACCTGATTCATGCTGGCTTGAATGAATTGCGAATTACTTTTGATGGTCTTTGCAAGTTCTTCGGCTTTTTCGGTATCAATTTTTTTCAGTGCCGAATCCGTTGCGATCAAACGTATCTGAAGTTTTTCAACTTCACCTGCAACTTTATTATTCACTTCTGGCACACTACAGGCAGCCGCAAATAGCATACTGACTGCCGCGATAGCAAAAACTGCTGATTTCATTTTCAAATTTCGTTTGATTAACTGATCCATTCAAAACCGGTGTATTTATGCAGCACTTCCGGCAAACGAATGCCTTCGGGAGTTTGATTGTTTTCGAGAAGTGCGGCTACAATGCGCGGCAATGCAAGTGCGCTTCCGTTGAGCGTGTGCGCAAGCTGCGGCTTCTCACTGCCTTCGCGGTAACGCAGTTTCAAGCGATTGCTCTGAAAGCTTTCAAAGTTTGAAACAGAACTAACCTCAAGCCACTTCTGCTGCGCGGTTGAATACACTTCCATATCATATGTTTTTGCAGATGCAAAACTCATATCACCTCCGCAAAGCAGTAAAGTGCGGAACGGAAGACCAAGTTCTTTGAGCAGTCCGGCTACAAACTCACGCATTTCTTCCAGCGAATGATAAGAAACTGCCGGATCTGCAATCTGCACAATTTCTACTTTATCGAACTGATGCAGGCGATTAAGGCCACGCACATCTTTTCCGTAAGAGCCCGCTTCGCGGCGGAAGCAGGGTGTGTAGCCGCAATTTTTCACCGGGAGGTCTTCTTTTTTCAGAATCACATCACGGTAAATATTGGTAATCGGAACTTCGGCTGTAGGAATGAGATAGAGTTCATCCTCATTCACATAATACATCTGCCCTTCTTTATCGGGAAGCTGACCGGTACCGAAGCCAGAGTCTTTGTTGACTAAAATCGGCGGCTGTATTTCAAGGTATCCGGCTGCTGTTGCACGGTCAAGGAAATAGTTAATGAGTGCACGTTGCAGGCGGGCTCCTTTGCCTTTATAAACCGGGAATCCTGCGCCGGTTAGTTTTACACCGAGTTCAAAATCAATAAGGTCGTATTTTGAAGTCAAATCCCAATGCGGAACTGCGCCCTCGTGCAGAACAGGAATTGTACCGTGCTCAAACACAACAGCATTATCAGCCGGTGTGCGGCCGGCGGGGACATCTGCATGCGGAAGATTGGGAAGCTGCACGGTAAGTTCGTACAGTTCGTTTTCAAAAACACGCAGCAGATCTTCGAGTTTCTTTTCCGATTCTTTCAGTGCAACGCTTTTATTTTTTGCATCGTCAGCTTCGGCTTTTTTGCCGGCTTTCATGAGTTCGCCAATCTGCCGCGCCATCTGATTGGCATCGGCTTTCAAACTGTCGAGTTCAGTTTGTGTGCGGCGGCGGTCGTTGTCTTTAACGAGAATAGCGTCAACAATTTCAGCGGCATTGCTCACATGCTTTTTTGTGAGGCGCTGAATGGTCTCTTCTTTGTTGTCGCGGATGAAGTTTATTTGCAGCATATATTTTAAAGAATTCGGTTGTCAAAGTTAGCAGGTTTAGCGGTATCAGCCAGCGTTTGTTTGCGTGAAAAATGGACCAATCAACAACCAGCAGCCTACAAGCAACAGAAGTATCAGCAGCACACGCCGCCAGGTGTTTTCATCGAGCCGCATCACTATTTTTTTACCTATCCACGAACCGGCGGCGGCGATTCCGAGCAATACCGGAATCCAAACAATTCCGGAGGCTGGCAGGTAATCTTTTTGCAGATAAACTACTGACCGCAACAGGTCAACTCCCATATCTATAGCGGCAGACGTGGCAATGAAAGCCTCCCGGCCTAATCCGAATGCAGCAAGTCCTAATCCGCGAATTGCTCCGCCCGTTCCTACCAATCCGGCAAAGAAACCTGCCGTTCCTCCAGTAATGATGGCGGTTCCGGGCACGGCATTCAATTTCAGTTTGGGCAATATGAGCATCACAATGCTGAACAGCACAATAAAAATACCGAGCACCAGTGTTGCTGTTTCGGAGCTTATGCTTGACGTAAGTTCGGCTCCAACCCAAACCAGCAAAACACTGGGAATGCCAAACAACAGCAGCAAACGTTTGCTTACATGCCCGCGAAACAGCCAGAGCTTTGAGACATTGCTGAACACATGCAGCAAACCGGTAAGAGCAAGCACAGTGTGCAAATCAAAGAACAAGCCAGCCAGCGGCACAAAAAACACCGATGAGCCAAAACCGCCCAGTGTGCCTACAATTTCGGCCAGCAAAGCCAGCAGCGAAAACAGAATGCCGGAGAGAATACTCATATCAACTGCGTTGAATTTACCGCAAAATAAAAAACCGCTTCGGATGATAGATCCGAAACGGTTTAAAAGAGTTCGCTGTACGAATCAGTTAATCGGCCGAAATCGGGTCAACTGAAACATACGACTTGTTATCGCGTTTTTTGCGGAAGGCAACAACACCGTCAACCAGAGCATACAAAGTATGATCTTTGCCGATGCCTACGTTAGCGCCCGGGTTGTGGCGTGTACCACGCTGGCGAACAATAATGTTGCCTGCAATGGCGAGCTGACCACCGTAAATTTTAACGCCGAGGCGTTTGCTTTCGGATTCGCGGCCGTTCTTTACCTTACCTTCACCTTTTTTGTGAGCCATGGTGTAAAGTTGTTATAGATTGGTAATTATTCGTCGGTTGTTTTTTTGGCCGCTTTCTTGGCCGGAGCTTTTTTCTCGCCATCAGCTTTCTTGGTTGCGGGCTTCTTAGCTGCTTTTTTCGGTTTTTCTTCCACAACTTCTTCAGCTGCTTCGGTTACCGGTGTGTTCCAAACTTTCTTGGCGGGTTTGTTGCGTGAGCGCTCTTTCAGCGTCAGGATCGAAACAGCTTCGAGTTTGGCATCAGCATCGCTGAGTTTTTCACCTTTGCCGAGAACGGCCTGGATGAGAATCTCTGTGAGTTGCTGACGGTGACCGTTCATTTTCTGATAGCCTTTGCGGCGTTTCTTCTTGAAAACGATCACTTTGTCACCTTTCAGGTGAGAGATTACTTTGGCGGCAACGCGGGCTCCGTCAATAACGGGTGAACCTACGGTAATTTTGCCGCTGTTGTCGATCAGAAGGACCTTGTCGAGTTCGATGCTGGCACCTTCGTTAGCCTCCAGGCGGTGCACAAAAACCTTCTGTTTTTGCGACACTTTGTATTGAAGCCCGGCTATTTCTACGATAGCGTACATGTGAATGATTTTTTTAGTTTTTCCCGAATCGGGAGGGCAAAGGTAAGCAAATATTCATAATTCAATAGCTTTCAGCCTGATTTTGAGATATTTTTTGGCGATTTGACTCAAAAAAGCATTTTCAATAATTTTCAAATCATTAAATATCAATGAATTATGAGATTCGCGCCAAAATAGCCTGCTCCACTTCATCAGAATCCCAGCGCTGCTCTATATCAGGAATTGCCGCCATTACTTCCTGCATAATTGCATCCTGCCGCTGCCCCTCACGAAGCGCTGTCGAATAGCGAATATGCGGACTGTATGTCACCATTGAATACAGCGGAATCCATTTATCCGGGTATTTGCTGCTGAAACGGGCTTCAATCTTCTTTTGGAGCAGAAACTTAGGGTCAGCCGTTTTATCGCGCATCTCAATAAAATTGGCTAATGCCAGATCGGCAACGGCATCACCATCAGGCTTTCTGAGGTGATTGTATTCTTCCAAAATTGCCGGCCAGTTTTCAGAATGCTTGTCAATGAGTTCGTTCAGCACAACGCAGTCTTCAAAACCGCAGTTCATGCCTTGTCCGTAAAACGGCACAATAGCATGTGCGGCATCGCCAATCAGCGCAAGGCGGTCGCCAAAAGTCCACGGACTGCATTTTACAGTAACCAGCGATGAAGTCGGATTCGCGAAATAATCGTCCAGCAGAGTCGGCATCAGCGGAACAGCATCCGGAAAAACACGTTCAAAAAATGCTTTCACATCATCGCGTGTTTTTAATGCGGCAAACGACTCTTCTCCTTCAAACGGGAAAAACAATGTGCAGGTGAATGAGCCGTCGGGATTGGGCAGCGCAATCATCATATAATTTTTGCGCGGCCAGATATGCAGTGCGTTTTTCTCTAATAAAAACTCACCATTTGCCCCTCCGGGAATGTTCAGTTCTTTATAACCGTGCTCAATGTAAAACTGACGATATTCGAATCGGTCGTTATTTAGCATCATATTTAAACGTGCTGCCGAAAAAGCGCCGTCAGAACCAAAAATCAGGTCTGAAGTGTGTGTGGTTTCAGTGCCGGTTTCGGCATCTTTAAACGTGCTTTCGCCTTTTTTCAGGTCAACTTTTTCGCAGGCTTTGGTAAAATGCAGCTTTACGTTGGGCTGCTCTTCTGCCAAATCCATCAGGCGCATATTAATACCACCGCGCGATACCGACCAGATCGCCTGTCCGTCTTTTCCGTATTGCTGAAACACCTGCGAACCATCAAGGTTATGTATTTGCCGGCCGTACATCGGAATTCCGATTTTACGAATTTCATCGGCAATGCCTACACCTTCCAATCCACGCCAGCCGCGGTCGCTAAGGGCGAGGTTAATAGAGCGGCCGGCATAAGCACCACCTGCGCGCATATCGGCACGGCGTTCAAATACATCAACATTGTAGCCGCGCTTCGCGAGGTAAATAGAGAGGAGCGAACCGACAAGGCCGGCACCGATTACTGTGGCTGATTTCATTTGCGTTTTTTCTTTGAAGGATCTTTTAAAGCGTCTTCAATATATATTCTGAGAGCACCAAAGTGGCCTTTCACTTTTTTTTGTTTTTCGTGAATGGCGTTGAGGTAATTTTTGAAGTCATTGTTTTTTCGAATTTGCTGATCTTTCAGCATATTCCGAAACTGAGCAAAATCTTTAGGGAGTTTATGGTTTTCAGGTTTTACACCAACAGCCTCACCCGCTTCAAGCAGCCATTTTTCTATAGCCGGCTTTAGTATAATTACATGATGAAGTGTATTCGGTATCTTATGAATGGAGATGTTTGATTTAGTAGATTGATGCCTCAGTTTAATAGTTGTAAAATGCTCAGGCATTCGTTTGTCGGCATCAATAATGCAAACTGCCCGTTTACCATAAAACTCTCGCTTTTTATCGCACAATAAATTAACTATTCCACTATTGCCTTCATGCGTCTCAACAGGTTCATAGCCAATTGCTTTAACTAGCATCTGATCGGCATAACATTCAGTGAGAATAAGCGGCTGAATCATCACTATATTTTAAAAAATATACTACTGCCATAATTCAGAAATTCGACAATTTCTTTGTCAGTGAGTTTTCTTGCCACTGTTTCGTGATTCTGGTATTCCAATACAAATACATTAAGATGATCTATAAGTTCTTTCCTTTCAAGAAGAATATTAAGTACATACGGACTGTGAGTAGTGATGAAGAACTGGTTGTTTTTGCAGTCGGCAATATGCTCCGCCAATCTTCTTATATATGCGGGATGAGAATGAGTTTCGGGTTCTTCGAAGAGAAGAACAGATTTATCGTTGGATAATATGGCAGCGAGGTGGAAGAAATAGCGTTGGAGTGTGTCGGCAATACCGGAATATGGTAGGCTGGAAACAAGCCAACTATTCCTTTTTTGGATTTTGATTTCCGGTTTTTTCTGTTCCAGAACTAATTCTAGATCGTAATCTAATAGTTTATTGCTAATTTGTTTACGCAGTAACTCATTCTGAAGGCAAATACTATAATAATTATCCCCATTAGGAGGTGTTAAGTAGGTATTTCTATCAAATAAATAAGATGCTAAAGGTTTAAAAGAATATTTTTTAACAAGCGGATTTCCTATGGCATCATCTAAATCAGCTTCACTACCAAAATAGTATTTAAGCCTATTTGACACTTTACCTGAATTGGAAACACTGCAATAGTCTATTGTTTTTGTTTTATTTAGTGGGGCGGTAGATCTGTATTTTTGTACTAATAATTCAATTTGATAGTTATTTAAGGGTTGCCCTTCACTCATAAAGAATGTGAATAGGCTTTTTTGTGAAGACAGGTATATAACCGAGGAATTTTTATTTGAGGAGACCTCAATTCTGTTCTTAGTGGGAGTTTCTCTGAATAGATCAGAGAAATCTTCATACCTAATAAAATCAGCAAAGAATCTCTCTTTGTCTGGAACAAATTGCGGTGCCAATAACGCCATCGCCTCCAGCACATTCGATTTCCCCACATTGGGCTGCCCGATAAAAAGATTGATATGCTTACAATCAATCTTCATGTGCCTGATTGACTTAAACTGCTTTATTTCGAGCGAATTGATTGCAGTAAAGAATTCCGACTCAGGTTTTTTCTTCTGAGCAGGTGTTTTTACTGCAGCCTTTGTGGCTTTTTTCGCGGATTTAGCCGCTTGCTTTTTTGTCGAACGTACAGGCATAACTTAAAGGTAAGACGAAATCAGTTACTGCTCAATGCTTTATTCAAAATCTCCCCAAACCGCCAAACATCTTCAAACGAATTATAAAGCGGCACCGGGGCTGTACGTATCACATTCGGCTCGCGCCAGTCGGCAATAACGCCGTTTGCGGTGAGTTGGTCAAACAGTTTGCGGCCGTAGCCATGAGCTACAATGCTCAGCTGGCAGCCGCGCTCTGCTTTATTGCGCGGGGTGATGATTTCCAAGCAATTGTTATGTGCCGCGCTCACTGTATCTATAATGTATTCGAGATAGCCGGTAAGTTTTTCTGTTTTGGCGCAGAGTGCGGGCATTCCGGCTTCGGCAAAAATTTCGAGAGCCGCTTTGTGGGCAGCCATCGAGAAAACCGGCGCATTGCTTAGCTGCCAGCCTTCGGCACCGGGAATGGGCACAAAGCCTTTCTCCATTTTAAACCGGCTCGATTTATCGTGCCCCCACCAGCCGGCCAAACGAGGCAAATTGCTGTTGGCGTGACGTTCGTGTACAAATGCACCGGCTACACTGCCCGGGCCGCTGTTCAAGTATTTGTAGCTGCACCATGCAGCAAAGTCAACATTCCATTCGTGCAGTTTAAGGTGCAGGTTTCCGGCAGCGTGTGCCAAATCCCAGCCTGCATAAGCTCCTGTTTTATGTGCGGCGGCTGTTATTGCTGCCATATCAAATACCTGACCGCTGTAATAGTTTACACCGCCAATCATCACCAATGCAAGTGTTTCTCCTGCATTTTCTATGGCTGCAATTACATCTTCTGTGCGAATGGTGTGTCCGCCTTCGCGCGGAGCAACTTCGATAATTGCATCCTCAGGCTCGTAGCCATGCCAGCGCACCTGCGTTTCAAGCGCATACTGATCAGACGGAAATGCTTTTTGTTCGCACACAATTTTGTAACGCAAACCGCGCGGACGGTAAAATGAAGCCATCAGGAAATGCAGATTAGAAGTAAGCTGGTTCATGACCACTACTTCAATGGGTTTGGCACCTACAATTTCTGCGGTATGCGCTGTAAGCAGTTCATGATACGAAAACCACGGATTGCGCGCCTCAAAATGACCTTCCACACCAAATTTTGCCCAATCATCGAGCTCCTGCAAAATAGCATCGCGGGTTGTTCGCGGCTGTAAACCAAGCGAATTACCTGTGAAATAAACAACATCCCGGCCATTGTGCTGCGGGAGAAGAAATTTTGAACGAAACAGTTTCAGCGGATCAGCCGCATCCATCTGTTGAGCAAAGGCAAGCGAGTTTTCGTAATTCATAGTTTCAAAACGAAGCGTAAAAATACGGATGTCTGGTATATGACAACTGACATTCATCAGTAAAGAAGTTGTTGGTTGATTTGGGGCGAATCAGAAGTGTTCTGAAAAACCACCTGCTCCTGTCCTTCTAATCCCCGCAGGTTTTGCGGGTAAAGCGTGCGGCCAGGGCCAGAAATTCAATTCACCTGCTCATTAAAATTAAAGCCAACGGAGTTTCGCATTAAAGCAGCAGCAAAGCAGTTACAGATCATGGTTAGTCGTTACCTTTGCGGGCTATGAATACAACGCGCTCACAGGAACTTTTCGAGACAGCAAAAAATTATTTCCCCGGCGGTGTAAACTCACCGGTTCGTGCCTTTCGTTCGGTTGGCGGCACACCTTTGTTTATCCGCAAAGGCAGTGGTTCGCATATTTGGGATGCCGACGGAAATGAGTTTATCGACTACTGCTGTTCCTGGGGCCCGCTTATTCTGGGGCATGCCAATGCATCTGTTGTAAAAGCCGTTCAGGATACTGTGGCCGACGGAAGCTCGTTTGGTGCGCCAACAGAATTAGAAAATCAATTGGCCGAACTCATTCTGAGCTTCAACAAATACATCGAAAAAATTCGCTTTGTAAGTTCGGGCACAGAGGCTGTAATGAGTGCCATCCGCCTTGCACGAGGTTACACAGGCCGCACCAAAATTCTGAAGTTCGAAGGTTGTTATCACGGCCACAGCGATTCGCTGCTCGTGAAAGCCGGTTCGGGATTGGTAACCTTTGGCAATACTTCATCGGCCGGCGTTCCCGAAGCATTTGTGAACGAAACCATTGTAGTTCCGCTCAACAACGAAGCAGCCGTGCGCGAAGCATTTGCACAATTCGGCAACCAAATTGCAGCAGTAATTATTGAACCTGTTCCGGCCAATAATGGTTTGCTGCTGCAGGAAAAATCATATCTCGAATTCCTTCGCACAATTACAACAGAGCACGGCAGTCTTCTCATTTTCGACGAAGTAATTTCGGGCTTCCGGGTTTGCTTTTGCGGAGCAGCGGGCTACTACAATATCCAGCCCGATATTATTACTTACGGCAAAATTCTTGGCGGCGGTCTGCCTGTTGGCGCATACGGTGCCAGCCGCGAAATCATGAGCCGCATTTCACCCGAGGGCGATGTGTATCAGGCCGGAACGCTTTCGGGAAATCCGGTGGCTATGAGTGCCGGTCTTGCGCAGCTTACAGCTTGTCTGGCTCCCGGTTTTTATGATGAGCTTGCTGCAAAAGCAGGTCGGCTTACAAACGGTATCCGGGCTCATGCAGCAGCAAAAGGTTATACAGTAAAGCTCTGGCAAATCGGCTCAATTTTCTGGATTGCATTTACAGAGCTGGAGCACATTCGCACAGCCGAAGAAATTGATCCGCAAAGCATGCAGGTTTTTCGCCGCATGTATCATGCCCTGCTGGAGCGCGGCATTTATCTCGGCCCTTCGGGCTACGAAGTTGGTTTCGTTTCTGCGGCGCATTCCGATGCCGATATTGACCGTACAATTACGGCCTTTTCAGAAGCACTTGATATTGCTTTTGCTAGTGCATAAAACGAAACGCCAGCCACACGGCAAACCAAAGCACAAGCAACAAACCATCAGTAAGTAACGAATAATAGTATTCGTGTCGCTTTGGTGTGGCCATACCAATAACAATTGCAGTAGGTAAACAAACTATAGCAATCATTAGAAATTCCATTCTTCGGTGTTGCAGTATAACCATTCCCGCTATACTAATTCCCACAACTGGCACAAGCAGCAGCATAGCAATTATACGAGCACGTCTAATACCAAGTACTACCGGAAGTGATCTTACTTTGGCTCCGTCAATCAGATAATCTCTGATATCAAACGGTATAGTAATCGCGTATATATATACGATTACTATTATCAGCCAAATTATCACAGTTTCTGGCTTAAACAGAAAAGCTATAATATCCTCGACTCCAACCAAGCAGTCAACTTGATACGGAATAATTGTGTAAGGCCAGATAACAGTAACAATTCCCCAAACCAGTGCAACGAGCATAACTTTTATTCCGGGCAAATCGCGCAATCGTTTCCAGCGCGGGCGTGCAGGGATAATCGGAAGTGCATAGCCTATCGAAATTACACCTGCCACAATACACGACAAATAAAAATGAATTGCATTTTCAGAAAAATTGAGCGAATAACCTGATCCTTCTGAAACTCCGTTTTCAATAAAAGCAAATGATTTAAGAACAGAAATTGCACCGACTAGTAATGCAGCAATCGTGAGCAACGTCATCGGGATACGCATATTGGTTACCCAAGCATGCCGCTCTGTAGTTTGGCGTTCAACATCGTTCAATTTCCACGAAGCATATACACGTTGAAGGTTGTAGAGGCAGAATGTTGCGCAGAAAATAAAAATGGCAAGCCAAAACGGAATGTGCGTTCCAAGCAACATAAAAGTAATATCGCCCAGTGCAACAGCCCCAAGCGATATATGAAAGTTGCCGTAAACATAGAAAGCAAGAAGGGCTTTCAGAAAACGGCTCATGTGGTTAAGTTTGTTTTTATTTGACGGCTGATAGAACTGCGAAGCCGGCTACAAAGCCAATTCCTCCCGCAGCAAGAGTTCTCAAGGTGAGGCGTTGACGGGCTTGCTTTTCGTAACCCAACAGATAGGTATCATACTTCAGGTTCCCCGGATAAGATACGGTTCCCGGCCTGATCGGAATGCGAAATGCCACTGATAATCCACTGAATGCAAACGGTGGCAGTAAACCAATCATACTACCGGTATAACCTCCCGCAAACCCAACAGCGAAAGCACTTAATGTCCATACCGGACAACGATAATACAATCTTGCATCGCGTTCGCCCTGAAGAAAATAACGAACTTCCTGCGGTGTGTAGTAATTGCCGAAAAGTGTATCCTGTTTATAAAACACAACTTCGTTTCCGGTTTTGCCATATTTTACAGAAAACACCAATTCCTGATCGATAAAATCGGCTTTAAAATTTCCTTTTTTAGGGACAAGCATCCGAACCTGCTGTGCTGAAGTATCTTTTACATAACCGGTTACCACCTTCCCGCTCATCATAAAAACTGTATCCAGCGGTTGAGTTGGTGGCTGGGCATTACTGAATGCGGGAATAAGAAGAACCAGCAGGAAGATTAATAATTTGTGCATCAGTGTGGAAATTGAAGTTATTCAAAGATAAACTGAATTCATAACATCAAGATACTCTTCCGTGGTGATTTTGGTTTATCCGACAGCATAAATCAAAAATAATAACAGAAAACTACTATCTGATATATTTCAAAAATCGAACATTATACTGCCTGATTTTACAGGGAATTCTAATTTAGAATACTATATAAATATAACAAATGTATAAATTTCTTTATTTAATAGAATAAGACGTGATTCGGCTATGTTTACATATCAAAACCGTTGTCACAACACTTATCTAATCGTATTCTGCAAAAATTCGGGAATTCAGGCATAAAACAAGGAAAACAATAGACTGATTATGAAAAAACATAGATGAACCCGAGATGTGAAATTAATAACAACAACTTGTAAATTGTCAGACAACTTCACGCAAATGCTTAACAATCAACATAATAAATAGTTTTTTTTTGAAATTTATATTGACAGAAAAGAGGGATTGAACTTACTTTGCAAGACAAACCCATGACCGTCGTGACTGCTTTTCGCCCCGCAAAAACGAAAACAGAACTAATTACTTATGAACAATTGGGAGAAAAAATCTCTCAATTGTATCGTCATTGGTTGTACTGAAAACCAAATCTCCAAGCATCTTCTTATCCACCAATCAATTTTATATGTACCATTTTACCAAACGATTGTTTACAGCGACACTGCTTCTGATTAGTCAGTTGTTGGTTGCTCAAACATTCAGCAGTGAACCGCAGGCTCGTTTTGAAGAAAACAAAGGTCAGTGGAATCCGGCAGTATTGTACCGGACTGAGTTGAACAATGGTTTCATCTACCACGAACGTGGTGGCTACACGGTTCATTTCAGCAACCTGTCTGATGTTTACGAAGAGTTTCACCACAGTGGTACTGATGCCGGTGATCTTCAGATCAAGAACGATGTAATGAAGGTTTCTTTCGTAGGAGCTTCATCAACTGTTCAAACCAGAGCAGATGGCCGTAATCCGGTTTCACGTTCTTACTTCTATGATCGGGGAATGATTAATCAGACCTCTGAGGTAGGAACATATGACGAACTTAGTTACCAGGAGCTTTACCCCGGCATTTCATTAACCTATCGTTCGTACCGTGATATTATCAAGTACGATTATGTTATTGCTCCGGGAGCTGATGCGTCACTTATTCGTTTGTCCTACAATGGTTCGACCAAACAAGAAATTGACTCAGAGGGCAATCTTATTACTTACAACACATTAGGCACTCTGAAGGAATATGCACCGGTTGCGTATCAGGAAACACCTTCTGGCCGTGTTCCGGTTGCAGTGCAATTTATGCTTCAGAACGGAGAGGTATCTTATTACTTCCCCAACGGTTATGATGCAGCTTACACGCTTGTTATCGACCCGTTCCTTGCAGCCTCAACCTACTCAGGCTCAGCGGCCGACAACTGGGGTTTTACTGCATGTCCCGGCCCGAATGGAGTTATGTGCATGGCAGGTGTTGCTTTTGCAGCAGGTTATCCTACAACTGCCGGAGCATTTCAAACCACCTTTGCAGGTGCAACAGATGTAAGCATAAGTATTTTCAGTGCAAACGGCCAAAACCTTTTGGCTTCAACTTACCTTGGTGGATCAGGTAATGAATATCCGCAATCGATATTTGCAGCAAGCAATGGCGATCTCTATGTATTTGGCCGAACAGAATCAAACAACTTCCCGGTAACTGCAGGTTGCTTTGACAACAGTTTCAACGGTGGAACAACTGATATGTTTGTTTCTCGCTTCAACAGTTCACTTACAACGCTTATCGCCTCTACCTATGTTGGCGGTAATGGTCTTGACGGAACTAACGTTGTAAACAGTTTCACCGGGACAACACAAACGCGCTTCTCTTATGCTGATAATGGCCGCGGGCAAATCCGTCTTGACGGCTCTGGAAACGTTTGCGTAGCATCCTGCACACAATCAACCAACTTCCCCACAACAGCAGGTGCTTTCGACAATACGCTTTCGGGCACACAGGATGCTGTTGTGTTTAAAATGAACAACACCCTCACCACACAGATTTACAGTACACTTGTGGGTGGTGCAAACTTTGATGCTGCTTTCAGTCTGCAAATCGGAAGCGGGAATACATTGTATGTTGGAGGTCTTACCAACAGTGCCGATTTCCCGACCACAGCAGGAACATTACATACAACAGCCCGTGGTGGTGTTGACGGCTTCCTGTTCTGTATTAATGCAACAGGAACAGGTCTGGTAAGTTCAACATATCTCGGAACGGCAAACAAAGACGGTGTATTTAACGTCGATCTTGATAATAATGGTGTTTATGTATATGGCTTGAGTACTGGAGGAACTTATCCGGTTACAGGTGGTGTTTATTCCAATGCCAACAGTGCGCAGTTTATTCACGGACTTAACCTCGCATTAACAACTACTATATACTCTACCACCTTTGGTAATGGTATTAACCCAAACCTCTCTCCAACTGCTTTTGAAGTTGATACCTGCGGAAAAATTTATGCGGCAGGTTGGGGACGTTGTTTTGATGGTGGTAACAATATTGGCATGCCAACTACGGCTGGTGCATTCCAAACTACAACCGACAACTGCGATTTTTACTTCATTGTTCTCGAACCTAATGCTGCATCACTTCGCTACGGCACCTACTTTGGGCAGAGCGGCGGCACCGCCGACCACGTTGATGGTGGTACAAGTTTGTTCAGCAATAACAGTACAGAGTCAGGTGTAGTTTATCAGGCGGTTTGCGCATCGTGCGGTGCTTCTACAAATGGATTTCCGGTTTCGCCAAGCGCATACGCTCCAAACGACGGCAGTGCAAACTGTAACAATGCGGTATTCAAGTTCGATCTTGAAACTTATGCTCCGGGTGCTGCTGCAATTGCAACAGTTGGCTCAGGCTGCGTTGGCTCGCCAGTAATATTTACAAACAACAGTACCAATGCGATCACCTACCTCTGGGATTTTGGTGATGCAACAACCAGCACACTCACCAACCCGACACATGCTTATGCTGCTGCCGGAACATATACTGTAACACTTGTTGCATACAACAGCACAACCTGTGTGCTTACCGATACGGCAACTTCAATTGTTACAATTACACAACCAGCTGTTAGTGTATCTGTTACTTCGGGAACTAATCCAACCTGTTCGGGTAACTCGGTAACACTTACTGCTGCCGGTGCCAATACATACACCTGGAATCCGGGAGCATTAACCGGAACATCAGTTGTTGTAAGTCCGGCTACCACAACCACTTATACGGTAATTGGTACGCTAACGGCATCAGGATGTACGGATACAACAACAATAACTGTTACTGTAAATCCGACACCTGCAACACCAACCGCATCCAGCAACACTCCGGTTTGTACGGGTAATACAATTAACCTGAGCACACCTGCAGTAGCCGGTGCTACTTACAGTTGGACTGGTCCTGCCGCATTTACATCTGCACTGCAGAATCCGACACGCCCGGCGGCCACTCTGGCAATGGCAGGTACTTATAGTGTTACGGTTACAGTTGCCGGTTGTACTTCAGGCGTTGGAACTACTGCGGTGGTTGTAAATGCCACACCTGCAACACCCACTGCGTCAAGCAACACACCGGTTTGTACAGGCAACACCATTAACCTGAGTACTCCTGCAGTTGCAGGTGCTACATATAGCTGGACAGGTCCTTCAGCATTCACCTCTGCTCTTCAGAATCCGTCACGTCCGTCGGCTACTCTGGCAATGGCAGGAACATACAGTGTAACGGTTACTGTAGGCGGATGTACTTCGGCAGCAGGAACAACTGCGGTGGTTGTAAATGCAACTCCGGCAACACCAACAGCATCCAGCAACACTCCGGTTTGTACAGGAAACACCATTAACCTGAGTACTCCTGCAGTTGCCGGAGCTACTTATAGCTGGACAGGCCCCTCAGCATTTACATCATCATTGCAGAACCCGACTCGTCCGTCGGCTACTGCAGCAATGGCTGGCACGTACAGTGTGACTGTTACTGTTGGCGGATGTACATCGGCTACAGGAACAACTGCTGTTGTAATAAATACAACACCGTCCACACCTACTGCATCAAGCAATACTCCGGTTTGTTCAGGTAATACCATTAACCTATCAACCCCTGCTGTTGCAGGAGCTACATATAGCTGGACAGGCCCCGCTGCATTCACGTCTGCATTACAGAACCCTACACGTCCGGCAGCAACAGTTGCTATGGCGGGTACATACAGTGTAACTGTAACAGTTGCCGGTTGTACTTCAGGTGTAGGAACAACTGCAGTGGTAGTGAACGCTACCCCGGCAACTCCGACAGCATCAAGCAACACACCGGTTTGTACAGGAAACACAATCAACCTGAGTACTCCTGCAGTTGCCGGCGCTACATATAGCTGGACAGGGCCTTCGGCATTCACATCTGCATTGCAGAACCCAACTCGTCCGGGAGCAACTGTTGCGATGGCAGGAACATACAGTGTGACGGTAACTGTATCCGGTTGTACATCAACAGCAGGAACAACAGCAGTTGTAATAAATAACACACCTGCCACACCATCAGCATCAAGCAACACGCCTGTATGTTCGGGCAATACGCTCAACCTTACTACAGCACTTGTAGCAGGCGCTACCTACAGCTGGACCGGACCGAATAGTTTCACGTCTGCACTTCAGAACCCGACAATTCCAAGTGTAACCACGGCCGCCACAGGAACATACAGCGTAACTGTAACAGTGGGCGGATGTACATCGGCTGCCGGAACAACAGCAGTAACGATTAATCCCACACCGGCAACACCGGCTCCGGCAAGTAATTCACCGGTATGCGTAGGTAACACAATTAACCTTTCAACCACAGCAGTAGCCGGTGCCACCTATAGCTGGACAGGCCCTGCTGCATTTACATCATCACTTCAGAATCCTACACGTCCCTCGGCCACAGTGGCGATGAGTAGTACATACAGTGTAACGGTAACTGTTGGCGGATGTACTTCGGCAGCAGGAACAACTGTTGTGAACGTAGTTGCTCCCCCGTCAACACCAACAGCATCAAGCAATTCACCGGTTTGTACAGGAAACACCATTAACCTGACAACACCCGCAGTTGCCGGTGCAACCTACAGCTGGACAGGCCCCTCAGCATTTACATCATCTTTGCAGAACCCGACACGTCCGTCGGCCACTGCTGCAATGGCTGGCACATACAGCGTAACTGTAACTGTTGGAGGATGTACATCAGCAGCTGGAACAACAGCAGTAACTATTAATGCAACGCCATCTACACCAACAGCATCAAGCAACTCACCGGTTTGTTCGGGCAATACGCTCAACCTTTCTACTCCGGCTGTTGTAGGTGCTGCATATAGCTGGACAGGGCCAAACAGTTTTAGCTCATCACTGCAGAATCCGAACATTACCTCAGTTACAACAGCAGCAACAGGTACATATAGTGTAACAGTTACACTTAACGGATGTACTTCAGCAGCAGGAACAACGGCTGTAATCATCAATGCAACTCCGGCAACTCCGGCTGCATCAAGCAACTCTCCGGTATGTTCAGGTAATTCGCTCAACCTTTCTACCCCGGCAGTAGCAGGAGCTACATATAGCTGGACAGGACCAAACAGCTTTACATCTTCGGTTCAGAACCCAAGCATTGCTAACGTAACCACAGCAGCCTCGGGAACTTACAGCGTAGTTGTAACTGTAGCAGGTTGTTCATCAACTGCCGGCACTACACCAGTAATCATCAATGCAACTCCGGCTGCCCCCACAGCATCCAGCAACTCACCGGTATGTTCGGGCAATGCGCTGAACCTTTCGACACCGACTGTTGCAGGCGCAACATATAGCTGGACAGGGCCGAACAGCTTTACTTCATCAGTTCAGAACCCGAGCATTTCAAACGTTACTACAGCAGCGTCTGGTATTTACAGCGTAACTGTTACTGTTTCTGGTTGTACATCAGCAGCAGGAACAACTGCAGTTACTGTTAATGCAACACCAATCGCACCTGCAATTTCAAGCAATACACCTGTTTGTGCAACAACTGCTCTCAACCTTACAGCAGGAACAGTAGCAGGTGCTACATACGCCTGGACAGGCCCGAACAGTTTCTCTTCTGCATTACAAAATCCGACTATTGCAAGTGCCTCACTTGCAGCTTCAGGGACCTACTCACTCGTAATCACAGTTAATGGTTGTCCTTCAACAGCAACTACAACAGTAGTTTCTGTTGTAACATGTCCTGATACCGACGGTGACGGAATATTCGATCCTTATGATCCGGATGATGACAACGACGGCATCCTTGACATAACAGAAGGAACAGTTGATTCAGACGGTGACGGCATTCCGAATTCACTTGACCTCGACAGCGACAACGACGGCATTACCGACGTAGCCGAAAACGGTGGTGCGGATGTTGACGGAAACGGTATCATTGACAACTGCACAGACGTTGACAACGACGGTCTTTGCGGTGTAGTTGACCCTTCAACCGGAGGAACACCGCTCCCAACATTAAACAATGATGGTGATGGTTTCCCGAACTTCCTTGATCTGGATGCTGATAACGACGGTATCGTTGATATTATTGAAGTGGGCGGAACAGATGCAAACGGCGACGGACAAGTTGACGGAACTGCAGATGCGGATAACGATGGTTTGCGTGATGCAGTTGACCCGAACCAAAGCGGTGTACCGATCTTTACAACCGGTGCAGATGCCAACAACGACGGCCGTCCCGACAGCTACCCAACAGATAACACAGATGCTAACGGACTTCCGAACTTCCTTGATATTGATGCCGACAACGATGGCATTGTAGATAACATCGAAGGTCAATCGACAGCCGGTTACACACCGCCAACCGGAACCGACACAGACGGCGACGGAATTGACAATGCCTACGACAATTTTGTTGGCTTTGGAGGTGCCGGTGTATCTCCGGTAAACACCGACGGTGCTGCTGACGGAGCCGATTATGTTGACACAGATGCCGACAACGATGGCGACCTCGATGCACTCGAAGGCTGGGATACAGATAACAACGGTGTAGCAAACACCCTCCCGGCCGGAACAGATGCTGACGGCGATGGTCTCGACGACAACTACGATACAAACGACGCCCTCTGGAATCCGAGCAACGGACAAACACCAACTTCATTCCCGAACCTCGACGAACCCACAACAACACAACTCGACTGGCGCGAACAGTTAGATAATGATGGCGACGGAATTACAGATATTGATGACCCAGATGATGACAACGACGGTGTAACTGATGTTGTAGAAGGAACTGCTGATAATGACGGAGACGGAATCCCGAACAATTTTGATCTGGATTCAGACAACGACGGAATTACAGACGTAATTGAAAATGGACTTATCGATGCAAACGGCGACGGCATTGTTGACGGATTTACAGATGTTGACAACGATGGTCTTAACGATGCACAGGATCCGAGCCAAAGCGGTACACCGGTTACTCCTGGAGATACAGACGGCGACGGAGTTCCGAACTATCTTGACCTCGACAGCGACAACGACGGTATTACCGACGTAGCCGAAAATGGCGGTGCTGATTCAAACGGTGATGGCCAAATTGATGGCTTTGCCGATGCAAACGGAAACGGCCTTGCCGATAACGTAGATCCGACGGCCGGCGGAACACCGCTGCCAACATTAAATAGCGACGGCGATACCCGCCCGAACTACCTCGATCTTGATTCGGATAACGACGGAATTGTTGACATCATTGAAGTTGGCGGAACAGATGCCAACGGAGATGGACAGGTTGACGGAACCACAGATGCTGACAACGACGGTTTAAGAGATTCGGTTGACCCAACACAAAGCGGCACACCAATCTTCACAACCGGCACCGACACCAACAACGATGGCCGTCCCAACAGCTATCCGAACGACAACACCGATGCAAACGGCTTACCCAACTTCCTCGATATCGACAGTGATAACGATGGAATTGTGGACAACATCGAAGGCCAATCAACAGCAGGCTACACCGCTCCGACAGGTAACGATACCGACAACGACGGAATTGACAATGCTTACGATACAACTCCCGGATTTGGTGGTGCTGGCGTAACACCGGTAAACACCGACGGTGCTGCCGACGGAGCCGACTATGTTGATCTCGACACAGACAACGACGGCGTAGCTGATGCCATAGAAGGTTGGGATACAAACGGCGACAACATTGCCGATACCAACCCTGCCGGATCAGATGCAGACGGCGACGGTCTTGATGATAACTACGACTCGAATGATGCGCTCTGGAATCCGACAAACGGCCAGACACCTACATCATTCCCGAACCTTGACGATCCCGCAACAACCGAACTCGACTGGCGCGAACTCGAAGACAACGACAACGACGGTGTAGCCGATGCATTCGACCCCGATGATGATAACGACGGTATCCTTGATGTAACTGAAGGAACTGGCGACACTGACGGCGATGGCGTTCCGAACTATCTGGATCTCGACAGCGATAACGACGGAATTACCGACGTAGCTGAAAACGGCGGAACCGATACAGACGGCGACGGAATTATCGACAACTTTACAGATGCCGACAGCGATGGTCTTGCTGATGTCGTTGATCCTTCACAAGGCGGTTCTCCGTTTGCAACACTCGACAACGATGGCGACGGTCGTCCGAACTACCTCGACCTCGATTCAGACAACGATGGTATTGTTGACATCATCGAAGTTGGCGGAACAGATGCCAATGGCGATGGCCAGGTTGACGGAACAGCTGACGTTGACGGCGACGGTATCCGCGATGCGGTTGACCCGAACCAAAGCGGAACACCAATCTTCACCACAGGCACCGACACCAACAACGATGGTCGCCCGAACAGCTACCCGAACGATAACACCGATACAAACGGTCTGCCCAACTTCCTTGACATCGACAGCGATGACGATGGAATTGTGGACAACATCGAAGGTCAATCAACACCGGGCTACATAGCTCCGACAGGCAACGACAGCGACAATGATGGTATTGATGATGCTTACGACAACTTCAACGGATTTGGCGGAGCTGGCGTAACTCCTGTAAATACAGATGGTGCAACAGACGGAGCCGATTACGTTGATACGGATGCCGACAACGACGGCATGAACGATGCCCTCGAAGGCTGGGATACCGACAACAACGGAACTCCCGACACATTGCCTTCTGGTAACGATGCTGACGGCGACGGTCTCGACGATAACTACGACACAAACGATGCGCTCTGGAACCCGACAAACGGCCAAACACCTACATCATTCCCTAACCTCGACAATCCATCAACACCACAGCTCGACTGGCGCGAAACTGATGATTCTGACAACGACGGCGTTTTGAACAACGTTGATCCTGATGATGACAACGACGGTATTCTTGACACAGTAGAAGGCACAGGTGACACAGACAATGACGGAATTCCGAACTACCTTGATCTCGATTCAGACAATGATGGTATTCCTGATGTAACCGAAGCCGGCGGATCTGATCCGGACGGAGACGGCATTATTGGTAACGGACCGTTCGTAGATACAGATAACGATGGTCTCGGCGATCTGGTTGATCCCAGCACAGGCGGAACACCACTGCCCTATCCTGATACCGACGGCGACGGAATTGTTGACGCACAAGATCTTGATTCAGACAACGATGGTATTACAGATGTAACTGAAGCCGGCGGAACTGATGCCAACGGCGACGGCATAATTGACGGTTTTGTTGACACAGACGGCGATGGTCTTGCCGACAGTGTTGATCCAAGCGTTGGCGGCACACCGCTGCCTACACCCGATACGGACGGCGACGGAAATGCTGATTACATCGATCTCGACAGTGATAACGACGGCATTACCGATGTAACTGAAGCTGGCGGAATAGATGCCAACGGCGACGGAATCATTGACGGTTTTACTGATACCGATAACGATGGTCTCTCTGATAACGTTGATCCGAACAACAGCGGAACACCGCTGCCCACACCGGATACCGATGGCGACGGAAATGCTGATTACACAGACCTCGACAGCGATAACGATGGTATTCCTGATGTAACCGAAGCTGGTGGTACTGATTCAAACGGCGACGGTATCATTGACGGTTTTGCAGATACCGATAACGATGGTCTTTCAGACAACGTTGACACCAACAACGGCGGAACTGCATTGCCGAATCCTGACACAGACGGCGACGGCATTAACAATGTACTTGACCTCGACAGCGATAACGACGGCATTACCGATGTTACCGAAGCAGGTGGTACAGATGCAAACGGCGATGGTATCATTGACGGTTTCGCAGATACCGACAACGACGGCCTTTCTGACAACGTTGACCCGAACAACGCCGGAACTCCGCTGCCCACACCTGATTCAGATGGCGACGGGCTCGACGATTATATTGATCTCGACAGCGACAACGACGGTATTGCAGACGTAACTGAAGCCGGCGGAACAGATGCCAATGGCGACGGTATCATTGACGGTTTTGCAGATACAGACAACGACGGTCTCTCAGACAACGTTGACACCAACAATGGCGGAACAGCTCTCCTGAATCCTGACACCGACGGCGATGGCCTGAACAACGTTGTTGATCTTGACAGCGACAACGACGGCATTACCGACGTAGCTGAAGCCGGCGGAACAGATGCCAACGGCGACGGTATTATTGATGGTTTTGCAGATACCGACAACGATGGTCTTTCTGACAACGTTGACACCAACAATGGTGGCACCGTACTTCCGAATCCGGATACAGACGGCGACGGCATCAACAACCTTGTTGATCTCGACAGCGATAACGATGGTATCACCGACGTAATTGAAAACGGCGGTGCCGATGCAAACGGCGACGGTATCATTGATGGCTTTGCAGATACCAACAACAACGGTCTTTCTGACGATGCCGATCCGAATGCAGGCGGAACACCGTTTGGTGAAGCTGATATTGACGGCGACAACATTCCGAACTATCTCGATCTCGACAGTGATAACGATGGTATCGTTGACATTGTTGAAACAGGCGGAACAGATGCCGACGGTAACGGACAAGTTGATGGTTTTGCAGATACGAACGGAAACGGTCTTGCCGACAGCGTTGATCCTGCAACAACCGGAACACCAAACATCACAACAGGTACCGATGCCAACAGCGACGGCCGTCCGGACAACTACCCGAACGACAACTCCGACAACAACGGAAATCCTGACTTCCTCGATATTGATGCCGACAACGACGGAATTGTTGACAACATCGAAGCACAATCGACCACAGGTTATGTTGCCCCAAGCGGTAACGATACTGATGGCGACGGCATTGATGATGCTTACGACACAACACCCGGATTTGGCGGCGCTGGTGTAACACCTGTTAATACCGACGGAACAGATAATCCCGACTACACAGATACTGACACCGACAACGACGGTTTCTCGGATCTGGTTGAGGGTAATGACTTCAACAATAACAATCAGCCCGACGTACTGCCCACCGGCAACGATACAGACGGCGACGGTCTTGATGATGCCTACGATAACGTAAGCACAACAGGAACAGCCAACGTAACCAACAACGATGCTCCGGCAACAGGAACAACTTTCCCTGATGTTGACATTGTTGGTGGCGAACTCGACTGGCGCGATCCGATTGACACAGACGGCGATGGAATTCCGAACAACATCGACATTGATGATGATAACGACGGAATTACCGATATCACCGAAAGCGCAACCGCTTCAAACAACGGCGACACCGACGGCGACGGCGTTCCTGATCAGCTTGATCTCGACAGCGATAACGACGGTATTGCCGACGTAATTGAAGCAAACGGTTCGGATCCCGACAATGACGGTGTAACCGGTACAGGCCCGATTACCGATGCAAACGGTGATGGACTTGCCGACAACCTCGGACCAAACGGCTTGCCGGGAGTTGATACCGACGGCGACGGACACCC
>JBKDHA010000141.1:0-5239 GCA_046335555.1 Bacteroidota bacterium
GGATGGGTGTTGTTTTGTCGTAAAAACAATGTACCTATTTTAGGTACACCATCCTCTCTTTTTTATTTAGCTATTTTGGACAGATGTGCCTCTTATTGTTATGTAATTCATCTGAAAGATTAATAGCGTTTACATCTTTTCTTTTTCTTTTTTATGCCCTTTCAGAAATAATTTTTTGCAATTGGCTTTTCAACTTAGCACAAAAAGTTGTTTTTAAAATTGTCGCAATTCGTGCTCTGCTTGGATTCGTAATAGGTATTGGAACTGTAGTGGCAATGAACTATTCAGAATTTTCACTTAGTTTATTTGGGGCATTGTTTATTTTGATTGGCATAAATATCATCTTTTATGTTCCGGTAATTAAGGCTAACCAATCAGTTGAAATTTCTAAATAGGTATAGAAAAGAAAATAGTATTTGAACAGAGAGAAGGTTTAAGTATTGGGTTGATAAAATATTTCCTAACTGGGTTTACACACGACCAATACACACTGGCGACATTCAGACATTCAGAGACCTTGTTGAGAAAATAATGGACAATGAAAAACTGGGCATAACAGCACATTTGCAATAGCCAGTGCTTCAATGCTCCACATTCAACTTTATGAAAACCAAAATTTTTCTACACCACATCAATAGCTAAGATAAAGATCCGTATCTTGAGGTAGCAGCAAAAAGTCGCAAGTAAATTTCATTAGCATACTACCCATTAAAAACAAAGAAATTATGACAAAAACTATTAAGACGCTGACATTACTGGCACTGGTTTTTCTAATGTCTTCATTTGCAAAAATGGATACCGACAAATTTATCGGTACATATTCTGGTTCTGCATCTGACCCGGCTCAAATCAAATTGACGATTAACGCTGATCACACTTTTTATTACCAAGACTTTTCGGTTTCAAACAAGAAATTAATAGTGAAGGGTAATTGGACGCAGAAAGGGAATAAAATAGTTCTTGTGAACAAAGACACTAAATTTCATGATGTTTGGTCATTTGATAATGACGGAAAAGTTGCCAAATCTCACAAAGGGCTTACTTTTTACCGACTCTGCAAAGTTGACTAATTGATGGCACTTAAACCAGGTCCAAAAAGGACAGCAAAATCAACAGGTAAGCCAGACCAGCGTCAGCGCGACAACAAAGAAACGCCCGGCAATAACCCGTTGGTAAAACCAGCGAAAAAGAAATCGTAAACAGATTATCTGTTTACGATTTCTTGTAAGGTGTGTAAATAAAAACTGCCTTCCTCAGCTTTAACACCGAAGAAGGCAGAAAAAAAACGCTTTTTTGGCATCTCTAAAAACTCCAAATCTCTTCGTTGGGCTTGTCGCCAAAATCCTCATTTGCATTAGCAAACTCCGGTTTTGACTCCTGCGCCCGCCTCAATCTTTGGAGTTTTAAGAGATCCCCTTTTTGTTATAACGTACTAGAAGCGTTCGAGCTGCGAGAAGAAGAAATTCCCTTCAATCCCCGCATTCTCATCGCTGTCTGAACCGTGAATAGCATTGGCAGCAATAGACTTTGCAAAACGGGCGCGGATAGTTCCCGGCTCGGCTTTGGTAGGATCTGTAGCACCGATAAGGGTACGGAAATCAGCTACTGCGTTATCTTTCTCAAGAATAGCGGCCACAATAGAACCAGACGACATATAATCAACCAGTTCGCCGTAGAACGGGCGCTCTTTGTGAATTTCGTAGAATTTGCCAGCAGCTTCGGGGGTGAGGCGTGTGTATTTCATAGCCACAATGCGGAAACCAGCTTCGTTGATTTGCGCCAGAATAGGACCGATGTGGTTGTTGCCCGTAGCATCGGGCTTAATCATGGTAAATGTTTTATTGCCTGCCATAGTGTTGTTTGTTGATACCTTTTCGTAAAAGGCGTGCAAAGATAGTTGTTTTTGGCGGCTTTCAGCTAATTTTGCCGGATAAATTCACCTTGTGAAACCAGCCGAAAAAACTGCCCTCAAACGTTTGCTCAAAACCGAGCAGCAAATTGTAATTGTAACGCATTGGTCGCCCGATGGTGATGCTATTGGCTCGTCGCTGGGTTTGTGGCATTACCTGCGCAAAAAAGGGCACAAGGTGAATGTGGTTACGCCCAACGATTATCCCGAATTTCTGCACTGGATGCCGGGCCACAAACAAGTAACGGATGCCCAGCGCGATCCGGCTAAAGCGGCAAAGCTCATTGCCAAAGCCAGCCTCATTTTTTGCCTCGATTTTAACGACCTCAAACGCATAAATGTGCTGGGCAAACTGGTGGCCGAAAGCAATGCCCCGAAAATGCTGATCGACCACCACCCGCAGCCCGATAATTTTGCAAAATTCAACCTGCACCGGGTTGCAGCCAGTTCAACTGCCGAATTGGTGTATGAGTTTATTGCAATTATGGGCGATGAAAAGCTGGTGGACAAAAGCATCGCCAATTGCCTTTATGTAGGCATTATGACAGATACCGGCTCGTTCCGTTTCCCGGCCACTACCGCCCGCACACATGCCGTTGTTCAGCGCCTGATGGAAGCCGGTGCCGAAAATGCCCTGAACCACAACCGCATTTACGACGACAATACCGAAAGCCGCATCCGCCTGCTGGGCTACGCGCTGAGCGAGAAATTAGTAGTAATTCCCGAGCTGCGAACCGCATTTTTTGCTCTCAGCAACGCTGAACACGAACGCTTCCATTTCCAGAAAGGCGATACTGAAGGGCTTGTGAACTATGGCCTCACGATGCGCGGCATTGTGTTCTCCGCCTTTTTTGCCGAACGCGACGGCATTATCAAATGCTCATTCCGTTCGAAAGGCAAGTTTGATGTGAATCAGTTTGCCCGCGAAAACTTCAGCGGAGGCGGGCATACGAATGCCGCGGGCGGGGCTTCACAACTTTCGTTAAAAGATACGGTGGGCAAGTTTACAAAGCTCCTGCCTGCGTATCTTGATAAACTCAAAAAAGCGTAACACCATGCTCCGCCTGCTTGCCGTTTTTCTGCTGCTCAGTTTTGCCGCCTGTTCGGGCGATAAGCCCGCGCCAAAACGCCGGCCGCTCACCGAAAAGGAAATGCGCGAAGGCTCAGTGAAAATGCACACCTGGGACCGGCAGCGCCAGGCCGACGAGATTGACCAGTATGCCCGCCGCAAAGGCTGGAATATGGAAATAACGGCCTCCGGACTGCGCTGGATGAAACTCAAAGAAGGCAGCGGAAAAGAACTTGCCGTTCCCGGACAAATTGCCAAAGTGGCTTACACGATCAGGCTCATGGACGGCACACTTTGTTATACATCAGAAAAAGACGGCCCGCGCAGTTTCGAAATCGGGCGCGATGATGTGGAGCCCGGCATACACGAAGGCGTGCAGCTCATGCGCACCGGCGATAAAATGCGTTTTATTCTGCCCTCGCACCTTGCACACGGCCTCACCGGCGATAATGACAGGATTCCGCCGCTGGCCGCTTTGGTGTGCGAAGTGGAATTACTCAGCCTCAGACAACAATAAACACCGAAGCAACATACATGAACCGAATTTTTACTGCAGCCCTGCTGCTTTTACTGTCAGGATGCGGAGGCGAAACCTCGAAATATCCCGGCTACAGCGATGCCGGCGAGGGTGTTTACTGGAAACTGAACGAACCCGGCGACGATGAGCAGAAGCCCGGCGAGAATGACTATATCGAAGTGCGGATGCAGAATGTATTCAACGGCAATGTGTTTTTTGATACCCAGCTGCAAAGCGTGCGCGGAACGGTAATTATGCCGTTTGCCGGAAACAAACACCTCGCCATGCTGAGCAAGGGCGACAGCGCAACCATTCTGCTCCCCGGCGGAGATTTGCGCCTGCCCGGAATGCCCGATACCGGCATGATTCAGATGCACATTCGCTTGGTTGACATTCTCTCCGAAGCCGAATACGAAAAACGAATGGCACAAACCGACACCGATGCTGACGAGCAGGTGTTAATTGGCCGCTACCTTCGCCTCGAAAAAATTACGGCAAAGGCCGATAGTTCGGGATTAATTTTTATCCCGCAAACCGAAGGAACCGGAACAAATTTAACGGGTCGGAAAACGGTAAAAGTGAGATATACCGGGCGTTTCCTCAATGGCCGCGTGTTCGACAATAATGCTTCTGGTTCCAACGGCGTAAGCTTTGCCTGGGGAAGCGAGGGGCAGATGATTCCCGGATTAACTGCCGCATTACGTAAGATGAAAACAGGCGGCAAAGCAAAAATAGTCCTACCTTCGGCGCTGGCTTTTGGGGCTGGCGGATCTAGCACCGGACTCATTCCACCGCATACACCGGTTGTGTATGAACTTGAATTACTTTCAGCAGAATAAATAATTGCCAATTCAATCAATGAAAAAACTACTGTTTGCTGCATCGGCAGCGTTAATGATCGCCGCATCTTCCTGCTCAGAAGGCGGACCGTTTCCGGGTTTTGAGAAAACCACTCCCTCTACTTATTTCAAACTGCACAAAGCCGGAACAGGCAAAGATACAGCCGGTGTAGGCGGTGTAGCTTTTGTTCAGATGGCTATGATCGACGGAATGGATTCGGTTATTCAGGACTTCAATGCAGCACGCGGACAAGGTTCAGTGCCGATTCGTTTTGAGACTCCGCGTTTCAAAGGCGATTTCCTTGATGTAATCAGCCACCTGCGCATGGGCGACAGCGCTACATTCTTTGTTAACCTGGATACCATCAAGAAATATTTCCGCAAAGAGCGCGATGAATTTCCGCTTGAGCCGAAATATGATTCGCTCAAATACATCGGTTTCCGTGTAAAGGTTGACAGTGTTTACACTAAAGCATTTACCGAGAAAAAGATCAAGGAAATGCAGGACAAACAAGAGAAAATGTTTGCCGAAATGAAGGATGCTGCCAACGGTAAGATTCAGGATTACCTGACCAAGAACAAACTTACCGATCTGAAGCCCGATGCAAAAGGTATTTATTACAAAGACCTAAAAGCAGGTACAACACAAATTAAACCCGGCATGAGAGTAGGTGCACGCTACAAAGGCACACTTACCGACGGAACCGTGTTTGATTCAAACACCGGAGATCCGAAAGCGCCGCTTATGGAATTTACGGCCGGCGATCAAATGATTCCTGGCTTTACCGATTGCGTTCTGCGTATGAAAGACGGCGGAAAAGCACTGTTCATTCTTCCTCCCGATCAGGCCTACGGCGCACAGTCGCAGGGTGCAATTACTCCTTTCAGCCCATTGGTGTTTGAAG